>JAWLFN010000186.1:0-5644 GCA_041685555.1 Gammaproteobacteria bacterium | reverse complement strand
AACGAGCAGGTGCGTTCGGTCAATGCCGTGGTCGGCGAGACCAATGATGGCCGCATCAACAACATCCGCAGGCGCGCCGTCCGGCCGCGGCACGCCATTGATGCCATCGGGGCGGCAGCTTCAGGCCCGGTGGAAGAGGGCAGTGTCGGCGCCGGAGTCGGTACGGTCACATTCGGCTGGAAGGGCGGTATCGGCACCAGCTCCCGCGAGCTGCCAGCCAGCCAGGGTGGCTTCACCATCGGCGTGCTGGTACAGACCAACTACGGTGGCCAGCTTCACATCATGGGCAACCGGCTTACTCCGGAAGCCTTGCAAACGACTGCTGATTCCGTGCCGTATGACCCCAGTCCCGATGGCTCCATCATGATCATCATCGCCACCGATGCGCCCTTGTCGGATCGCAACCTGGAACGGCTGGCGGCGCGCTCCTTTCTGGGTGTGGGCCGAACCGGATCGGCCATGTCCAATGGGTCGGGTGATTACGCCCTGGCATTTTCGACGGCGGAAAGCGTGCGCCGCACTCCGGAGCGTCGCAGTGGCCGGCATCGCATTGAAGACTGGCCAAACGGGGCAATGACCCCGCTGTTTCAGGCCGTGGTGGAGGCGACTGAAGAGGCGATCTACAACGCCCTGTTCAAGGCCAGTGACATCACGGGAATCAACGGAGACCGGTACCCGTCCCTGCCTGTAGAGACCGTACTGCAACGGCTGGACTGATATTGATGAGTACACGCGGACCTTCACTGGCGCGCAGCCTCCAACGACGCATTGTGCTGGTCGCCAGCCTTACTGTCTTTGCACTGAGCGGCCTGACATTCGTGTTCGTGCAATCCGATACACGCGCCAGAACCCTCTCCACATTGAGCGAGTGGGTGCGCGAGCGGGCGCGCTTCGAAAACGACCTGTTTGCGCTGGCCGAGGAAAATCTGGAGCAGTTTGTCGACACCTACCTTCACCGCTACAACTCCGGCCCTGTTGTGACACCGGAGCAGTTCTGGTCACTGTATGAGCGGGGTGCCGATGGTGCGGTGCGAATGAAGACCGACTGGTATGAAGGCGCATGGAGCCCCGAGGGCGATTACTACCAGCATGTCAGCAGCTTTATCGGCAACAACCAGCCGGTGACCGATCCGGACCTGCAACGCCGGCTGGTGCTGGCGGCGGAGTTGCTGGCGGAAGGGGGAGCCGGCTGGATCAGCCGCTTTGCCAACGTCCATGCCACATTCCCAGAGAACGCCATCGTCATCTACTGGCCGGGCACGCCGTGGGGGCGTCAGGCCGATGCCGGCCTGCGCATGAACGAACTGGGCGTCGTGCGCTCGACGCTGCAGTCGGAGAACCCCGACCGTGAACCGGTCTGGACCGGCCTGTACTATGACGCCACCGCCGGGGAATGGATGATCACTTACCAGCGCCCCGTGGATCTGGATGGCAGGCACCTGATCAATCCCAGCCATGATGTGCCGCTGACCGGCATGATGGAACGCCTGGTCGAGGAGGTGCCGGAGGATGGACACAATTTCATCATCCGCGACGACGGCTACCTGGTGGCGCATCCCTCTCCGCCGGGCGCCGAGCAGGAGTTGCTTGGACAACTGTCGCTGGAGGAGATCGACAACCCGGCGATCGCCCGCGCGTATCGGTTGATCCGCGAGCAGACCGACGGGCAGCCGGGAAGGGGTGACATCATCCATGACGAAGTCGGCGATGCCTATCTGGCGGTAAGCCGGCTGACCGGCCCCGACTGGTGGTTTGTCACCGTCTACCCCGAGCGCCCGATCCGGGAGGCGGCGGGCACCGCCGCGGCATTCGTGCTCTTCTCCGGGGTGGCCCTGCTGGTCCTGCTCACCTACCTGATCGCCCGTGTGCTGCAGCGCGACGCGGAAAAGCCCATGGCGCAATTGCGGGAAGCCGCGATCGCCATCCAGGATGAGCGGCATGCCGAGGTGGCCTCCGGCCGTCTGCCTCTGCCGGAGCAGCTCGACAACGAGGTGGGGCTGTTGGCCCGCACATTCCGGACCATGGCGAACAGCATCGACAAGGCGCGGGACCGGCTGGAATCACTGGTCCAGGAGCGCACCGGGCAACTGGAGGAGGCCAACGCGCGTCTGCGTTCGCTGAGTCTGCTGGACGGTCTGCTCGGTATCCATAACCGCAGGGCCTTCGATCGTGATCTCGAGGCCATTTTTCAAGAGGCCCGCGCCGGACGGGGTCATTTCCAGTTGCTGCTGATCGACGTGGACTGGTTCAAACGGTTCAATGATACCTACGGCCACCTGCGGGGCGATGAGGCACTGATCCGTCTCGCCGGGTGCATTCAGGACAGCATCCGCGATACGGACCGTGTATATCGTTACGGGGGTGAAGAACTGGCGGTCCTGCTGGGTCAGCCTGATGAGCGCGAGGCCGTTGCCGCGGCTGAAAGAATCCTGGCGGGGATCCGCCACCTGCGGATCCCTTTCCCCGAATCGGAGGCGGGAATCATGACGGTCAGTGCCGGAATGGCTGGCTACTCCGCCGCGCATGGCAGCCCCGAGGATCTGATCCGGGAGGCGGACCGGTTGCTGTACCGGGCGAAAGCGGGCGGACGGGACCGGTTGTGCAGCTGATACCCACATTCTTGCCAGGAGTCACAGATGAGCGTGTATAGCGAACGGATCCTTCCTCACCTGATCGACCGGGCCTGCAGCCTGGGGCAGGTGATGAAGCGCCGCAGCCAGATCGTACCCCGTGCGCGGGGCCGCGTACTGGAGGTCGGCATGGGGTCGGGTATCAATCTGCCCCTCTATGATCCGGGCCGTGTGGAGCTTGTGTACGGACTGGAACCGTCAGCCGGCATGCGCCGCAAGGCACAGCCGGCGCTGGAGCGATCTCCGGTTGCGGTGGAGTGGCTGGATCTGCCCGGAGAAGAGGTGCCGCTGGACGATGATTCCGTGGATACCGTGCTGCTCACGTTCACATTGTGCACCATCCCGGACTGGCGCCGGGCGTTGCGGCAGATGCAGCGGGTATTGAGGCCCGGCGGGCAGTTACTGTTCGTGGAACACGGGCGCTCACCAGAGCCGCGGGTAAGCCGCTGGCAACGGCGCATCACCCCGGTCTGGAAGCCCCTGGCAGGCGGATGCCACCTGGATCGGCCGATTGATCGAATGATCCGGGAGGGGGGCTTCGATATAACAGAACTGGAAACGGACTATCTGCCCCGCGCTCCGCGGATCGCGGCCTGGATCTATCAGGGTTGTGCCGTTCACCGGACCTGATGGCAGGTGATGCAGCCACCCGTCACCCGGCCTGCCATATAGTATTCGGGAGGATTGCGCTCCGCCGCCGTGCGGGCCCGAGCGACGGTATCGAGGAAGCTGGCCATCTCGCCGCGAAGGGAGGTATGACTGGTGCTCATTTCATCCTCGCGCAGTTTACTGGCGATGCGCTCGATATGGCGCAGGTTCTGGATGACCATCTCCTGAGTCATCCGGTCGTCATCCGTCTCCCGCATGCGCAGCTCCAGGTCGAGTTCCTGCAGCGCGAAGGCGAGCCGGTGCATTTCCGTGCGGAACTCGATACCCTCGGTGTACTCGAAGGGCGCCGGCTCGGTGGTGTCAGGGGCCCCGGTGCCGCTGCTGTTGCAGCCGGAAAGCCAGGCCAGGGCGAGCAATGTACACAGCACCCGGCCCGGGCGTTGACTGTGGTGGATTCTCATTATCGGAACTCCTGATCGTAAAACGACAATGCTGCCATGTCGGGCGGGCCTTGTCACAGAGTAAAAAATCCAGCAGTGTATTTCTATTCCGACTCCCTTTATTCTGGCACTTTTACACATCGACAGGCTTTGGAAAACAATAATGAGGCAAGTAACGATGATTCGCACACTCCGCAAGATCGCCCTGCTGGCTTTGCTGACAGGCCCACTCAACGCACTGGCGGACACCAGCGTCCTGTTCATCGGCAACAGCTTTACCTACGGGTACGGTTCCGCCGCCCGGTTTTACCGGGCTGATACCGTGACCGATCTGAACAACGAAGGCATCGGCGGGGTGCCGGCCCTGTTCAAGTCCTTCGCCGACCAGGCGGGCCTGGACTACGATGTCTACCTGGAGACCCGCGGCGGCAGCGATATCGATTTCCACCTGGAAAACAAGCTTGGCGTCATTGGCCGCCGGCCGTGGGACCAGGTGGTGATGCACGGCTACAGCACCCTGGATGCCGATGACCCGGGCAACCCCCACAACCTGGTGGCCAGCACGGCGGAGATGACCGGATTCCTGCGCGGCAAGAACCCGGAGGTGGAAGTCTACCTGACCGCGACCTGGTCCCGTGCCGACCAGACGTATCAGGCCGACCGCCCCTGGAGCGGTGAGCCCATCGAACAGATGGCGCTGGATGTACGTGCCGGCTACGACCTGGCGGCGGAAACGGAGGGCGTGGCCGCCGTCAACCCGGTAGGCGAAGCCTGGAACCGCGCCATGGAACTGGGTATCGCCGACCCGAATCCCTATGACGGCATCGAGCCGGGCAAGGTCAATCTGTGGTCCTGGGACCACTACCATGCCAGCAATTACGGCTACTACCTGGAAGCCCTGGTGGTGTTCGGCAACCTCACCGGGCGCGATCCGCGATCGCTCGGTGAAAACGAATGCTCGGGCTATGAGTTGGGCATGGCCCGCAATGAAGTGGCAATGCTGCAGCAGGCGGCCTATGAGCAGCTGGCCAGTGAAGGGAAGGTAGAGGCGGATCCGTTGGAGCTGCCGACGGCGGTCAATCCGGAGCGGTGTGTTTCCGGACGGTAGAGATGGCTTCCCCCGCGCGTCTGGACAGCCTGCTGCAGGCTGCCCGGTTTGTCCGCCCGTATCGCTGGCCCCTGGCAGCGGCGCTCGCTGCCTTGCTGTTCACGGCGGCCGTAACCCTCATGCTGGTGCAATACGTCCGCATCATCATTGATTCCGGGTTCGCCAGTGGCTCCGCGCAGGCGCTCAGCGGCGCGGTGGGAGGTTTCATTGCGGTGGCGGTCCTGCAGGCCCTGGGCACCTTTGCACGCTTTTACTGGGTCTCCTGGCTCGGCGAGCGGGTGACAGCGGATATCCGCAAGGCCGTATACGCGCATCTGCTTTACCTGCATCCGGCCTGGTTCGAGGAAAACCTCAGTGGTGAGATCCAGTCCCGGATCACCACGGACACCACGTTATTGCAGACGGTCATCGGTTCCTCCGCCTCGATTGCGCTGCGCAATACCCTGTTGCTGCTGGGAGGGGTGATTTTCCTGATCATCACCAATCCGCGACTCAGCGCCATCGTGCTGTCCTGCATTCCCCTGGTCATTCTTCCCGTTCTGTATTTCGGACGCCGCGTACGTGCCTTCTCGCGGCGTACCCAGGACCGCATTGCCCATGTCGGTGCCTATGTCGGAGAGAGTCTGCAGCAGATCCGTACCGTCCAGGCCTACAATCACCAGGCAGAGGATGAACGGCAGTTTGCCGGCCATGTGGAAGAAGCCTTTGCCATGGCGAAGCGTCAGATCCGGGCCCGCTCCCTGCTTATTGCCCTGGTGTTGATACTGGTGTTCTCGGCGTTGGCGGCCATGATCTGGGTGGGTGGTCAGGATGTCATTAATGGACGCATGTCGGCGGGAGAGTTGACAGCCTTTGCC
>JAWLFN010000185.1:0-5649 GCA_041685555.1 Gammaproteobacteria bacterium | reverse complement strand
ACCAGGTCACCCCGAAAACCCGTGGTGTTGACGTTGGCGAGGTTGTTGGCGTGCACGGTCTGGGCCCGCATCATCTGCGAGGCCCCGCTCATGCCGACATACAGTGCCTTGTCCATGGTGTTGCTCCAGTGCCGCCGTGTATTACAGGTTGATGATGGTCTGCGTGGTCTGGTCGGTGGCCGAGATCACCTGGGACGCCGCCTGGTAATTGCGCTGGGACACGATCAGCTGCACCAGCTGCTCTGGTAGATCCACGTTGGATTCTTCCAGGGCTCCGGACTGGATGGCGCCCAGACCGGCCGTGCCGGCACCACTGATGGTGGCCTGACCTGATTCACTGGTCTCGGCAAAACTGGTACCACCGAGATTGGCCAATCCGTCGGGATTGGCGAAGTTGGCCAGCGCCACTTCACCGATAGCGCGTGACTGGCCGTTGGAGAAACGGGCGGAAACCAGTCCCGCGCTGTTGATTTCCAGGCCACTGAGCTGCCCCTTGGCATAGCCATCCTGCTGATTGGACTGCACAGAGAACTCACCGCCGTACTGGGTCAGGCCACTCAGGTCCAGCGTGAAATTGGAGTTGGTCTGCAGATCCGCCACATTGGTGTCACCCGGGACCGGTCCGGCCGCAATGGGACGGCCGTCTGAATCAGTGGGCTGCCAGTTGGTGATCTCGATGGGGGAGTTGTTGGGATCATAGTTTCCGTTGTCGTCGAAACGGATTTCGTGCCGCGCCAGTGACGGCTCGCTATTCGTCGCCCCCGGATCGTAACCGATATCCTCTCCGTCGATCTGCAGGTAGACACTCCATACCGTACCGGGTGCCCCATTTGCATCGCGCTCCTTGACGAAGTACTGCGTCAGAGTGTGTTCGTTGCCCAGTGAGTCATAGATGGGGACGGCTGTGGACCGGTAATAGGTGTCCGGGTCACCCGGGTCGAACTCATTGGAGCTGAACGCGACGCCCTCTAGAGAACCAGGCTGGGAGATATCTCCGAAAATGCTGCCGGTCTCGGTCTGCTGGTCGATGGGGTCGCCGGCACTGGTTTCATCGGAAGCTGCCAGCGATGCACCCTCGTCCAACGTGAAACTGACGGTGCCACCCACCAGGCCGACATCATTACCTCCCCCCATATCCAGGTTCTGCGTTGCTCCCTTGGGCTCTAGATCTCCATTCTGATTGGGCTGGGAACCATCGATGGTGATGGAACCGGCGCCAGCGGTTCCCGGGGTGAACACCAGATCCGCGCCGACATTGTGGGTCACTTCGACCACGTCGGTGCCACCGTCGTCCACAAGCTGGGCGGACAGGTTGGCCGAACTGTCATTGATGGCACTGACCAGATCGGACAGGTGGTCCGGATTTGAATCATCGACAGTGAATTCGCGACCATTGATCGAGAAACCGGAGATACCTGCGGAGAGTCCGGTAATATACGCTGTAGTGGAGCCTCGGGCTGCCACGCCATTGACGGTGGAAAACAGTTGCGCCACTTCGTTGGCCGAAGTGTTGGCAGGTACATCAATCAGCCGGGAAGTTCCGTCGCTGCCCGTGACTTCAAGGGTGTTGGCGGTATAACCATTCAGCCGCGGGTCTCCCAGTGCCAACGGCAACGGATCCGTGCTGCGTCCACCATTGGTCTCCAGATTGGCACCAATGACCGTGGACGGTTCGGCCGATGCGTCCAGGTTGATCTCACTGTCCACCCGGGTGGTGCCCCGCGGCGGAATCTCCCCGGTGTCGATCACCAGATCCTCGACCGGACCGCCACCAAGAGCAACACCGTCATCGGAGGCCCGAAAACCCTGCAGGCGGTCGCCTTTGCCATTGACGATGTTGCCTTCACTGTCGGTGCCAAAGTTGCCCGCACGCGAATAGTTCGTTCCGGATGGGCCGTCGAGTACAAAAAAGCCTTCGCCATTGATGGCCATGTCCAGCGTGTTGTTGGTGAACTTGACGTTACCCTGCGAGAAGTTCTGGCTGATGTTCTGCAGGGAAACCCCGCTGCCCGGCTGGTCACCACCGCTACCCAGGATGGATGCCGCATACACATCGCCAAAGTTGGCACGCGATGACTTGAAGCCGGTGGTGCCCGCGTTGGCAATGTTGTTGCCAGTCACATTGATGTCCTGTTGTGCCGCATTCAATGCGCTGAGGCCAATGTTGAAACTCATGTCAATTCCCCTTGATGGACGATTCTGCTATTCAGTTGATCTGTATGACTTCTTCCATGGGCACCGGCCCCTGGCCAGCCACGTTGAGCGTCAGGGCATTGTCAGCCCCGATCGAGACACTGTTCACATTGGCACTGAGCCAGGTCGGCACCCGTGTCGGTTCTCCATCCTGCGAAGCCTGTACCTCGAAGCGGTACATGCCGGGTGGAAAACGCTTCTCCTCCGCGTCCATGCCACTCCAGATGAATTCATTGCGTCCGGATGGCTGCTCACCCAGGTTGTAGCTGTCTATCTTCTCGCCGGATTCGTTGAACACGGACAGGGTGACGTCACTCGACGCCGACTCCATATCCGCCACCACACTGACCGGACCCTCCTCCGGCAAGTAGGTTTGCCCGGTCTCCACGTGCACCGGACGACCGATCAGCGAGGTGGCCTGCAGATGCTGCGTGGACTGGAACGAAGAGGTGAACTCCTCCATCGCGCCAGTCATCTTCTGTGACTCCTGTAACTGTGAGAACTGCGCCAGTTGGGCAATAAACTCGCCGTTCTCCTGCGGACTGGTCGGATCCTGGTTCTCGAGCTGCGCCACCAGCAGTTTCAGAAACTCGTCGCGGCCGAGATCGCTGTTGGCGGCACCAGCCTGTTCCTTTTGACGCCTGTCCATCGAATACTCGGACAGCACACTCTGCAGAGCACTGTTGTTATCGACTGCACTCATATCACTGTCCCATGCTGAGTACGCGCTGCATCATGCTGCGTGCGGCGTTCATGACATCCACGTTCATCTGGAACGAGCGCGAGGACGAGATCATGTTGCTCATCTCTTCCACCACGTCCACATTGGGATAGAACACCTGGCCGTTCTCGTCCGCCAGCGGATGACCGGGTTCATGGCGACCTTCAACGGGACGGGCGCTTTCGACAATGCCATCGATCCGTACCGAGGATTCAGCATCCCCCATGGAAGTCATCCCCGAAGCCTGAAAATCACCTCGCAACGCCTGCGCCTGAACCGATGAAAAAACCGGATACCTGGCCCGATATGCTTCCTCGGCGCTGCCCGCGGCACTGTCGGCATTGGCCATGTTACTGGCGGTGGTGTTCAGTCGGACCGATTGCGCGCTCATGGCCGAACCGGCGATGTCGAATATGCTGCCCAGACTCATGCATCACTCTCCTTTCAGGGCCTTGATCAGGCCGGTGAACTTGCCGTTGAGGAACTGGAAGCTGGCCTGGTGTTCCAGCGCATTGCGTGCGAACGCGGCGTTCTCCAGTTGTGCATCCACCGTGTTGCCATCCACCGACGGCTGCGATGGAACGCGATACAACGCCTGCGGCATCGCCGTCGAGTCCGTTCCTATATGTCTCGCATCAGTGATCTCCGCACCCAGAGCGCCGCCGTTGAAGGCGTCCTGCAGTAGCGCGCGGAAATCCAGATCACGAGCTTTGTAGCCCGGCGTATCCGAATTGGCGATATTCGCGGCGAGCAGTCCGGAGCGTTGCTCGCGCACCAACAGCGCCTGCTCGTGGATACCCAGTGCATTGTCAAAACTGATGGCCATATGACTGCCCCCTGTTGCTTTGCCAGTGTAAAAGCAAAAGCTGTGCCACAAGATATAGCGCTTTGATTTCAGTCAGTTGGAAAAGCGGAATGAACGGAACAGGCGGCAGGCGGCAAGGTTGTTCCTCCGCTGGCGGCAACGGGAATTGCCGCCCGGCACGGACGGGTCACTGCCGTCGATAGAAGGTGGTGTTGCTGGTCCGCTCCATGTGATAAAGGCTGGCGAGCTCGGCCGGCATGGATTCGGAGGCACCCAGCACCAGATAGCTGCCGGGGCGCAGAGCCGCATGCATACGGCGCAGTATATCGACCTTGCTGTCAGCCGCGAAGTAGATGAGCACGTTCCGGCAGAAGATGATGTCAAATTGCCCCAATCCCGAGTAGCTCTGTAGCAGGTTGAGCTGACGGAAAGACACCCGGGACCGTACCGCCGGCACCAGTTGATACTGCCCGTCGCCTGCTTCGCGGAAGTATTGCCGTCGACGCGCCTCACTGAGCCCTCGACCGACGCTGAGTCGGTCATAGCAACCGCTGCGCGCCAGGTCCAGCGCCGCTGAAGAGATGTCAGTAGCCACGATCGACGGCTCCCTCATGCCGAACAGACCACGGCGCTGGCGGAACTCGTCCACGATCATGCTGATCGAGTAGGGCTCCTGGCCAAACGAGCAGGCCGCTGACCAGACCCGCAGATCGTTGCGTTTCTCTTCGAGCAACAGCCGGGGCAGGAGCACGTCACGCAGGGTGTCGAAGGGCAAGCTGTCCCGGAACCAGAATGTCTCGTTGGTGGTCATGGCGTCGATCACCCGCTCCCGCAACCCCCGTGTGCCACCCTTCTGGATCTGATACACCAGAACGCTGAGCGTGGCAGCCTGCTGCTCTTCCATGATGCGGCGCAGTCGGTTGGCCACCAGGTACTGCTTGTTGTCTCCCAGCACTATCCCGCAAGCATCCCGAAGGAAGGCCTGGAAAGCCCGGTAATCCTCGGGGGCAAAATCATTGTCGGCTGGCAGGTTCATGGTGCGGGATGATAATCCATGAATGGGTTCAGGCAGCGGCCTGGGCCGCGATCCGGCGTGACAGCTCATCCGGATGGAATTTCGACAGAAAGTCGTCGGCACCGACCTTCTCGACCATGGCCTGGTTGAACACACCGCTCAGCGAGGTATGCAGAAGCACATGCATCCGTTGCAGATCCGGATGATTCTTGATCGAAGCGGTCAGCGTGTATCCGTCCATTTCCGGCATCTCGATATCGGAGACCAGCAGCGCGTAGCGACTGACCGGATCCTCGCCACGCTCGAGCATGTCCGACAGATGCTCCCAGGCCTGACGTCCATCCTTGAGCACAGTCACATCCATGCCGATGGCCTCACAGCAGCGCCGGATCTGGGCCCGCGCCACGCTGGAATCATCCACCACCAGCACATGCCCGGCAGACGCCCCGCTGGTGTCGCCTTCCCGCGCCGAGGCCACGATCTCATGATCCGGCAAGGGCACCACTTCGGCCAGGATCCGCTCAACATCCAGGATCTCCACCAGCTTGCCATCCACGCGTGTAACGGCGGTCAGATAGTGTCCACTGCCGGAACCACGCGGCGGCGCGAGGATCTCCTCCCAGTTCATGTTGACGATGCGCTCCACGCCACGCACCAGGAAACCCTGCACGGAGTTGTTGTACTCGGAAATGATCACGAACCCCTTCTCTGGCTCGGGCAACGGACGCCCACCGATGGCCACGCTCAGGTCCATGACCGAAATGGTACGCCCGCGGATGTGGGCCACGCCACGCACCATGTGGCTGCTGTGGGGCAGCACCGACAGCCGCGGACAGGGCAGGACCTCTTTCACCTTGAACACATTGATGCCATAGAGCTGGCCGGTGCCCAGCTTGAACATCAACAACTCCAGCC
>JAWLFN010000184.1:0-5666 GCA_041685555.1 Gammaproteobacteria bacterium | reverse complement strand
GTACCCGCCGCGCTTCCGTCAGGCATCACCCTCCATTCCGGTTCCCGGCTCCGTTCTACCGGAATGGAGGGTGATTACCCGGAATCAGGCCTTCTGCCGTCGCAGATACTCCAGCAACAGTGGCACCGGCCGCCCGGTAGCGCCTTTCTCTTTGCCCGAGTTCCATGCGGTCCCCGCGATGTCCAGGTGCGCCCATGGGTACTTCTCGGCGAAACGCGACAGGAAGCAGGCGGCCGTGATCGTGCCGGCCCTGGGGCCGCCGATGTTGGCGATGTCGGCAAAGTTGCTGTCCAGCAGGGGCTGGTAGTCATCCCACAGCGGCAGTTGCCAGGCTCTGTCATGAATGTGCTGACCCGCTTCCAGCAGGGCATCGGTCAGCTTCTGATCATTGCCGAGCACCGCGGAAGTGACATTGCCAAAGGTGGCCACGGCCGCTCCGGTCAGCGTGGCCATGTCGATGACGGCGCGTGGATTGAATCGTTCCACGTAGGTCAGGGCATCACAGAGCACCAGGCGTCCTTCGGCATCGGTATTGAGGACTTCCACGGTTTTGCCGGACATGGTGGTGACCACGTCACCTGGCTTGGTCGCGGTGCCACTGGGCATGTTTTCCGCCGCAGCGACCACGGCGACCACATTGATGGGCAGCTCCAGTTCCGCCACCGCTTCCATGGCGCCGATCACACTGGCGGCACCGCACATGTCGAACTTCATTTCGTCCATGCCCGCGCCCGGCTTCAGGCTGATGCCGCCGGTATCGAAGGTGATGCCCTTGCCGACCAGCACGATAGGCCGGCTGTCTTTTTTTGTCGTGCCCTTGTATTCAATGACCACCAGGCGGGCCTCTTCACGTGACCCGGCGGCCACGGACAGCAGGGATCCCATGCCCAGTTTCTGCATCTGCTTTTCGCCGATGACCTGGGTCTTGAGCGTCTTGTGACGGGTTCCCAGGCGGCTGGCCTGCTGCGCCAGATAAGTGGGTGTACAGATGTTACCGGGCAGATTGCCCAGCTCGCGGGCGGTATTCATGCCGGTGGCCATGCTGGCGCCAAAGCGCAGTGCGTCCTGCAGGGACTTGCGGCCACTACCGGCGGCGACAGACACGGTTTTAAGAGCGGGGGCGTCTGCCTTGCTGCTCTTGGTGCGGTCATAGCGATAGCTCTGTACACCGAATTCGCGCACCAGCTGGGTGACGGCCCACTCGGCATCGCGCTGTTGAACGTCCAGCTCCGGCAGGGCCACCAGTGCATTCTTTGCATTGCTGCCCAGTAGTGCCTGTACGCTCGTGGTGGCGGCTTTCAGATAGTCTTTGGGCTGGAAGCTCTTTGCTTCACCGCAGCCCACCAGCAGCAGGCGCTTTGCCTTCAGTCCGGTCGGGGCGTGCAGCATCAGGGTTTCACCCGGTGAGCCCTTGATGTCGCCCCGGCGCAGCGTATTGCTGACCAGCTTGTCCGCACTGTCATCCACGGCCGATGCCGTGGCCGGCTGGGTTCCCTTGCTCCATACGCCCACCACCAGACAGTCGGTGGTTTTCTTCAATGCATCAGTGCTGTGCAGCTGGTATTTCAATGTCATGTGGGCCGCCTTGTACAATTCAGTGATAAAGATTCCTTACGGATAGTAATCCTAAAGATTTTCAGTGTCTTAAGCAACGGAAACGGGCATTTGGCCGATCGGCTTCCGATCGGGTCAGGCAGATTTCGGGGCGCGGGACGTATACTTCTCCGGCGTGTCTGATTAGAATTGGCGGCCACACACGTGCGGGACCGGGTGCCCCAGACGGTCCGGTTTCCGTGATCCGTTGACGGACAATCGAAGAGTGCTTTATGGCCCGCGTCAAGCTGAATATGCCCCAGCAGTTCCTGTTTCGCATGGAGTATCCGGTGCGGTTCAGTGATCTGGACTATGCGCGTCATCTTAACAGTGTCGCCATGGTCCATGTGCTGCACGAAGCGCGGCTACAGTTTCTGGCCAGCCTGGGATTGACCGAGTCGAACATTTTCGGTCTGGGCATGGTCGTCACCGACATGGCCATCGACTACCGTTCCGAGTCCTTCGCCAGGGATGTGCTGGTGGTCGAAGTGGGAGTGGGGACATTCAATCGGTACGGATGCGACATCTTTTTCCAGGTGACCAATTCGGCCCTGGATCGCAATGTCTGCAATGCCAAGATGGGCGTGGTATTCTTCGATTTCGACAAGCACAAGATCGCCGGGGTTCCGAAGGCCTTCAAGTCGCTGGTCGGCGACCCCGATTCCGAATGACACCCGTACCGGGATTCCAGTGATACTGTTCCGCTATCTCAGCACACAGATCCTGCAGGCGATGTCCGCTGTTACCCTGATTCTGCTCGTGGTGTCGTTCACCTCCCGGTTTCTGCAGTATCTGGCCGATGCCGTCGCGGGCCAGATGACCACCGACATTCTGTTGTTGTTGATGCTCTCCAGGTTGCCCGAATTCCTGCTGGTGATCATACCGCTGGCATTCTTTCTGGCAGTACTGCTCAGCTACGGGCGCATGTACGCTGACAATGAGATGACGGTGCTGTCGGCCTGCGGCTTCAGCCAGCGACGCCTGACTGGCATCACCATGAGTTGTGCCGCACTGGTGGCCGCGTTGGTAGCGATATTGAGTCTGTTCCTTTCCCCTTATGGACTGCAGAGTACGACTCGCCTGCAGCAGATGCAGCAGGAACTGACGGAGCTGGATCTGATCGTTCCCGGACAATTCCAGGCGTTCAACCGGGGGCGTCGCACCACGTACGCCGAAAGCATCACGGATACCGACATCGGACGGCAGTTGAACAACACATTCGTGGCTCTGCGCGAGTCGCCGGAAGCGGGCGGGCAGGCCGGGTTGCGGATCATGGTTTCGGAGACCGCCCGGCCCGAGCTGGATGAAGACAGTGGTAGACGCTATATGGTGCTGGAGAACGGCTACTACTACGACGGCCTGCCGGGCGCGGCGGATTATCAGGTGACGGAGTTCGAAGCCCAGGGGATACTGTTGCCGGAGCAGATCAGTTTTACGCCGGTACTGGAAGAGCAGGCGATGCCCACCATGACCCTGGTGGGAAGCGCGGAACCGGCGCGGCAGGCGGAATTGCAGTGGCGCCTCAGCGTGATCCTGATGATCCCCGTGCTGGCATTGATCTCGGTGCCCCTGAGTCGCGTCGGGCCCAGGCAGGGGCGGTTCAGCAAGCTGGTGCCGGCAACGTTGTTGTATGCGGTCTACTTTCTGTTACTGGAATTGGTGCGGGAACGCGTAGGCAGCGGCGAGCTGGCCGCGTGGCCGGGTATGTGGACGGTGCACGCTGTTTTTCTGGTACTGGCATTGTTGTTGTTGCGTCCGCCGGCGATCCTGCATGCTGTCCCCGGGTTCCGGCCACAGGGGCGCTGATATGGTGATACTGCAACGATATATCGCGCGTACCGTATTGCTTGCCATGCTGATGGTGCTGGCGTTGATGTCTGCCGTGGACCTGATCTTCTCACTGGCGGATGAGCTGGCTGACACCAGTGACCAGTACCGCCCCATCCACGCCGTGGTCCATATTCTGCTGACAGCGCCCACTGGCATCTACGAGCTGCTGCCCTATGCGGCATTGGGCGGCGCGTTGATCGGGCTGGGCCTGCTGGCCTCGCATGGGGAATTGATCGTGATGCGGGCCGCCGGCGTCACCACCATGCGGATCGTCTGGGCGGTGATGAAGCCGACGTTGCTGATCATGTTACTGTCGCTGGTGCTCGGGGAGTGGGTGGCGCCGCAACTCGAGCAGCGCGCGCAGAGTCAGCGGGCGCTGCTGGAAAGTGGCGGGGAAGCCATCGCCACATCCCAGGGGGAATGGCGCAAGGTCGACAATGAGTACATTCATATCAACGCGATTGCTCCGGGGGGGCGTGAGCTGGTCGGCATCACCCGTTATGTGTTCAATGATGCGCGTGAACTGCAATTGGCCAGTTTTGCCGCGCAGGCGCAGTATCGGCAGGCGGATGATGGCCGGGCCTGGTGGCAACTGGTGGATGTGCGGGAGTCGCATTTCACGGATGAGGGTGTCGAGGTGCGAGAGGTGGCCGGCGATCGCTGGGAGATAGATCTGTCTCCGGAGCTGTTGAGCGTGCTGCTGGTGCGCCCCGATCGTCAGTCCATCTCCGGGCTGTATCGCTTTGCCCGGTTCTTCGAGTCCCAGGGCGTGGAAAGTGCCAGTTATTTTCTGGCGTTCTGGAAGAAGCTGTTGCAGCCGCTGTCCACGGCTGGCCTGGTACTGCTTGCCGTTGCCTTCATCTTCGGGCCACTGCGCGAGGCGACCATGGGCTATCGGGTGTTTGTGGCCATCACCATCGGTCTGGCGTTCACCATCGTTGAACGCATGATGGGGCCCACGATCCTGCTCTATGGTTTCAGTCCGGTTCTGGCGGTGGTATGGCCGATCCTGTTGAGCGCGGGAGTCGGGCTGTTCCTGCTGCGACGTGTATGAGTCCTTCGCACGGTTGTGGTGGGGTCAGAAAGGTCTTGCGTGCTTTGGCAGCACGACCGTTTTGCTGCCCGACAGTCTCTCATGAGCGGCGTCGCCCCGCGGATCCAGGAACTTCCACAGATAACCGAGGCCGAAGAACCAGAAAGCCGGCCAGGCCAGCAGGAATCGGATCAGTCCCTGCTTGACTGTGATCGGGCGGTCATCCGTGCCCAGCACCCGGATACGCCATGCGATCATGCCCAGCGTCTGGCCGGTCTTGCGCCAGAAACCGATATAGAAGGCGGCTGCACTGCCCAGCATCATCACCAGCATGATCCGGTTGGTCACCGGGTCGGTCTGTACCCGTTCATCCACCAATTGGTTGGAATCGGCGCCAAGTATCGGCAATATCAGAAAACCCAGGCCCATCCAGATCGCGAACACCAGGAACACATCGTAGAGCAGGGCCGCCATCCTGCGTAGCAGACCCGCTCTCGGCAGCGCGGCTAGCTCCTCAGTGGTTAACAGGACTTTTTCCGGTTTCTTGCGTTGCGGATGCATGCGTGTCGGGACCTGATGAATATGGGCCGCCAGTATACCGGAACCGGTGCCATGAATCAGGCCCGACTGATCCCTTCAGAACAGTTCGGGCGGGTCGTCGGAGGGACGGCGCCGGTCCCGCATCAGATCATCCAGATCCAGTTCCAGACTGGGTTCATCCTGCTCTTCTGCCCCGGCTTGTTCCACTCCGGAGTTGTCCTGTCCGGTGGCCCCGGAAGCCGGCTGGCGGCGCAGTTCTTCGTCACTCATCAGCAGGCGCCGTAACGCATCAAGGTTGTCCTCGCCGTCATCGGAAGACGCCGTGGCGGCACTTTCCGTCATTGTGGCCCGCACTTCGCTGACCCGGTAGATCAGATTGAAGGTGGTGCGCGCGTCCTGCTGGCAAAGAATCGTCAGTGCGGGCTCGCCGCGCTCCGTGCGGAATTCATTGAGACTGCCGTACAGCACCTGCCCGCAGTCCGGATCCGACAACGCCATTTCGACGGCACGTTGCAGCACCGGCAGCAGATGTTCCTGGCTGGGTGGCAGCCAGAGTCTTTCCGCGGAGAGGATCGGGGAGGGAGATTCGGCTGCCCTGACAAGGCCCAGAAAGGGGGCCACGCACAGCAGGCAGACGGACAATGGGCTGGAACGGAAAAGCTTTGGTTTC
>JAWLFN010000183.1:0-5684 GCA_041685555.1 Gammaproteobacteria bacterium | reverse complement strand
GTGGACCGCCAGCTGCTACCGCGAGGTGCGGGGAGGCTGCAGTGTCGGAGTGGTCAAGGGCGGCTCCTGGGATACCGGAGTCGACACGCTACGCTTCTCCCACCGGGCCGCGCAATCACTCCGCAATCGCTCCAGCGATGTGGGTTTCAGGCTGTTGCGGGAAGTATCTGATGCCATGGCTACCTGTGAACCTGAACCGGAGATCTGATCGACAGAGGTTCCTCAGGGCGCCACAAGTTCTTCAGCCAACCACTCCAGTCCGTCGATCACCCGTGGCCCGGCGCGACTGAAGTGGGCATTTCCGTCGCCGACCAGCACCCGGCCTTCCCGCACTGCTCGCAGGCTCTGCCAGCGGGGGTCGTTGTCCAGTGTTCTCAGCGCTTCCCGGGATCCGGCTTCGGAATAACCACAGCAGGCGACCACCACCCGGTCCGGGTCGCACTCCCGGATGGCCGTCCAGTCCACGGCGGTGGATCGCTCGCCGGAACGGACCAGCACGCTGATTCCGCCGGCCAGCGCGATCAGATCGGGGATCCAGTGGCCGCCGACAAACGGTGGCTGCAACCATTCCAGAAACAGCACCCGTTTCCCCCGCAGCGGTGCCCGCCCGGCCACCTGTCCGGCCCGTTGGCGCAATGATGCCACCAGAGTGTCTCCCTCGCCCCCGGCGTCGAGCACATCGGCAGTGCGCAGGATATCCAGGTAGATGTCTTCCAGTGTGGCCGCTTCCAGTTCGACCAGTGTCGGTTTCGAGGACAGGGCGTTCACGGCCCGGTAGACATCATCCCCGGAGACGGCGCAGATGTCACACAAAGTCTGGCTGATGATGACATCAGGCGCGAGCCGTTCCAGGGTCTCGATATCCAGTTCATAGAGTCCCCGACCCTGCTCCAGCCGGTCCCTGACGAAATCGTCGATGGCCTGCTGGGGCTGCTCGACGGGCACGTCCGTGCGGGTCAGCACCGGGCGGTCCAGGATCGTCGGCGGATGATCACAGCTGTGCGAGATGCCCACCAGCTGATCTTCCCTGCCCAGCGCACAGATGATCTCGGTGGCGCTGGGCAGTAGCGAGACGATCCTCATGGCGCGAGGCGGGCGCTGGCGGCATGATGGCGCTCGAAGAACGCGTAGGCCGAGAACAGCAACGCGGTATACAGGGCGTCGCCGAACAGTGATCGGCCGAAATACGGAATCGCACTGACATAGCATTCAATCAGCCCGGACCACGTGGGTGGGTAGTACAGCATCCAGGCAGAGAAATTTGACACCAGGAAGAAGAACAGCGCCGAACACAGTACGCTGCCGGCCAGCCGGGACAAGCTGCGTTCCCGGCTCAGGAACAAGCGGCCGATCACGGCGCCGCCAGCGAAGCCGAGGTACACCAGAACCATGGCCGGCAGCGCGTAGAAGCCGCCGATGGCATCACTGAGCAGCAGCGCCCCGATCGGCAACAGCCAGGCGGCGCGGCCGGGCAGCAAGGCACCCGCGAACAGGCCCAGGGCGCCGACCGGGGTGATGTTGTCAGGATGAGGGAAAAGCCGCATGGCGGCCACGATCACGATCAGCAGGCCAATGGTGAACCACTGGCGTTGATCCAGAGAAGAGGTCATTCCGGTACTACTCCTTCATGCTCTCACCCGAGCACGGTGGTGGATGATCGCTCTCAGGCCGGTCTCCGGGCTGACAGAGGATCCCCGGAATGTGGTGCTCCGTGGATCGTGCCGTGACCCCTTCCCGCCCTTCCAGGCAGTGGTGTTGGTCACGATTACTCTGCTTACCGTTGCGGGGGCAGCGCCGGTCTCTCACCGGCTTCCCGTTTCATTCCCCCACCCGGGGGAACACCTGAAGCGCTGGAAACAGTAATCGGCCGCCGCCGGTATGTCAAATGGCCAGTGTGGCGCGTCATTATGCCACGTTGCTGTTTTCTTTCCGGGACACATAATGAAGGCGGAGGCGATGTTGAAGGAAGATGCTTCCTATGCCCGGCAATTCGAAGCTCTCTACCCGGATGGCGTCACGCGCCGCAACCTGGGTGACGCCATTGCCTACTTCGAGACAAGGATGTTCAACCGGCCCGATTCACCTTTCCTGCGTACATTGGAGGTATGCGTCGTGAACAGTGAAACGGTGTTCCGGTTCTTTCAGCGTGGGTGGATCGCACTGTCCGCCATATTGGTGTTTGCCCTGACGGGAATGACGTATGCGGAGTCGGATGATCCGGAGGTGGCGCATCCGCGGGAGGAAATCCGCGAAAAGAATCCGGAGACTGATATAGAGGGCGGCAGCCCCGCCAGTCTGCTGCTGCGGCTGGACGGAGCTGGCGTGATGGAAGCGGCGTCGGCATTGCAACAGCGCTACAAGGCGGCGTCCATGTCCATGTCAGAGTAGGGCCTCCGAGGCGTCCTGCCCCTTACAGGCCGAGGTTCTTCCACAGGTTCACCACCGCGCCCGACTGGTTCAGCGTATAGAAGTGCAGCCCGGGCGCGCCACCTTCCAGCAGTCGTTCGCACAACCGGGTGACCACTTCCTCGCCGAAGGCCTGGATGCTTTCGCTGTCATCCCCGTAGCCCTGCAGACGCTTGCGGACCCAGCGCGGGATCTCCGCGCCGCAGCTGTCGCTGAAGCGGGCCAGTTTGCTGTAGTTGGTGATGGGCATGATGCCCGGCACGATCGGCACGTCGATGCCCGCCTCGCGACAACGGTCGACGAAGTAGAAGTAGGCATCGGCGTTGTAGAAATACTGTGTGATCGCCCCGTCGGCCCCGGCATCCACTTTCTTCTTGAAAAAGTGGATGTCGCGGTCATAGCTTTCCGACTGTGGATGGATCTCCGGATAACACGCCACATCCACCTGGAAATGCCGGCCGGTGTGCTTGCGGATGAACGTCACCAGCTCGTTGGCATAGATGTGCTGGGTGGCCAGACCGGTGCCCGAGGGAATGTCTCCCCGCAGTGCCACGATGCGGCGGATGCCCTGCAGCTGATAGTCGTTCAGCCGTTCCAGCATCTCGCGCTGGTCGGAGCCACCGAAGGACAGATGCGGCGCGACCGGCAGCCCGGCCTTGTGCAGCTCCAGGACCAGCTGCCGGGTGCCATCCTTGGTGGAACCCCCGGCACCATAGGTCACGGAAAAGAAGTCCGGCTGCAATTCACCCAGTTCCCGATAGACCCAGCGCAGCTTCTGAGCGCCTTTCTCCGTGCGGGGGGGAAAGAACTCGAAGCTGAAATGGCCATCCCTGCGAGTTGTGCTCATGTCATCCATCCTGTCGAAGTCAGTACTTGTAGCTGTCCGGCTTGAACGGACCTTCCGCCGATACGTGAATGTACTCAGCCTGGTCCGGACGCAGTTTCGTCAGCACGCCGCCGAAACCGCCGACCATCAGCGCCGCCACTTCCTCGTCCAGCTTCTTGGGCAGGACTTCGACGCGCAACAGTTCCTTCTGTTTCTCCGCCGGCTGGTCCGCGTAGGCCTGGCCGTACAGGTGCAGCTGGGCCAGTACCTGGTTGGCAAAGGAGCCGTCCATGATGCGCGAGGGGTGACCGGTGGCATTACCCAGGTTGATCAGGCGACCTTCGGAAAGCAGTAGCAGGTAATTGTCCTTGTCCGTTTCCGGGTTGCCCCGATAGACGCGGTGGACCTGCGGCTTGACCTCTTCCCAGTGCCAGTTATCACGCATGTAGCCGGTATCGATCTCATTGTCGAAGTGGCCGATGTTGCAGATGATGGCGCCGGCTTTCACGGCCTGCAGCATGTTGCGGTCACAGACGTCGACATTGCCGGTGCTGGTCACGATCAGGTCGGTCTTCTCCAGCAGCACCCGGTCGATGTCCTCCAGCCTGCCGGTGTTGTTGCCGTCCACATAGGGAGAGACAATCTCGAAGCCATCCATGCAGGCCTGCATGGCGCAGATCGGATCGATCTCGGCGATGCGCACGATCATGCCTTCCTGGCGCAGACTCTGTGCCGAGCCCTTGCCGACGTCGCCGTAGCCGACCACCAGCGCCTGCTTGCCGGACAGCAGCATGTCGGTGGCGCGCTTGATACCGTCGTTGAGGCTGTGGCGGCAGCCGTACTTGTTGTCGTTCTTGGACTTGGTCACCGAGTCGTTGACGTTGATGGCCGGCACATGCAGCGTGCCCTGCTTCATCATGTCGAGCAGGCGGTTGACTCCGGTGGTGGTCTCCTCGGTGATGCCGTGGATATGCTCCAGCAGCTGTGGATACTTGTCATGGACCATGGCGGTCAGGTCGCCGCCATCGTCCAGGATCATGTTGGCGTCCCAGGGTTCGCCGCCCTTGAGAATGGTCTGCTCAATGCACCATTCCCCCTCCTCCTCGGTCTGGCCCTTCCAGGCGTAAACCGCGATGCCTTTCGAGGCGATGTAGGCGGCGGCATGATCCTGTGTCGAGAAAATGTTGCACGAGGACCAGCGTACCTCCGCGCCCAGTTCCACCAGCGTCTCGATCAGCACGGCGGTCTGGATGGTCATGTGAATGCAGCCGAGGATCCTGGCACCGGCCAGTGGCTGCTCGGCGGCATACTTCTCGCGCAATGACATCAGCGCCGGCATCTCGTTCTGTGCCAGTTCAACCTCTTTGCGGCCGTAATCGGCCAGGCTGATGTCGGCTACCTTGTAGTCTTGTGTCGTTGTCAACATGATCTGTTCCTGTCTGTGAGTAGTGTAGGGTGTATGGGTGCGGCCCACTAGAGGCCGGCTTCATCGCGCAGTGTCTCGGCCTTGTCGGTGCGTTCCCAGGTGAATTCGGTTTCCGTGCGGCCGAAGTGGCCGTAGGCCGCCGTCGGCTGGTAGATCGGCTGGATCAGGTCAAGCATCCTGATCAGTCCCTTGGGGCGCAGCTCGAAATGCTTGCGGATCAGTTCCACGATACGATGTTCGCTGATCTGCCCGGTGCCGAAGGTCTCCACGCTGATGGAGGTCGGTTCGGCGACGCCGATGGCATAGGAGAGCTGCACCTCGCAGCGGTCCGCGATGCCGGCGGCGACCAGGTTCTTGGCCACATAGCGGGCGGCGTAGGCCGCCGAGCGGTCAACCTTGGACGGGTCCTTGCCAGAGAAGGCACCACCGCCGTGGCGGGCCATGCCGCCGTAGGTGTCGACGATGATCTTGCGGCCGGTCAATCCGGCGTCGCCGTACGGCCCGCCAATCACGAAGCGGCCGGTGGGATTGATGAAGTATTTCGTGTCCGTGTCCAGCCATTTGGCCGGCAGCACCGGCTTGATGATCTCTTCCATCACTGCCTCGCGCAGCGCTTCCTGGCTGATTTCCTCGTCATGCTGGGTGGACAGGACCACGGCCTCGATGCCCACTGGTCTGCCATCCTGGTAACGGAAGCTGAGCTGGCTTTTGGCGTCGGGACGCAACCACGGCAGCACGCCATTGCGCCGCACTTCCGCCTGGCGTTTGACCAGCCGGTGGGAGTAGGTGATCGGCGCCGGCATCAGCACGTCGGTCTCGTTGCTGGCGTAGCCGAACATCAGCCCCTGGTCGCCGGCGCCCTGTTCGTGATCCTCGCTGTCATCGACGCCCATGGCGATGTCGGGGGACTGCTTGCCGATGCCGTTCAGCACGGCGCAGGAGTGGCCGTCGAAGCCCTTGTCGGAATGGTCGTAGCCGATGTCGACCACGACGCGGCGGGCAATGTCTTCCAGGTCAACGTAACCG
>JAWLFN010000182.1:0-5686 GCA_041685555.1 Gammaproteobacteria bacterium | reverse complement strand
ACTCCTCCGGACAGGCGATCTTCAGGCCCTGCCGCTCTTCCAGCACCCGGATGAAGTTGGCCGCGTCCAGCAGAGACTGCACCGTGCCGGTGTCCAGCCAGGCCGTGCCGCGCTGGAACAGTTCCACCTGCAGATGGCCCCGGCGCAGGTACTCGCGGTTGACGTCAGTGATTTCCAGCTCGCCCCGGGCCGAGGGCTTCACGCCTTTGGCGATCTCCACCACCTCGTTGTCGTACAGATACAATCCCGTGACCGCGTAATGGGACTTCGGCTGCTCCGGCTTCTCCTCCAGATCCACCGCCGTGTTGTTCTCGTCCAGCGATACCACGCCATAGCGCTCCGGATCGTTCACATAGTAGGCGAAAACCGTGGCGCCGCTTTCCTGCCGCACCGCGCGCTGCAGTTTGTCTTCCAGGGCATTGCCGTAGAAGATGTTGTCGCCCAGGATCAGGCAGACGCTGTCATCACCGATGAATTCCTCACCAATCAGAAAGGCCTGCGCCAGCCCCTCGGGCTTCGGCTGTTCGGCGTACCGCAGGCTGATACCCCACTGGGAGCCATCACCCAGCAGCTGCCGGTAGAGCGGCAGATCATCGGGCGTGGTGATGACCAGGATATCGCGGATGCCGGCCTGCATCAGCGTGCAGAGCGGATAGTAGATCATTGGCTTGTCGTAGACCGGCATCAGCTGCTTGCTGACGGAGATGGTCATCGGGTGCAGGCGGGTACCGGTGCCACCGGCCAGGATGATGCCCTTGGTGGTCGACTCCATGGTCAGGCTGTCCTTGTTGTTTCATGAGGCGGATTTGCGGGCGCATTATAACGCAGAGCCGCACGCGTCACAGGTGCCGGAAGTCCTTGAGCAGGAGAAACAGGTGCAAAGGATCCGTGGGACTGGACTCGAAATCCCAGGAACGATACCAGTCGCGGGCCGCCTCGTCCTTTGCATGGACCAGCACTGCCCGAATGCCGGCGATATCAGCGGCCTGACGCGTGCGCAGCAACGCATCCTTCAAAAGCGCCCGGCCCAGACCTCGGCGCTGGTAGCCAAGGTCGACGGCCAGTCGCGCCAGCAGCATGACCGGCACCGGGTGACGGGCCAGCCCCTTCCGGATGCGAGGCGGAGCATCGCCCGGTTCCACACTGCCGACACTGAGCGTATGGAACCCGGCGATCCGATCCGCCTCACAGACCACACGGGTCTGCGCGGCACCAGCCCGCTGGTTTGCCAACGCGAAACGATGCAGGTATTCATTGAGACTGGCCTGGCCACAGTCGAAGCGCTCCGTCGCATCACCAGCCTCCAGCTTCCGTGCCGGTTCAAACATCGGATGAGTCCGTCTCCTCCCTGTCCAGCACACCCGGCTCGGTCAACAGGCGTTCCAGCCGCGGTTTGCGTTGCACGGGTCGATCCAGCGCCTGCTCGAAGGCCTCCCATTGATCGGCATCCAGCACAAATCGACGCCGGTCCGCCAGGGTCTGGTTGGCCGCTGACACGCCGGCATCGAGCAGGAACTCGCTGACCTTCTTGTGACTGACCCGCGCCGCGTCCTGCAGTAGCTGCTTGACCTCGGGGCTGATCCGCACATCAATACGATCTGATTTTGTCGTGCTGCTCATGCGCCTGTCCGGTTCCACAAAGTTATGAGGTATCACGGGGCAGTATAGCGTACGGACATTGTCCGGACAATTGCCTGCAAAGCATTATCAGAGCGTCACCTCGCGCACCAGCTCCGGCAGCACATCCTGAAACCGCCCGGCCGGCTCATAATCCAGCGCCTCGCGCGTGGCGCGGTCATTTACCACACGGCCTCGGGTCAGCGCATGGTAATTGCGCAGGCCCGGCGCGTTGTCCAGACGCAGGAAGCGGTCAGCAATCTCCAGGCCCAGCGCGCCCAGAAACAGCGCGGATCGGGGCAGCGCCCAACGCGGTTGCGGCCGGCCCAGGGCCTGGCGGATGGCCGTTTCGACCTCGCGCAGGCCGTAAACGTGGCCGTCGGTGACGGGATAGACGGGGGTATCGGTGTCGGGGCCGGCGCCACTGGCGGCCAGCCACACCGCCTGGCACAGGTCATCCACGCTGACCAGGGAAAAGCGCTGGGGCAGATCGGGCAACGGCGGCAGGCGGCCGCGCCGGGCCAGGCGGATCAGGGTCATCAGATTGCCCTTCATGCCCGGGCCATAGACATTGACCGGGCGCAGGATGGTAACGCGGATGTCCCCGGCCCGGTGCGCGGCCAGCAGCGCCTGTTCGGCATCGTGCTTGGACTGGCCGTAGGGCGAGCGGGGCCGGTCGTGCTCGGGGTCGGCGAGGATGCTGCTCATATGGATGAAACGCTTCGCGCCCGCCTGTACGGCTGCCCTCAACAGATGCTCCGTACCGGTGGTGTTGATGGCATAGACCTGGCGGATATTGGCGCGGTTCACATGGGCCGAACCAGCCAGGTGGATGATCGTGTCGCGGTCCTCGCAGAGCGCGGGCAGGGATTCGGGTTGCAGCAGGTCGGCGTCGGGGCGCTGGAGGAAACGAACATCCGCACCGCCTCGCTGCAGCCGCGGCAGGAGATGACGGCCGATGAAACCGGTGGCACCGGTGAGCAGAATTCGCTTGTCAGATCTCGCCAATGGGGCCGTCATGGGCGCTTCTGCCTTTTATTGAATCGAATGTGCTACAGACGGCGGTACACGTGTCTGCGATGGGCCACCTTCACAACTGTCACGATCAGGCTGTCGTCCCGGATTTCGTACAGGACCCGATACCGACCACAACGGATCCGGTACTTCTCACTGGCAGAGAGTTTCTCGACGCCGGGCGGCCGCGGATCGTTCGCCAGCGCCGTTATCGCTTCCAGTATCCGGGCGACTTCCCGGCGAGGCAGTCGCCGCAGATCCTTGCTGACGGAGTGACGGAAACAGATCTCATAATTTGCCATGCTGTTTCAAGTCATCCAGCAGGGCTTCGTAGGTCATGGTGGGTTCTCCCACACGGTCCTCAAACGCGGCCAGATCTTCCTGATCTTCAGCCAACGCTGCCCGAACCGCTTCATTCACCAGCTCGGACAGGGACCGATCCGATTGCGCCGCCTTCATTCGCAGAGCGGCGTGTAACTGTGGGTCAAAATAGATGGTAGAGCGTTTGGTCCGGGTATCCATGGATCTCTCCATACTGTGACGTTCTGACGTCATGATGTCATCATGCATTGCCAGCGTCAATCCGTTACAGTCAGCCATACGACGGTCAGGGCCGTCTTGTATAGAAACGCACATCCGGCAGGTCTTTGAAATCGCTGTCCTGTGTCCACACCGTAGCGCGATGCCTGCGAGCCGTGGCATAGATGATGCTATCCGCCAACGGCAAGCGGTACTGTATTCCGTAACTGGCCGCATCCGCCGCCAGGCCAGCATCCAGAACGATCACATGCCCCTGGTGCATCTGGGCAACGGCGATCAGCGCCGATTCTTCGTCTCGATGCCGCATCACGTGCCGGAACACCTCCGTGATCGTCACGGTGGGCACCAGCAACTTCACGGTGTCCTCAATGGCTTCGGCGAACGACGCGGCATTGCCATCCCCCGCAAACCACGACAACCAGGCGGACGAATCCACAACATTCATAAGCGATCGTCGTCCCTTTCCAGGTCCGTATCCAGCCCGGGCAACAACCCTCTGGATTCACTCATCGGCTTTATCGGCACCAGCTCAATACGTCCCCGATAGGTCAGCACCTGCATTTTCTGACCCGCCGTGATCCCCATCGACTCACGCACCTCCCTCGGTATCACCACCTGGTATTTGGGCGAAACGGTAACGGCTGTCATACTGCCTCCTCAATCGATAGTCATATCGTATTACGAATAGTCTATCGATTAGCACCGCTCATTGCATCCCTTACTGACAGCATAGCCGAAACCTCCTGTTTCGCCAGTCACCACCACCGCCAGCCGTGATCCCGGAAAAACCGGAAGCCCGAACGCGCAAACAGCAGGATATGGCGCAGCCCCTTGCGAGCGCTGTTGCCGCCCAGATGAGTGATCTGCATGTCCGGCAGGTAGGTCAGCGGGCCCAGGGGATGGGCGCGCATGGACAGATCAAAGTCCTCAAAGTAGAGGAAGTAGCGCGGATCGAAACCGCCCAGTTCCCGCAGTGCACTGCCGCGGAACAACATGCAGCAGCCACTGATGATGGGGATGTCCTGTGTGGGTCGGTCGTCCGGCAGGTCCTGCATCTCGTAGCGGGCCAGGCGGGCAGCAAACCGACGGCGCAGGAAGCCGGGTGCAAAACCGCGCAGCAGGAAATCCAGCACGGAGGGATAGCGCTTGCAGGCGTATTCCCGGTTTCCGTCGCCATCGGTAATGGCCGGTGCCACGGCCACGGTGTGCGGGTGCGTGGCGAAATGCGTCAGCGCCACGCGCAGCGCATCCGCTTCCAGGAACACATCCGGGTTGAGGATCAGATGGAAGTCACTGTCGGCCTCACCGATCACCCGGTTGTGACCCCGGCCGTAGCCGATGTTGCCGTGCCCGGCCTCCAGAATGGCCTGCCAGGGGGCGGGTGCCTGCTCTTCCAGCAGCGCGGCCAGTGCGGACTCATTGCGATCGTCCTCAGCGTTGTCCACCAGGGTCAACTTCGTGTTGGCCAGCGCTCCGGCGTCCCGGGCCGTTCGCACGGCCACGGCCAGCGAAGTCAGCAGGCGCCTGAGCACGGGCGGGTCCAGGTGGTAGACGACGATGGAAAGGCTGAGCGATCCGGACATGATCAGGGCGGCACCACCCGACAGTGTCCCAGGTTTGCGGAGCGGGCAATCAACGCCTGGTCAAACGACTTCATGATCTCGCAGTGCTGACTGCAGGACAGGTGCAGCGCATCGGCGAAATCGAGACCGGACTCGTGCCAGTCTATGGCCCGCGCCATACGCCGGGGATCCGTCAACTCGACATTGGGCAGGCCAAACACCCAACGAAGCGTCCGGCAGACATCTGCACGGTTGAGTTCGTAGGCAGCTCGCAGAACCCACTCGGCTTCCAGCACGACGGTATCAGGGATGTGAATGACCGCCTTGTCCCTGAATACGGCCACACTCCGGTCGTACTGCCCGGGATCATCGGCAGTCAGCAGTCGGACCAATATGTTGGTGTCAATCGCCACCACGCCAACGGCTCCTCACATCTTTCTCCAGCGCCTGCTCAATCTCCTGATCACTGCGTGGTTCCACCAGCCCCTCCAGCATTCCCGCCACGTCCTCCAGCCGGGTGGATGTAAACGGACTGACCGGCTTCAACAGCACACCTTCATCAGTTTCCAGAACCATAAACTCCTGTCCGGGTTCCCAGCGATGCGACTCACGCAGTGCCCGTGGCAATACCAATTGTCCCTTGGAGGACAGTCGAACGGTTTTCATCCCGATGATTCCACTGCTGTCGATGTAAGACAAAAGTAAGACGAAGCAGCGCTGGCGTCAATACCTTTACTCACCTTCAGCTTCTACTACTATAGCGCGCCTCACCTTGTGCGCCACTCACGCTCTCCACGGACTACTCTGTCAGGAAACTGATGGGCACGGCATACAACTGCAGATCGCCATCATGGCACGGCAGCACTTCCCGCCCCGTGCAGAAGACCACGCCGGTCACTCCGCCTCGCGCCTGGCGCGATTCTTTCTCCAGGAAGGGACCCGGTGGACGATGA
>JAWLFN010000181.1:0-5688 GCA_041685555.1 Gammaproteobacteria bacterium | reverse complement strand
TCTCTGCGGTCGTGTCCCTGATAATCTTTGCTGCCACCAGGGGGGGCTACATGAAAACCGAAAAGAACATGCCATCATCAAAAGCTGCGCGCAGTCTGACAGCAGCCGGTCTGCTGCTGGGTAGCGTGCTCATTGCGTCCTGCTCCGACGATCAGTCCGGGGACGCCGCCGTTGAGTCCGATGATCCGTCCGGGGCCAACACGAACAGTGCGGACAGCGAGGCCGTGGCTGCCACGCCTGAACTGCCGCAACAGATGGCCTGGACCGCGTACAACGTCGGCACCACCGGCTACAGCCAGGCCGTGGCGATTGGTGCCATGTTGCGTGAGCAGTACGACATCACGTTGCGTGTCATTCCCGGACAGAACGACATTTCCCGATTGCGCCCGCTCAACACGGGGCGCGTGGAGTTTTCCGCCAACGGCGTGGCTACCTATTTTGCCCAGGAGGGCATGTTCCAGTTTGCCGATCCGGTGTGGGGACCGCAGCCGCTGCGTCTGCTCATGAGCTCCAGCGGCAACAGCAACCAGGCCGTTGCGGCCGCGGCCGACTCCGGCATCACTTCATTCTCCGACCTGGAGGGGCGCCGGGTTCCCTATGTACGGGGTGCCCCGGCACTGAACATCTCCATGGAAGCGCAAATGGCCTGCGGTGGTGTCACCTGGGATGACGTGGAGCGGGTCGATTTCCCCGGTTATGAAGCCATGTGGGACGGGGTGATCGATGGGGACGTGGATGTCGCCTTCGGCACCACTGTGTCCGGTCCGGCACGCCGGCTGGAAGCCTCGCCGCGCGGCATCCGCTGGCTGCCCACGCCACACGACGACGAGGCCTGCTGGGAGCGGCTTCGCGCCGTCGGGCCCTATTTCGTGCCCAAGATGGCCACCCGCGGCCCCGAGATCAGCGAGGAGAATCCCCAGGAAGGCCCCGATTATCCCTATCCGTTGCTGACCTCCCTGGCGGAACAGGATGACGAGATGGTCTACTGGATGGTCCGCGTCATCAACGAGAACTACGACAGTTTCAAGGATGCCGATCCCGGCGCCATCGGTTGGGCGCTGGAACGCCAGACCTTCGACTGGGTGGTGCCGTACCACGAAGGTGCCGTGCGCTACTGGCGCGAGATCGGTGTCTGGAATGATGAGCTGGAGGCCCACAACCAGCGTCTGCTGGAGCGTCAGCAGGTATTGATGGATGCCTGGGATGAGATGCAATCGCGGGATGCCGGGGAAGGTGACGATTTCAGGGAGGCCTGGATGGCGCTGCGCGCCGAGCGTCTTGAAGCTGCCGGGTTCGATCCGGTATGGCGCTGACCCTGACGGTCGGGCCCCGACACCCGACGCAACTGCCCATCGCCGTGCGCAGCCTGGTCGGCCTGGCTGCCGGCCTCGCCATACTGCTGGCCATGGACAACCTGCGCCTGTTCGGCGACCGGCCATTGCTGGACTTCATCATCACGGTGGAGAACCACTATTATTTCGCGTTGCTGGCCCTGCTGTTGCCGCCGGTGTTCCTGATCTTTCCACCCACGAAGTCGGCCACCCGGTACTGGTATGACATCATCCCGGCCGTGGCGGTGTTCTGCGCCAGTGGTTACTTCTTCATCAACGCCGAAACCATGCTGGATTATGGCTGGGAGTTCGGCGCACCGGATACGGCTGTGTGGATTGCCTTCGGCCTCTGGGCCCTGACGCTGGAAGCGGTACGGCGCACGGGCGGTCTGGTGCTGTTTACCCTCGTACTGCTGTTCTCTCTCTATCCGATCGTGGCCGAGGATCTGCCCGGCGTGATCAGTGGCATGGCCTCGTCGCCGGCCAATACCGCCGCGTACCATGTGATGAGCATCGAGAGCATTCTCGGGTTGCCGTTCCGGGCCTTCGCCAATCTGGTGATCGGCTTTCTGGTGTTCGGTGTGGCCTTGCAGCATACCGGCGGGGGGCGCTTCTTCATCAACCTGGCCTTTGCATTGTTCGGTCATGTCCGCGGTGGGGCGGCCAAGGTCGCGATTGTCTCCAGTGGTCTGATGGGCTCGATGAGCGGCAGCGTCATCACCAATGTGCTGACCACTGGGCAGATGACCATCCCGGCCATGAAGCGCAACGGGATGGAGAAGGAATACGCCGGTGGTGTAGAGGCGTGTGCCTCCACTGGAGGGGTGCTGTTGCCGCCCATCATGGGGTCCACTGCCTTCGTGATGGCCACTTTTCTCAATGTACCGTATAGCGAGGTGGCGCTGGCGGCGGCGATACCGGCCATGCTGTATTTCTTCGGCCTGTTCATGCAGGTCGATGCCTACGCGGCGCGCAAGGGCCTGGAGGGGGTCCCCAGGGAGGACCTGCCCAGCCTGGGGGATACGATCCGGGATGGCTGGTTCTATATTGTGGCGTTCGCGACCCTGGTCTTTCTGCTCATTGTCATGCAGCGCGAGGCCATTGCTCCCTACATTGCCGCGGGATTGCTTCTGATACTGAACCAGTTGACGCGACAACACCGCTGGGGCTGGGCGGAAGCGGGTCGGTTCCTGGAGGCGACCGGGCGCCTGCTCTGTGAACTGCTGGCGATCATGGCTGGTGTGGGCCTGATCGTCGGGGCGATGTCCCTGACCGGTCTGTCCGGTACACTGGTCAACGACCTGTTGTACATCGCCGGTGATTCGGTTTTGCTGCTGTTGCTGATGGGCGCCCTGACCAGTTTCATTCTCGGTATCGGCATGACGGTCACGGCCGCCTACATCTTCCTGGCCATTATTCTGGCGCCGGCCCTGGTGCAGAGCGGGCTGGATCCGATGAGTGTGCATCTGTTCATCCTGTACTGGGGTATGCTTTCGTTCATCACCCCGCCGGTGGCGCTGGGCGCCTTTGCGGCGGCCAGCGTGGCGGGTGCGTCAGCGATGGCCACGGGCTTCCGGGCCATGCGGCTGGGTGGCGTGATCTACTTCATTCCGTTCTTTTTTGTGCTGGAGCCGGCACTGGTCCTGTCCGGGGCGACGACGGATATCATCCTCACCACGCTGACGGCGGTGGTGGGTATTGCCCTGTTGGCCGGTGCCCTGCAGGGATACCTGCCCGGGCCGGGGCATCTGGACCGCGACGGGATGGCCGGCCTGGCGGGGCGTGCACTGCTGGGGACGGGCGGGGCACTGGTGGCGCTGCCCGGGCTGTCTGTAATCGGTTTCAACGTCGGAGGCTTGCCCTTGCTGGTGGTGGGGCTGGCCATAGCTATCATCGGTGGGCTGCTGAGTCGACGTCGAGCTGCCCGGGTTGATCGGTCGCTGTCGTAAAGGAAATTCGCATGCGCAGTACAGCAGGTGTTCGTGGGGCGGCCTCGCTCCGCCGTATCGAACAGAGCCGGATGTTCCAGGGGGCGGTGATCGCCGTCATCATTCTCTCGGCACTGACCATAGGCGCCAAGACCTACGACATTCCGTCAACGGCCGCGCAGGCGCTGGGCGTCATGGATGTGGCGATCACACTGTTCTTCCTGGTGGAGATCCTGTTCCGCTTTGTCGCCTGTGAGAACCGGCGCCGGTTCTTCGCCGATGGTTGGAACGTTTTCGACACGCTGGTGGTGCTGGGCAGCCTGGTTCCGCTACAGAACGCCGACGCGGTGCTGATCGGCCGGCTGTTGCGTGTGTTCCGGGTGCTCCGGCTGGTGTCGGTGGTGCCGGAGCTGCGTTCGCTGATCACGGCGCTGCTCAAGGCCATTCCCAGGATGGGCTACATCGCCTTGTTGATGTTCCTGATCTTCTATATCTATGGCGCGGTCGGTTCACTGTTCTTCGCGGGCATCAACGAGAATCTGTGGGGTGATGTCGCCATTGCCATGCTGACCCTGTTCCGGATCGCCACTTTCGAGGACTGGACCGATGTCATGTATGAAACGATGGCGGTCTATCCTCTCAGCTGGATCTACTACCTGAGTTTTATCTTTCTGACCGCCTTTGTGTTCCTGAACATGATGGTAGGCACGATTCTGGAGGTCATGACCGAGGAGCGTGATGAAGCTTCGCGTCGTGAGGCTCACCAGGAACGACATGATATGGCGGAGCAACTGGCCCGGGTAGAACAGAAGCTGGACCGGCTGCAGGCCCGGCTGGATGAATCGGGGCATCGGGACCGTGTTTGATCGTTGTCTGCGGAGCGGTCGTTCGCTCGCTGATCATCCATTGACCAGATTCCGGAATCCGTCAGGATTTTCCCGTGAAATTGTGTTTTTGGTCGGCTGATGTCATGCTGATTACAGAATCCGCTACCGAATAATCCGGTATCCGCAAGACAGCCCTCCCGCTCAACCGATTCAATGTCAGACGAGAACGAACCCCTGTAAAGGGGCCTCGTCGAGTATTGCTCGTGTCATGAATACGGAAGCCTTCGGGTTGTTGTTCCTATGAAGTGAGTGGCTGCATTCGAAAATACTCCGGCTTTATCTAACAAGAATAATGAAACGGAGAACTGCATGATGCCTATTTCCACCCACCGTGGGCTGGAGCGCCTGTTCCGTCCCGATTCCCTTTCCATCGCCATCTCCATGGCATTGCTGGCCTCCACCGGCGTCGGGCATGCCCAGCAAACAGACCAGACAGAAATCGAAGAAGTCATTGTCACCGGCAGTTTCATCCGTCGTAGCGAGGGTTTTACCGCCGCGTCGCCCGTAACCACGATGGAAGCTGAAGACCTGCAGGCCGAGGGCACGGTCAACATGGCGCAGGTTGTCTATAACATGACCGCCAACGCCGGTACCGGTATCACCAGTGGCATCCAGGGTGTCACTGATAATGGGGTCAGTTTCAATCTGCGTGGCCTGGGTTCCAGGGCCACCCTGCAACTGTTGGATGGCAAGCGCGTTTCCAACGACAATGTCAACATCCTCATGCCCAGCATCGGTATTCAGCGCATGGAGATCGTCACCGATGGCGCGGCCGCGCTTTATGGCACGGACGCGGTGGCCGGTGTGGTGAATATCATTCCTTATACCAGCTATGACGGAATGCAGATGGAGTTTTACGAGGAGCGTGATTCCCGCGGTGATTTCCACGACCGTAACCTCTCGCTCCTCTGGGGCACTGAAGTCAGCGGGGACATCAATGTGGTCACCGCCCTGAGTCATCGAGATCAGGGTGAACTGCGCTGGCATGAGCGTCCCGAGCATATGAACGCGGGGCTGACTCACAATACCGGCTCTCACCCCGGAAACTTTCTGGCACCAGTGCGAGACGAGAATGGAAATCTGACCGGCGAGCGCACCCTGAAGGGGGATCCCAATTGCGGGCTGGTGGTCGAAGATCCCGCGCAGGTTCTGGCGAATCCATACGGCCTGGATTTCGGTGGTCGCTGCTGGCTCGATTTCGGCAGCACTCGCAACTATCGTAATCCACAGACAATCAGCCAGTTTTACGGGAACATGGAATATGATCCGAATGAAGAGTTTTCGCTCTCTGCCCAGGTGACTTGGTCACGTCAGCTGCGCAATGTGCGGTCCAATGCGGCCAATCCGGGCGGCCGGGTGGATCAGCTGCCTGTGGTCCGTGGTGAGTTGCCCGGCAACACCTTCAGGGCAATGACGGCTGATGGACGTGAGCTGTTTGCGCAGCCGCGCCGCAACCCGGATGGATCTCTGCTCCTGGACGGATACGGCCGGCCGTTGCCCCAGCGGGGTGATGATGGCAACGTGCTGCTGGCCAACAGTCGG
>JAWLFN010000180.1:0-5726 GCA_041685555.1 Gammaproteobacteria bacterium | reverse complement strand
CGGGCGCCGATGTTTTCGGTACGTTCGTTGACCTGCCAGGCGATTTCGGCAATGCGCTGGATGCCATCATCCGTGAAACGGACCGTCAGTCCCTCCGTGCCCAGCAACTGACGATATTGTTCGGTCAGTGAGGCGTCCGGCTCCTTCAGGATGCGCTTGAAGTCGCCCGCATCCAGTGCATCCAGTTCGACGCGGATGGGCAGGCGGCCCTGCAGCTCGGGAATCAGGTCCGATGGTTTGGACAGGTGGAATGCACCCGAAGCGATGAACAGGATGTGGTCGGTGCGGACACTGCCGTACTTGGTGGTCACCGTGGACCCTTCAATCAGCGGCAGCAGGTCGCGCTGTACCCCTTCACGGGAAACGCCGCTCTGGCCCGTGTCATGGCGCACCGTCACCTTGTCGATCTCATCGACGAACACAATGCCGGTCTGCTCGGTGATCTCGATGGCCTGGTTCTTGATCTCGTCCTCGTTGATCAGCTTCGCGGCCTCTTCTTCCCGGAGCAGCTTGAAGGCATCCTTGATCGGCAGGCGACGATTCTGTTTGCGACCGCTGTTCATACTGGAGAACATGTTCTTCAGCTGGCTGGTCATCTCCTCCATGCCGGGCGGGGCCATGATTTCCACGGAACCGGGTGAGTCGCTGACCTTGATCTCGATCTCCCGGTCATCCAGGTCGCCTTCCCGCAGCTTCTTGCGGAACATCTGGCGGGTGGCCGACTTTTCACCGCCTTCCTCGTTCTGTCCGCTGTCGCGGCCCTCGCCACGTGCCGGTGGTACCAGCACATCCAGAATGCGCTCCTCGGCGGCATCCTCGGCGCGATACTGCACCTTGCGCATTTCCTCCTCACGTAGCATTTTTACTGCGATGTCGGCGAGATCGCGGACAATCGATTCCACATCGCGGCCGACATAGCCGACTTCGGTGAACTTGGTGGCCTCGACCTTGATGAATGGAGCCCGTGCCAGCCGGGCCAGACGCCGGGCGATCTCGGTCTTGCCCACACCGGTGGGACCGATCATCAGAATGTTCTTGGGGGTGATCTCCTGGCGGATATCCTCATCCAGTTGCATGCGGCGCCAGCGGTTGCGCAGTGCGATGGCCACGGCGCGCTTGGCGTCCTTCTGGCCGATGATATGCTTGTCCAGCTCGGAGGTGATCTCGCGAGGAGTCATGGTTGAAGAGCTCATAGTTCGGTGTCCAGTTCCTCGATGACCAGGTTGTGGTTGGTGTAGACACAGACGTCGGCAGCAATGTTCAGGCTGTTCTCGACAATCTGTCGTGCGTCCAGGTCGGTGTGCTGCATCAGTGCGCGGGCCGCTGACTGGGCGTACTGACCACCACTGCCGATGGCCATGATGTTCTGTTCGGGCTCGATGACATCACCATTGCCGGTGATCATCAGCGAGGCTTCGCGATCGGCGACCAGCAACAGGGCTTCCAGACGTCGCAGAGAACGCTCGGTGCGCCACAGCTTGGCCAGCTCGACCGCGGAGCGGACCAGCTTGCCGCGATGTTTTTCCAGCTGTTCCTCGAATCGTTCAAACAGGGTGAACGCATCCGCCGTGCCTCCGGCGAAGCCGGCCAGTACCTTGTCATTGTAGAGCGTACGGACCTTGCGGGCGTTTCCCTTGAGGACGGTGTCGCCCTGGGAAACCTGGCCATCGCCACCGATGACGACTTTGTTGCCCCGGCGGACCGAGCAGATGGTGGTGCCGCGATATTGCTGCAAAACAGCGCTCCTTTATCTTCGTGTTGCTTTGGTGTTGCCGTAAGATGGCCAGTATCCGAGGGGATCTTTGAATCGGCGTTGCTGCAGATATGGGGGTGATGGCCCGGGTTTCAAGCCGCGACCGGACGATTACCGGCTTCCCGGTGCAATGCGCATGCTTTCGATATTGTTTTCGCGCAGAACCCGTTCGGCCCGACCCAGGGACGCCCGGTCCGGGTACGGACCAGCCTGGACCAGATACAATGTCCTGCCCAGCAGGGCTTCCTGAGTAACCCGCGTCCGCAGTCCGAGACCGATCAGCTGATCCCGTCGGGACTGTGCCGAGGACTGTTGCTGGAAGGCACCGGCCTGGATCATGTATCCATCGGTGGCCGTTGTCGTGTCGGATTCCGGCGCGGGTGATGATGCCGGCTCCGGAGGTGGCGTGCGCCCGTCCTCGGTGGCCCGTTCCGGGTTCAGCGGGGTGGAATCGACCACGACTTCGTAGTTGGGCAGTTCCTGATAGAATTCCAGTTGCAGCCTGGTGGCTGCCTGCTCGAGCTCCTCGCTGAGGCGGTTCTGGGCGGCCTCGTCGACCCGTTGCTGTGCGTTGTCAGTGGCCGCGCTTTCCGATGGTGGCGTGGGGATCAGTCCGTACAGGTAAGCGGCGGCGCTGATGAACACCCCGAACACGGTGCCGACCAGCAGGCCGACCAGCAGTTGGCCCCGCGACGCGGGTGTGTGGTAGACCTGCTGCTGCCGTCCACGCGTTCTGGTCGGGCCTCTGTCTTTGGCGAAATCCTGCACCATCTCGTTACGGTCTCCATTGGCGTGGAGCATTATCCCGTTCGGTGGCCATTCTCTGCAAGCGATCGCTGTCACAGCATGTCCTGCGGGTCGACGTCGACTGACCATCGGACCCGCCGACTCTGAGTTGTGGTTTCCAGGTGTCGGCACAGAGGTGTCAGCAGCCGCTGCAGGTGTCCGCGGTCCGGGCTGCGTAGCAACAATTGGGCCCGATACCGACCTTGACGACGCTCCATCGGAGCGGGTAGCGGTCCGTTCAGCGTTACCGGCAGGCGGCGTTCCGCGATCAGCTGTCGGGCCATCTCGCGGGCCTCGGTCAGATGGTTCAAGGCGGCGTCCGGCTCGGAGGCTTCGGCACGCAACAGGGCCAGGCGCGAAAAAGGCGGCATACCCGCATCGCGTCGGTCTTCCAGCAGTCGGTCTGTGACCGCTGTGTACCCATCTTGGATCAGGGTGGTGAGGATCTCATGGCCCGCATGACGTGTCTGCACCACCACCTCGCCGGGACGCTCGGCCCGCCCGGCCCGTCCAGCCACCTGCAACAGTAACTGCGCGAGGTGCTCCTGGCCCCTAAAGTCGGCGCTGAACAGCCCGCTGTCCGCATCCAGCACGGCCACCAGGGTCACGGCCGGGAAATGGTGGCCCTTGGCCAGCATCTGTGTGCCCACCAGGATACAGGGCTGGTCCTGTCGGATTTCTTCCAGCAGGTCCTGCATGGCGTTCTTGCGACGGGTGGAGTCACGGTCGACTCGCAATATGCGGGTGTCCGGAAAGCAGGCCCGCAGCACCGCCTCGCTGCGTTCCGTGCCCAGACCCACGGCATTCAGGGAACCCGACTGGCAGTCCGGGCAATGACGGTCCGGCGGGCGCCGACGGTCGCAGTGGTGACAGCGCAGGTGAGGGGGGGTCCGGTGTAGCGTCAGGTTGGCATCGCAGTGTGAGCACTCCGCCACCCAGCCGCAGTCGCTGCATTGCAACACCGGGGCGAAGCCACGGCGATTGATGAAGACCAGTACCTGATTGCCACGCTGCAGGTGTTCGCGGATCATCTGCAGCAGTTCCGGCGCAAAACCGTCCTGCAGTGCCTTGCCGGTGGTGTCGAGCAGGCGGAAGGGCGCGCTGGCGGTGGTGGCTGCCGGGCGCTGCCGTAATCGCAGGTGTCGATAGCGCCCCAGCTGCGCATTTCTCAGCGTCTCGAGAGCGGGTGTGGCGGAACCGAGCAGCACGGGTACGCCTTCCTCACGCGCTCGCAGCACGGCCAGGTCGCGAGCGGAATACCGGAATCCGTCCTGCTGCTTGAATGATCCGTCATGTTCTTCGTCGACGATGATCAGTCCCGGCGATTTCATGGGGGTGAACACCGCCGAGCGTGTGCCAATGACGATATCGGCCTCGCCACGTGCCGCCAGCAACCAGGCATTGAGGCGTTGCCGGTCGGTGAGCCCTGAATGCAGCACAGCCATCCGGCATGGCAGTCGGCGCTGGAAGCGACGGATGGTCTGTGGTGTCAGGCTGATTTCCGGCACCAGCACCATGCTCTGCCGTCCGGACTCGAGCATCCGGTTGATCAGTTGCAGGTAGACCTCGGTCTTTCCGCTGCCAGTAATGCCGTCCAGCAGAAAGGTGTCGAACCGGTCTTCCGCCTCGGTCACGGCCCGGATGGCATCGGACTGCTCATCGGTAAGAGGTGGAGCAGTATCCGTTTCCCCCGGGGGCTCCGGATCCGATCCGGCCCGATCACTGTGATGGCCGCGGTAATCGGCGGTCCGTCCCTGCCGCAGGGCCACGGGCAGCAGGCTGTGCAGGGCTTCGCCCACCGGATGCTGATAGTAGTCGGCGGCCCACAGGCACAATTTCAACAGGTGCGCGGGCAGCAGAGGCTCTTCATCCAGCACCGTCAGCGCCTCGCGCAGTCTGGATGGCTCCACATCCGGTGCGTTGTGTTCCACGGCCAGCAGGATGCCAGTCACCTCGCGCCGACCGAACGGTACGCGAACCCGGATGCCGGGCTGGTAGCATGACAGTTCTTCCGGGGTGGTTCCCGCGGGGGGCAGGTAATGGAAACTGCGGCGTAACGGGGATGGCACGGCCATTCGCAGCAGCGGGGAGTCTGTATGGGCGTCAGCCATGCGGTGGCGGGTCTCCGGCAAAACGGGAATGGTAAAGGGATCAGTGGGCAGATGCTACAGCGTGCGATTCCCTTTGCTATACTGTGTGCTGCCGCCGGGATGATCCGGCCGTAGCGGACAGGATGGAGAGCCGATGAGTGAACAGCCGGTACCGGCCGAACTGCAGGAATTGCGTGAGCAGATCGATCGACTGGATCAGTCGCTGGTGTTGCTGCTGGCCAATCGCTTTGCGTTGACCCGGCGGGTGGGGCGGATCAAGGTCAGCAATGGTCTGCAGTCCTTTGATCCCGATCGCGAACAGGGCAAGCTCGATGTCATCACAGCGTTATGCCACGAGCACCATATCAGTGCGGACCTTATGAGCCGTATTCTGCAGGATATCATGCGGGAAGTCGTGAGAAATCACGAGTCGATCCGTCTGGAAAGCGGTCAGCAGTAGGAGAGAGCCATACGTTTCACTGGCGCTCTGAAGCCATTCAGACTTGCTTTGGCTTCATTCTCTGCTAAAATGCCCGCCCTTTTGCCGCTCAATCCCATTGGCGCAACCGTCAACAGCAGGTATGGTGCATGGCACCGGTGGAACCGCAGTCGCTCCCCGGACCGTGTGGCGATACCGCATCACAAGCGTGAGGTAAATAGCATTATGAAAGCCGAAATCCATCCGGAATACAAGGACATCAAGGCAACCTGCAGTTGCGGCAATGTCATCGAGACCCGTTCCACGATTGGCAAGGACATCCTGATCGAAGTCTGTTCCAACTGCCATCCCTTCTATACAGGCAAGCAGAAAATCATGGATACCGCCGGTCGTGTTGACCGCTTCAACAAGCGTTTTGGCAATCGCAAGCTGAAGTAATAGGCTGCGGTTCCGGAGCGGGGTGGTCCTGCTCCGGGCGAAAGGTGTTTTCCGGTAGTCGGTCTGGCGGGCCAAGTGCCAGATCATTTTACCTGCCTGACCCACTAGAAAAGGATCTCTGTGGAAAGGCTGTCCTCGTTGTCCCTTTCCCTGCCCTCGGATGATCCGTTGGAGGGTGTGGAGCTTGACTGCGGCGCCGCTTCGGTCAGGAACAGTTCGA
>JAWLFN010000012.1:0-23235 GCA_041685555.1 Gammaproteobacteria bacterium | reverse complement strand
GGTCATGGCCGTGACCACGCCCTCTTCCTGCAGCGCCTTCACCAGACGCAGCTTGTGCTCGGGGCTGGCCCGCGCGAAGACGTCGACCGTGACTGCCTGCCGGCGCAGCGCCGCCTCGTCGGCTTCTTCCAGATCGCGACCGGTCAGCGCCTTGTCAGGATTGTCGATGCCCAGCTCGCGCGCGATCGCCTGCGCAGTGAGTGCATGGTCGCCCGTGACCATCTTGACCCGGATGCCCGCGCCCTGGCAGACAGCGACTGCATCGATGGCCTCCTGTCGCGGCGGATCGATGAGTCCGAACAGACCGAGCAGTGTCAGGTCGCATTCGGCTTCGTCCTCATCGAGTGCCTTCGTCTCGCCGCTCAGCGTCTTGTACGCAACGGCAAGCACACGCTGGCCTCGTCCGGCGACTTCGTCGATACGCTGGTGCCAGCGATCGGCATCGAGATCAGCGGTCTCGTCGCCGCGCCGCTCTCTTGTGCACATCTCGAGTATCCGCTCCGGCGCACCCTTGACATAAATGACGTGCCGGCCTTCCGGCTCGCGGTTGAGCGTCGCCATGTAGCGATGCTCAGAAGCGAAGGGAATGACGTCGACGCGCGGCCATTCATCGTTTTCTTGCGCGGGGTCGAACCCCGCCTTGTGCGCCAGTACGAGCAGCGCCGTTTCTGTCGGATCGCCGTCAGGCTTCCACTCATCGCCATCCTGTTCGAGCCCCGCTTCATTGCAGAGCATGCCGGCGCGCACCATCTCCATGGCGATCGGTTGCGCTTCCACCTCGATCGCTTGTCTGTCAATACGGAAGCCACCTTCGGGCGCGTAGCCCACGCCCTCCACCTCGATGTCCGCGTCCCCCGTCAGAAGACTCTTGACGGTCATCTCGTTGCGGGTCAGCGTGCCGGTCTTGTCTGAACAGACAACCGTGACCGAGCCCAGCGTTTCCACCGCCGGCAGGCGGCGTATGATGGCATTGCGCCGCGCCATTCGCTGAACACCGATGGCAAGGGTGACGGTCATGACCGCCGGCAGACCCGACGGAATCGCTGCAACGGCGATGGTGACCGCGGCCAGCAACATCTCTCCCCATGCGCGGCCCCACACCAACACGCCAACGAGAAAAGTGATCGCCGCCAGTGCGAGGATCGCCCCGCTCAGCATTCGGGCGAAATCATCCAGACGCTGCATCAATGGCGTCTTGAGCGTCTCCACGTCGGAGAGCATACCGCTGATGCGTCCGATTTCGGTGGTATCGCCGGTTGCCACCACCACGCCCCTGCCGCTGCCGGCGGTGATCACCGTGCCCGAGAACACCATGTCCGCGCGATCGCCAAGCTCGGCATCCTCCGCAACCGGATCAGTGTGCTTTTCGACCGCTGTCGACTCCCCGGTCAGGGCAGCCTCCTGGGCCTGCAGATTGCGGCAACGGATCAGGCGTATATCGGCCGGAACGCGGTCGCCGGCCTCGAGCAGAACGACATCTCCCGGAACCAGGTCCTCGGCCGCGATCTCGCGGCGTTTGCCACCGCGCACCGCCCTTGCCTTCGATGACAGCATGCCGCGAACCGCCTCGAGTGCGCGCTCGGCCCGACCTTCCTGTATGAAGCCGATCACCGCGATGATCACCACCACGCCGAAGATCACGCCGCTGTCCAGCCATTTGCCGAGCGCGGCGGCCACCACGCCGGCCGCCAGCAGCAGATAGATGAACAGACTTCTGAACTGGGTGAGGAAGCGCTGCAACACGGAGCGCTCGGATTGCGGCGTCAGCCGGTTCGCACCAAAACGCTCTCGGCGTCTTTCAATTTCACCGTCTTCCAGGCCCGTCTCAAGATCGCTGTCCACCGCATCCGCCAGCTCTTCCACTGGCGCGGCATGCCATGCCCGGCGATCGAGTTCTTCATTCTGCTGGGTCTCGGGGTTGCTCATTTACGGTCTCTGCAGATGACGTGACACGCAGTCAGACTGACTTCGGATGAATGGTCCGATTCTGAACACGTCCACCTCCTCAATTCGAGGATAGTGGCACGACCTTGAAGAGCGTTGACCGGCGTCAATCATTCAGCGAAATATTCAAAGTGGCCATCAGGCCACGTCAACCGCAGCGCACAGACACCGAGTCATCCCCCGGAGGTCACTCGACACGGCGGAGTATCTGCAATGATCTGGCTTCGACCTCCAGGTCATCACCGGTCTGGAAAATCGGCCCGTCATCCGTAAACCCGCCATCCGTATCCATTACCTTCGCCCAGCGCCGGCCCCAGTCGGTTGCTGGAAGCCGGAAAGACAGCGGTTTGTGGTAGGCATTGAAAAGCAGGTAAAAGCTCGAGTCGCCGAGGCGCTCGCCGCGCGGACCCGGTGCAGCGAGTACTTCGCCGTAAAGGAACACGGCCAGAGATCTGGCATAATCCTCGCCCCAGTTCACCTCCTCCATTTCACGGCCCTCGGGCGTGAACCAGGCGATATCCGACACGTCCGAGCCGTGGATCGGCCGGCCCTGAAACCAGCGCCTGCGATGAAACACTGGATGCTCTCTGTAAAACCCGATGAGCTGCTGCGTAAAGACAAGCAACTCCGAGTCCACGTGTTCCCAGTCGAACCACGAGAGTTCGTTGTCTTGGCAATAGGCGTTGTTATTGCCTGCCTGAGTGCGACCGATCTCGTCGCCACCAAGCAACATTGGAACACCCTGGGACAAGATCAGTGTGGTGAGGAAATTGCGGCTCTGGCGCGCCCGCAGTCTATTGATCTCCGGATCGTCGGTTGGTCCTTCGACTCCGCAATTCCACGAGCGATTATCATCTGCGCCATCGCGATTGTCCTCTCCGTTGGCTTCATTGTGCTTTTCGTTGTACGAGACGAGATCATGCAGCGTGAAACCGTCATGCGCGGTGACGAAGTTGATGCTCGCATAGGGTCGGCGACCGCTGTTGTCATAAAGTTCCGGGCTGCCCGTAAGGCGACTGGCAAGCTCGGCGAGTGTCTGATCCTGGCCGCGCCAGTAGTCGCGCACGCAGTCCCGATATTTGTCGTTCCATTCCGACCACAGTGGCGGAAACTTGCCGACCTGATAGCCGCCCTCACCCACGTCCCAGGGCTCGGCGATCAGTTTCACCTGGCTGACCACCGGGTCCTGTTGGACAATATCGAAGAAAGAAGACAGACGATTGACTTCGTGGAGTTCGCGCGCCAGCGTCGCGGCAAGATCGAAACGGAAGCCGTCAACATGCATCTCCAGCACCCAGTACCGGAGGCTGTCCATGATGAGCTGCAGCACGTGCGGATGACTCATGTTGAGACTGTTTCCGGTGCCGGTGTAGTCCATATAATGGCGCGGATCATCGACCATAAGCTGGTAGTACGCCGCGTTGTCGATACCCTTGAAGGCGAGCATCGGTCCCAGATGGTTCCCCTCCGATGTGTGGTTATAGACCACATCCAGGATTACCTCTATACCGGCCGCATGCAGCGCCTTGACCATCTGCTTGAATTCGTTGACCTGCTGGCCGGCCTCCTTGTTGGCTGCATAGTCGTTATGCGGCGCCGAATACCCGATGGTGCTGTAACCCCAGTAGTTACTCAGTCCGTTTTCGACCAGATGCGCATCGTGGATGAACTGATGGACAGGCATGAGTTCGACTGCGGTAATACCGAGCTTGGTGAGGTGTTCTATGGCCGCCGGGTGCGCCAGCCCCGCATAAGTACCGCGCAGCTCTTCCGGGACATCCGGGTGCCGTTTGGTGAAGCCCTTGACGTGCATTTCGTAGATGATGGTCCTGTGCCAGGGCGTGCGCGGATGGCTGTCTCCGCCCCAATCGAAGGCCGTATCGATCACCATTGAGCGGGGCACGAAGGCTGCGCTGTCGCGCTCATCGCGGACATCGGGTTCGCCGGGACGATAGGGAAAGACCGCCTCATCCCAATGCACCTGACCCGCGAAGGCCTTGGCATATGGATCAAGCAGCAGCTTGGATGGATTGCAGCGGTGACCCTGTTCCGGATCCCAGGGTCCGTGCACGCGATAACCATAACGCTGCCCGGGTTTGATACCAGGGAGGTAACCGTGCCAGCAGTAGCCTGTCACCTCGGGCAGATCGACTGCTGTCTGATTGCCCTGCTCGTCGAAAAGGCACAGTTCGACTCGCTCGGCAACTTCGGAGAAGATCGAGAAATTCGTACCGTCACCATCACAGCTGGGTCCCAGGGGATAGGGCTTGCCAGGCCACGTTTTCACGTCATTCATGATTGTATTTCCTGAATCCGTCAATGGTCATCCCGGCTATTGCCGAGTCCACTCGAGAGCATTGACTGCAGTCAATGCTGTTTCTGACAGGCACGACACAATACCCGGGAGTTTCAATCCCGCAAACAGGAGACAAGTCATGCCGGTTGCAAAAATCATCGAAATCAGTGCCACATCCAAAGAAAGTTTCGAGGATGCCATACGCCAGGGTATCGATACCGCTTCCCGCACTGTTGACAACATAAAAGGTGCCTGGATTGCGGAGCAGAAAGTCACCGTGGAGAACGGCAGGGTCGACAGCTACCGAGTAGACATGCGCGTAACCTTTGTACTTGACTGATCGTATCGTTATCCTTACAGATTCCCGCAAGGAATAGAAGCCGTGCGTATCTGGCACGGCTTCCTTTTTGTCATGGATTGCATCAATTCTCTATCAGAATATGATTGGCCTTTTCCTTCTTTTCTCTCGGAATGATGATCTCCACCACCCCTTTGTCTGACCGGGCATTCACTTTCTCGGAATCCGCGGCATCCGCGGCATCGGGCAGCCCGCCACGCCGCCTTGACCCCGGCAAGCCATGAAGGCCAGAGGTGATTCGGTATCAATAGAGGCACCCTCAAAAAATCCGGTGGCACCCACCACCCGACACGATGTATTCTGAGCACGCCATCACAACGATGTATTGACGGGGATCATCACCACTCATGATCATCTACAGGATTCTGATGGCGTACGGCATCCACTGGCGACCACATGATGACGGAATACTCGAATGGAGAAGCGCTCTTCCTGGCATAGCCTATCCACGCAGTCGACGCTTGAAGCCTTTCAGACCACGGACGCTGGTCTGGACCAACAGGAGGTAGAGGCACGCCTTGCACGGCACGGTGCCAATCGTCTGCCAGAAGCGCCAAAACGCGGTGCGCTGGCGCGGTTCCTGCTGCACTTCCATCACCTGCTCATCTATGTACTGCTCGCCGCCGCATTGATCACCGCGGTGCTGGGACACTGGATCGATACCGGCGTCATCCTTGCCGTTGTGCTGGTCAACGCGGTGATCGGCTTCATCCAGGAAGGCAGGGCAGAGAAAGCGCTGGATGCCATCCGCCATATGCTGGCGCCGCATGCAAGTGTCATGCGCGGCGGTCAAAGGACCCGAGTCGCGGGTGAGCAACTGGTGCCGGGTGACATTGTACTGCTGGAAGCCGGCGACCGGGTGCCCGCCGATCTGCGCCTGTTGACGGCTCACGGTCTGGCCGTCCAGGAAGCGATACTTACCGGCGAGTCAGTGCCCGTGGAGAAGGGTGCTGACCCGGTGCCGGAAAACGCACCATTGGGTGATCGCAGTAGCATGGCGTTCTCCAGTACCCTGGTCACTGCCGGTCAGGGCCGAGGGGTGGTGGTCGCCACCGGAAGCCGGACGGAGATCGGGCGTATCAGCGGCCTGCTGTCGGAAGTGGAGCAACTGACCACCCCGTTGGTACAACAGATGGATGTATTCGCCAGGTGGCTCACCCTGGTGATTCTGCTCGTCGCCATCCTGTTGCTTGCGTTCGGGTATTTCGTCGCGGACTACGGCTTCACCGAAATGTTCATGGCTGTCGTGGGATTGTCCGTGGCCGCCATTCCCGAAGGCCTGCCCGCGGTACTGACCATCACCCTCGCCATAGGCGTGCAGGCCATGGCGCGGCGCAATGCCATCGTGCGGCGCCTCCCGGCCATTGAAACCCTGGGCTCGGTATCAGTCATCTGCACGGACAAGACCGGCACCCTCACCCGCAACGAGATGATGGTGGCCACGGTACTGGATCATCGGGATCGATTCATCGTGGAAGGCGACGGCTACGCCCCGCAGGGTGCCTTGAAGCGGGACAGTATGGAAGTGACTCCATCGGAACATGCGGTGCTGGAAGAATTCGGTCGGGCCTGTGCCCTGTGTAACGATGCCGACCTCAACTGGGGCAGCGGCGGATGGGTGGTGGAAGGTGACCCGATGGAGGGAGCGCTACTGGCGTTTGCCGGCAAGATGGGCATGGAATCCCGAGAGGAACGCTCCACGTGGGTACGTACCGACGCCATTCCCTTTGATTCCAGACACCGTTTCATGGCCACGCTCAACCATGATCACGATCGCCACGCACGGATCTTCGTCAAGGGTGCACCGGAACGTGTGCTGGAGATGTGCCAGGATCAGCGTAGCGCCGATGGTGGCCAGGAACCGCTGGATACCGCTTACTGGGAGCGCAAGGCCGAAGCCATTGCCGCGGAAGGGCAACGGGTGCTGGCGATTGCCGTGAAACCGGTTGAACCGGAGCAGACCGTGCTGGCACATGAGGACGTGGAAGGTTCGCTGACCTTGCTCGGCATGGTGGGAATGATCGACCCGCCGCGACCGGAAGCGCTTTCCGCCGTGGCGGAATGCCATGAGGCGGGGATCCGGGTGAAGATGATCACCGGCGATCATGCCAGTACCGCCGCGGCCATCGGCCGCCAGATCGGGCTGGACAACCCTGACAGGGTGCTGACCGGTGCCGATCTGGACGAAATGGATGATGAGGCACTTCGGGACAGTGTGCTCGACTGCGACGTCTTCGCCCGCACCAGCCCGGAGCACAAGCTGCGCCTGGTCACCGCGCTGCAGGCGCACGGCATGGCCGTGGCAATGACCGGTGACGGAGTGAACGACGCGCCCGCCCTCAAGCGTGCGGACGCGGGCATCGCCATGGGCCGAAAAGGGTCGGAAGCCGCCAGGGAGGCGGCTGAACTGGTGCTTACCGATGACAATTTCGCCTCGATCGTAGCTGCCGTCCGGGAAGGCCGCACCGTCTACGACAACCTCACCAAAGTGATTTCCTTCATGCTGCCCATCAACGGTGGCGAATCCGCGAGTCTGGTACTGGCGCTGATGATCGGCCTTACGCTGCCAATCTCGCCGGTCCAGATCCTGTGGGTCAACATGATAGGATCCACCATTCTCGCCATGACGCTGGCCTTCGAGCCACCGGAACAACAGATCATGCAAAAACCGCCACGGGCGATGGACCAACCCCTACTGAGTCGCTTCCTGGTATGGCGGATCCTGTTCGTATCGGCGTTGTTCGCGGCAGGGATTTTCGGCCAGTTTGAACTGGCGTTATCCATGGGGAAAGACCTCGAGACGGCACGGACGATCGCGGTGAATACGCTGATCGCGCTGGAGGTGTTCTACCTGTTCAGTATCCGCTATGCTCACGGCACCTCCCTGACCTGGCGCGGAGTCGCCGGCACGCCGCCGGTGCTGATCGCACTGGGGCTGGTGACAACGGCACAATTGCTGCTCATCTACGCGCCCTTCATGCAGGTCATCTTTGGAACCGCGGCGTTGAGCCTGGTCGAACTCCTCCTGGTGGCAGGCAGCGGCGTCGTACTCTTCGCCGTCATCGAGATAGAAAAGCAGTTTCACCCCGGAAACAAGGCCTCGTGATCAGGACAATGCCCTGCTGAAATACCGTACTGCTTTCGCCGGAGTCGCCACCTGCGGCAGATCCTTTTCCGGCACCGATACGCCAAGTTTTTTCTGCAGGGCCACCATCAGGTTCACTACATCCATGGAGTCCAGCTCCAGGTCATCCTGAAGGTGGTCATCATCCCCGATAGTGTCCGGATCCAGGTCGGGCGCCACAGTAACCAGTTCCTCAATGAAAATTGCATGTAACTCTTCGGGACTCATAGGGCCTCCGGCTCTTCCAGGTATTTCGCGATATCGGCCAACAGGCGTGCGCCTCGGCGGCCATCACTGACCCGGTGGTCGCCCGCCAGCGTGGCAATGACGGTCATGCACGGCCTGACTTTCCCGTCCACTACCCGGGGCTGTGGCATCGGCGTACCGAAACCCAGCAGTGCCACCTGCGGCGGATAGATCACGCCGTACAGTGACTCCACACCGTTATCGCCCATGCTGGAAATGGTGATCGTGCCACCGGTGATTTCCGAATTTTTAAGACGGCCGGTACGGGTCCGGGCCACCAGGTCGCGCATGTCGCCCATCAGTTCATCCAGCGACTTGCCGGCCGCGTCATGCACGGCCGGCGCAATCAGTCCACCACCGCGCATGGCAATCGCCATGCCGACATTGGCCTTGTCCGCGGGCCGGAATCGACCGTTTTCATAATGGCCATTCAGCTCCGGGGTACGGGCCACCGCCCGCGCCGTGGCTTTCATGAACAGCACACCCATCAGCAACCGCTGGTCCGGAGCCCGGTCGGCATTGCGTTCATCCAGCCAATCGGTGGCGGCCTGCAGATCGATGCTGTGGCGCAGATAGTAGTGCGGTATCTCGCGTTTGGAGCGGCTCATGGCCGCGGCGATGGCCTCCCGCATGCTGGCCATGTCCAGCCCCGGCTTGCCGGCCCGGGGCTTGGTTTCCCCGGCAGGAGGCTCCGCTTCAGACGCGGCGCCTGCCTGTTCCGCGCCCGGCGGCGCCTGCTCGCGGCTCTGCAGATGTTCTTCCACATCAGCCAGCAGGACCGCGCCACGGGGACCGCTTCCGGACACTCCGGCCAGATCCAGGCCTGCCTCGGCCGCGCGACGGCGCGCCGCCGGCGATGCAGCCTTTTCGCCGGGCGCGGGTGTTTTCTCCGCAACGGTTGGCGAAGCGGGGGCTTCCGGCTCCGGTGGCTGTGAAGCAGGTTCTTCCTCCGGCTCTGGTGACGGCTCTGCAGGCTCAGGCTCTGTTGTTGGCGTCTTGCGAGGTGGCTCCATGGATTCCGTGTGGGAAGCCTCGTCGGTCGCCGCTGGCGAAGTACCGGAGGCAGCTGGTCCGCCATCAGTGGCCGGCTCATCAGAACCGTCGGTATCCGTGGACTCCCCTTCGCTGCGCACGGTGGCCAGCGGATTGCCGACCGGCACGGTCACGCCCTCTTCGACGTCCAGGCTCTCGACCACGCCGGAATCGAAGATCTCGATCTCGATGGCTCCCTTGTGGGTTTCCACCACCGCCACCACGTCACCACTGTTCACCCGATCGCCAGGGCTCACCAACCATTCGATCAGGGTGCCATCTTCCATGTCCGCGCCCAGCGAGGGCATTCTGAATACCGTCATGCTCGCTCTCCCATGACCGCACGCGCGGCCGCCACGATACCCGGCACCTGCGGGATGCTTGCCACTTCCAGGTGCCGCGCATAGGGTATGGGCACCTCTTCCGAGCAGACCCGCCCGACCGGCGCATCCAGATACCAGAAACATTGTTCGGTGATACGCGCGGAGATCTCCGCGGCCAGCGATCCGGTGCGCCAGCCCTCGTCCACGACCACCGCACGCCGGGTGCGCCTGACCGAATCCATGAGGGTTTCATCATCCAGCGGCCGCAGCACCCGCAGATCGATCACCTCTGCCTCGATGCCTTCATTGGCCAGCTGTTCGGCCGCCTCCATGACCTTGTACAGTGAACCACCATAGGTGATCAGGCTCAGGTCCTTGCCCCGGCGCCGGATGGCTGCCCGTTCGATGTCGACGGCGCCGGCATTCTCGTCCAGCTCCGCCTTGTGGTTATAAAGGATCACATTCTCGAATATCAGTACCGGATCCGGTTCACGCAGCGCTGTCAGCAGCATGCCACGCGCATCTTCCACGGTGGCCGGCGCCAGGATACGCAGACCGGGTATGTGCGTGTACCAGCCCTCCAGTGAGTGGCTGTGCTGCGCCGCCAACTGCTTGCCAGCGCCCGTGGCCATGCGAATGACCAGCGGCACCCCGAACTGCCCTCCGGACATGTGACGCAGCGTGGCCGCCGTGTTGACGATCTGATCCAGGGCCAGAAGACTGAAATTCACGGTCATCAGTTCCACAATCGGCCGCATGCCGGTCAGGGACGCGCCGATGCCGGCGCCCGTGAAACCCGATTCCGACAGGGGCGCATCCCGGATGCGGTCTTCCCCGAACTCGGCCATCAGCCCCTTGCTGACCGCAAAGCAGCCTCCGTAGGCCCCCACGTCTTCGCCCATCAGGAATACACGCTCGTCTTCCAGCATGGCCTCCATGATCGACTCGCGCATCGCATCCCGGTAGGTGATGGTGGCGGTCCTGCCACTGGGCACGGACGGCTCGGGTGGCTTTGGCCGACTGTCGGCCACCACATGTCGTCTGAGCGAATCAACAGGCTCCCAAGGCCCTTCCTCGGCAAACTGCACGGCGTCGCTGATTTCCTGCTCCACTTCCGCCTCGATGGCCGCTATCTCGTCCTCATGAATGAGACCGCTGTCCAGCAACCACTTCTGGAAAGTCACGATCGGCCCCTTCTCACGCCATTCGGCCACCTCCTCCTTGTCCCGGTACAGCTGGGCATCAAACATCGAGTGCGCCCGGAACCGGTACGTGATGCACTCCAGCAGATGCGGGCGCGCCTGTTCGCGCATGGCGGCCACCGCGGCGCGGCTCGCTGACTCGACCGCCACCACATCCATGCCATCGATACGCTCCGCCTGTATCCCGTAAGCCGCGGCCCGGTCCCGGACACTGGTGACCGATTGCACCCGCGCCATATCGGTGCCCATGGCGTACCGATTGTTCTCGCAGACAAACAGCACCGGCAGGGACCAGAGCGCCGCCAGATTCAGGGCCTCGTGGAACTCGCCTTCCGCCGCGGCACCTTCCCCGAAAAAGCATACCGTGATATGTGGCGCTTTCAGCATGCTGTCTCCCAGAGCGAGACCCGTCGCCAGGGGCAGACCGCCGCCAACGATGGCATTGCCTCCATAGAAATTGTGTTCGCGGTCGAACAGATGCATGGACCCGCCGCGCCCGCCGGAACAGCCATTGGCCTTGCCATACATCTCGGCCAACGCATGGCTCATGCTCACGCCACGGGCCAGGGCATGACCGTGTTCCCGGTAGGTGGACACCACCCGGTCCTCGGCTTCCAGGGCGGCCGTGACGCCAACCGCAATGGCTTCCTCGCCATCATAGAGGTGCAGGAAACCCCGGATTTTCTCCTGGGTATAGAGCTGCGCGCATTTGGTTTCGAAATGACGGATACGCATCATGTCCCGCAACATGGCATGCACGCTCTCGCGTGACAGCCGCAATTTGCTCTTTCCGGCCGGCTGCGCGTCACTCATTTCTCGTCACTCTCCAGGGTGGAAATATCACCTTCGGGTAAACCGAGTTCACGCGCCTTGAGCAGGCGCCGCATGATTTTCCCTGACCGTGTTTTCGGCAGGGTCTGGCGGAAGACGATTTCACGGGGTGCCACGGTCGACCCCAGCCGCTTGCGCGCCAGCCCTCGAATGGAACGCTCCGTGGCCTCATCGGGTTCAAAACCGCTGTTCAGGGTGACATAGGCCTTGACCACTTCACCGGCTGTCTCGTCGGGAATACCGATCACCGCCGCCTCGGCCACCGCCTCATGCCCGATCAGGGCACTCTCGACTTCAAATGGTCCGATCAGGTGCCCGGAACTCTTGATGAGATCATCGGCACGGCCGACGAACCAGAAATACCCGTCGCTGTCACACAGGGCCAGATCCCCGGTGAGATACCAGCCGGAGGCAAAGCTTTTCTCATAACGCTCCTTTTCATGGAGATAGGCGCGCATCATCGAGGGCCAGCCGGTACGCAGCGCCAGCTCACCGATCTCACCGGGGGGCAGCTCCGTCACCGTCGTCCCCTCCTGTTCGACAATGCCAGCCCGGATTCCAGGCAGGGGCTTGCCCATGGACCCGGGCTTGATGTCCATGGCCGGAATATTGGCAATCATGATGCCGCCAGTCTCGGTCTGCCACCAGTTGTCATGGAAGGGAATGCCGAACACTTTCTGCCCCCAGACCACACATTCCCCGTTCAGCGGTTCGCCGACACTGGCCAGAAAGCGCAATGCGGAAAAATCGTACGTCTCCGCGGCCGTCTCGCCGGAGCGCATCATCATGCGGATGGCGGTGGGCGCCGTGTACCAGACCTGGACCTTTTCGTCCTGCAGGATGCCGTACCAGCGATCCAGATCGAATTCCGCTTCGTCGACGATCATGGTGCAACGATTGACCAGCGGAGAAATGATGCCGTAGGTGGTGCCGGTCACCCAGCCAGGGTCGGCCGTGCACCAGTAGACATCGCCAGGCCGCAGATCCAGCGCGATACGCCCGGTTTCGGCGTGCGCCACCACGGCGCCATGGACATGCACAGCCCCTTTGGGCCGACCGGTGGTGCCCGAAGTGAAGTGGATCAGGGCGGTAGTGTCTTCCGTGGTCTCATGCACCGGGGAGCCGGGCTCTGCCGACGCCATGGCGGGTCCCAACGCCACACAGTCCCGCGGCGCCTCATCGCCCAGCACGAACACCTGTTTCAGGCCCGGTAATTCGTCCCGCCAGGTAGCGATCTTCTTCCGGTATAGCGCTGCGGTGGTCACCAGCACGGACGCGTCTCCGATTTCCATGCGAGACCGGACCGGCTCGGGTCCGAAAGCGGCGAACAAGGGCGTGAAGGTCAGGCCGGCGCGAAGTGTGCCCAGCGCCACCGCGTACAGCTCCGGCACCCGACCCAGCAGCACGAATACGCGGTCCCCCGGCTTCAAGCCCTGCCCGGTGAGCACATTGGCGAAGCGTGCGGCCTCACGGGTCAGATCGGCATAGGAGATATCGCGCCGAGCACCGTGCTGGCCGAGCCAGCGGACGGCCGTTTGCTCCCCATGTCCGGCCTCGACATGACGGTCAAGCGCTTCGTAGGCGATATTGAGGCCACCGTCCGGCAGTCCGGTCAGCTGACTCCGTGCCTGTTCCCAGGAAAATGCTTCCCGGGCCTGTTGCGTGTCTGCAATCGCCGCCGACCGCCGTCTCTCATCGGACTTGCGGATCAATGGAAATTCGACCTTTGACTGCTGTTCCCGGCTGCTCATCATGCTCCTCCGGACTGTTGCGGGCAGCACCTGTCGCCCTCGTCAGTGACACCCCAGACTGTATCAGCAAAATACCAGTCATATCGGGCCTTAGCACTGATCACCGTCAATGGTGTAATCCATTACCGGGGTATCTTTGTATTGACGCAAAAATGGCACCATCCGGCCAACCGGCGAGCGACAAGCCATGACGGCCTGTTGCATCGGACAGGACTGGCAAGGTAGCTTGTTCTCCAGAACCCTGTCGGGTCGGCCAGACCGCGACGGATGGGCCATCAATCTGTGAGAGGAGTCGGAATATGAATGACAGTCAGTCCAACACCAGCGGCAAGTGTCCGGTGATGCATGGAGGCAATACGGCGGTCGGCAATGAAAACATGGAGTGGTGGCCGAAGAACCTGAATCTGGACATTCTGCACCAACACGATCGCAAGACCAATCCGCTGGGCGAGGACTTCAATTACCGGGAAGAGCTGAAGAAACTGGATGTCGAGGCGCTGAAGAAGGATTTGACCGACCTGATGACCGACAATCAGGAGTGGTGGCCGGCCGATTGGGGCCACTACGGCGGCCTGATGATCCGCATGTCCTGGCATGCCGCCGGTTCCTACCGTGTCGCCGACGGCCGTGGTGGTGGCGGTACCGGCAACCAGCGCTTCGCGCCGCTCAACAGCTGGCCCGACAACGCCAACCTGGACAAGGCCCGCCGCCTGTTGTGGCCGATAAAGAAGAAATACGGTAACCGCATCAGCTGGGCCGACCTGATCATCCTGGCCGGCAATATCGCCTACGAGTCCATGGGGTTCAAGACCTTCGGTTTCTCCTTCGGCCGAGAGGATATCTGGCATCCGGAGAAGGATACCTACTGGGGCTCCGAGAAGGAGTGGCTTGCGCCCAGCGACAACGAGGACAGCCGCTATTCGGGGGATCGGGAGTCACTGGAAAACCCGCTGGCCGCGGTGATGATGGGGCTGATCTACGTCAACCCGGAGGGCGTTGACGGCAATCCTGATCCGCTCAGGACCGCAAAGGATGTCCGAGTGACCTTTGAGCGCATGGCAATGAACGACGAAGAGACCGTTGCACTGACGGCCGGGGGCCACACCGTTGGCAAATGTCACGGCAACGGTGACGCTGAAAACCTGGGTCCGGAGCCCGAAGCGGCCGACGTCGAGGAACAGGGTCTGGGCTGGAACAACAAAGTCACCCGCGGCGTGGGCCGTGACACCGTGACCAGTGGTATCGAGGGCGCCTGGACAACCCATCCCACACAGTGGGACAACGGCTACTTCCACCAGCTGCTCAATCACGAGTGGGAGTCCAGAAAGAGCCCGGCTGGCGCCTGGCAGTGGGAACCGGTGGACATGAAGGAAGAGGACAAGCCGGTTGACGTGGAGGACATGAAGACACGACTGAATCCGATCATGACCGACGCCGACATGGCCATGAAGATGGACCCGGAGTATCGCCGGATTGCCGAGCGCTTCTCCCGCAATCCGGCCGAGTTCGAAGACGCTTTCGCACGCGCCTGGTTCAAACTGATCCACCGCGATATGGGGCCGAAGTCACGCTATTTCGGTCCGGACGTCCCGGAAGAGGACCTGATCTGGCAGGATCCGGTACCGGCAGGCAACACCGGCTATGACGTGGACGCGGTCAAGGCAAGGATTGCGGACAGCGGCCTGTCCATCAGCGAGATGGTCAGTACCGCCTGGGACAGTGCCCGCACCTACCGTGGCTCGGACATGCGCGGCGGCGCCAATGGCGCGCGCATCCGTCTGGCTCCGCAGAAGGACTGGGAGGGTAATGAGCCCGAGCGCCTGGATAAAGTGCTCAGGGTGCTGGAAGGCATCGCCGCCGACACAAACGCCAGCGTGGCCGACGTCATTGTGCTGGCGGGCAATGTCGGCATCGAACAGGCCGCAAAGGCGGCCGGCCATGACATCACCGTGCCCTTCGCTCCGGGCCGCGGCGATGCCACCGATGAAATGACCGATGCCGACTCCTTCCAGTACCTGGAACCACTGTCCGACGGCTACCGCAACTGGTTGAAGAAGGACTATGTTGTCACGCCCGAGGAGATGATGCTGGATCGCACACAGCTCATGGGCCTGACCGCGCCGGAAATGACTGTACTGGTGGGCGGCATGCGTGTGCTGGGCACCAACCACGGTGGGAGCCGGCACGGCATGTTCACGGACCGGCAAGGTCAGCTGACCAATGACTTCTTCGTCAACCTGACGGATATGGGCAACACATGGAAACCGGCCGGCAACAACCTGTACGAGATCCGGGACCGCAAGACCGACCAGGTGAAGTGGACCGCGACCCGGGTCGACCTTGTGTTCGGCTCCAATTCGATCCTGCGCTCCTATGCAGAGGTCTATGCCCAGGACGACAGCAAGGAAAAATTCGTCAAGGACTTCGTGGCGGCATGGACAAAGGTCATGAACGCGGATCGATTTGATCTGGCCTGAGGCCGCCACGGTATGAATGCCGAAGAATACGACCAGTGATATGAACCCTGTTGCGGATGTATGCGGCCCGAGCCGGAACATCATCAGCCAATAGAAACATGACGAGGAATGCACATGTTCAATTACAGAGTTTTGCTGGCCACCGGACTGACGGCCCTGGTGCCACTTACAGTCAGCGCCAGTGATGGCGAGGTGGAGCTGTTGGACAACATGAGTCTGCTGCAGTACTTGAGCCACAAGGCAACACTTTCCATAGATGCCCGCAATCGTGAACTGGCTGACTTCTATGTCCACGAACTGGAAGAGGCTGTAGAGGAAACCGAGTCGGTCGACTCCTACGACGGGCATGCCATCGGTGAACTCGCCGGCGCCATGCTGCGGCCCGCGCTGGAAAGCCTGGAAGGGGCATTGGATCAGGATGACTGGTCCGATGTCTCGCAAGCGCTCGACACGATGATCCAGTCCTGCAACAGCTGTCATCAGGCCACTGAACACGCCTACGTGCGCATCCAGCGTAACAGTGACAACCCGTGGATGCAGGATTTCTCTCCGATGGAGTGACAGATACACAGGAGTCCGGATGAAGACGCTCTTTGCCAGTAATACGACCACCACGGACAGTGTGCTGAACGCCATTGCCCACATGCCGACCGCAAGCCTGGCAGTGCTGATGGATGATGCCTTCAGCCGTAAACTGGGCGATGCGGATTTCATGCGGATTGCCGTGCTGTTGGCGCGGAAGAGCCACGATGAGGGCGGTTGTCCCATTGGCGCCGTCATCATCGACAATGGGACACGAAGAATCATCGGCAAGGGACACAACACGCTGGTGCAGGAAAACCATCCCTACAACCACGGTGAAACCTCGGCCATCAGAGACGCGGGCCGATGCGATTTCAGCCACACCACCCTGTTCACGTCGTTGAGCCCTTGTGAAGTCTGCGCCACGTTGCTTCACATGCGCGGTTTCTCACGTGTCGTGGTGGGTGATGTGACCAATGCCTCCGGCACCGAAACGCTGCTGCGTAAAAAAGGTGTTCAGGTAGACATCCTGGAAGATCCGCGGGGCATTGATCTGTACGCCAGTTTCCGGGTGATGAACCCGGATCTGGAACTGGAAGACTGGAAAGGACAGAACGGCGTTCTGAACGCAACACAACAACACTGAGGTACTCTACGATGCGGAAAGAAGGTGCTGCACTACGCAATGGCCTGATTCTTGCCGGCACTCTTGTCGGTATGCTTATTGTGATCGCACTGATTGCAGAATACATTGTCTGACCTGAGAGGAAAATCAATGAAACGTCTATGCTTCGTTTCTCCCGATGTCGATCACGCCCGACGGGCAGTGGCTGACCTCAAGGACAACGGCATTCCGGAGAAGCATATTTACGCGCTGGCAAAGGAAGGCACGGAGATGGATGACCTTCCCGATGCCGGACCAGAGTCAAATGACTTCATTCCCGCCTACAAAAGAGGCCTGGAACTGGGCGGAACAGCCGGCGTACTGGCCGGAGTGACGGCCCTGGTGTTCCCTCCATCGGGAATCGTCGTTGGTGGTGGCCTGGTGGCTCTCCTGGGACTGAGCGGTGCCGGACTCGGAGGCATTCTTACTGGTCTCGCCGGCGCTTCATTTCCCAGCTCGAGGCTCAAGTCTTTTGAAACGGATATCGAACAGGGCAGGGTCCTGCTGATGGCAGATGTGCCCAGCAAAGAAGTGGAAAAATTCGAATCCCTGATCCAGAAACTTGACCCGGAGGTCCGAGTCGAGGGTATCGAACCATCGGCCCCACTCATCCCATGAAACTCCGGAGGGTGCCAGGCGGGATCATCGCCGGGCCTGCAGCAGTCGATGAAGTACCTCGGGCGCTGGGCGACTTTGGTATCTTTGCACCTGATGCACGATGGTGAGGTTCCATCATGGCATTCCCCATGCAACGGATTACGCTATACTGTAATGGCGACAATAGTGACAATAGCGACTTTTCCATTCAGGAGCACACTACAATGCGAATCAACCTGTTATTATCGTTCATGCTTGCTCTGGTCTGGTCTGCCAGCGTAACTGCCCAGAACCCCGACACAGGCGCCCATGTAGCGGACGAAGTGATCGACGGACAGCGCCAGAGACTGGCTGAAGCGACAGCGGGCCAGGGTTTCGGGCCACAGGCACCAAGAGACCTGGATTCGGCCCAGGGCAACAATCCCGTCGTCTTTGGCGCCGCGCCGGCTTACACCGAAATGAACCTGTGTAACATCCATTTTCACAAGGGTGCGGAACACTCCGGCGGTGAGTTCACTGAATACGCAGGTAACGGGGACGGTCGTGGCTACGGAACCGGCTTTCTGTATTCCGGAGAGCTTACCGAAGCAGAACTGGAACCGTTGAATTGCGAAATCTGCTCGGGAGAGCAGGGCAGCCTGGTCCCTGGTGATACCATTGAGGTGCACTATGTGCATACCACCGCGCAGGTGACACCGGGTCCCACGCTTAATGCATGCCTCAACGAATCCATCGCCAATCCGCAATTGCGGGTCGAAACCCAGGTCTATGTACTTGTCAACGACAGCGATGCCGAGGATTTTGGCGAATTGACACGCCTGGGTGAACGCAATGGTCGCCATCAGGCCCTGAACATCCCCGCCGATACCGGCACCCCGATACAGTATGCCGGCTCCACTACCGGTCCTGACTACAACACCATTGCGTCGCCCTTGCAGGTCAGCTGGAGTGTACGGCCGGAAGTCATCAAGGTCGACGCTTCCTCCGTGGGCGAATGGTGTGAAGACAACGTGTTCGACGAGGACCACGCTCACGGTGTGAGGAACCTGGTCATCAACCCGGACCTGCTGTCCCCCATTGACTGACGATGTCGGGACCGTGTTGTCCGGCTCAGGGGCCGGACAACACGTTGCCTTCCCGCCGCGGATCCGCCGCGCCAATCAGTCCCTCATCGGTCACCAGGATCACGTGCAGGCCCGAGTTCTCGCCCTCGCTCTCCTGCACATCATAACCCGCCGCGCTGAGTTGATCGGCCAGCGCCTGCCCAGGCTCGCGGCCTACCTCGACCCGTACCGTCTGCCCTCTGGCGATGATGTTCGGAAAGGCGACGGCCTCTTCCACGCTCATCTCCCAGTCCAGAATGCCGAGCAGGGACTTGGCCGTGTAGGCCGGAATGGAATTGCCGCCGGGTGATCCGGTCACCATGTGTAACTCGTTGTCGGCATCCAGCACGACAGTGGGCGACATGGAGGATCGGGGACGGGATCCGGGCCGGACCCTGTTGGCCGGCTCAGGGCCTTCGGAATCATACTCGCGGGCAAAGTCGGTCATCTCGTTGTTAAGCAGAAAGCCAGCGGCCCAGCGCGAGGACCCGAAAGGGGATTCCACGGTCATGGTGGCGGAGACAGCATTTCCTTCACTGTCCACGATGGACAGATGCGTGGTGCCAGCCGCTTCCCGCGTACTGTCCTCCGCCCATACGGCGGCAGTGCCATTACCCAGCACGGCGGCAGGGTCGCCGTGCCGCGGTGTGGCATCCGGAGCAGGCGGGTTGCCAGCCCGATGCTCCAGGTACCGCGGAGCCAGCAATTGCGCCACCGGAACGTCGACCTGATCCGGATCAGCGAAGTAATAGTCCCGGTCGGCGTAGGCCAGACGCTGCGCATCCACGAAAGCGCGAATCTGCTGCTCCCGGTCGGCGCCCTCACCCACCAGGTGGTCATACAGGTTGGCGACCATGATCTGCATGGCTCCGGAAGATGGGGGGGTGGCCGAGCAGACACTGTAGGCGCGCCAGGGCCCACAGATCGCTTCCCGTTCCACGGCCTGATAGTTCTCGATATCGGTGACCGTCATGCTGCCACCATCCGGCCCCGCCTGCGCGGCGGTGGCCATGGCTTCGGCAATCTCTCCACTGTAGAAGGCGGACGGGCCCTCGTCCGCGACGCGTTGCAGAGTTTGCGCATACTCCGGATTGCGCACGACATCACCGGCCTGCAGCGGCTCGCCATCCGGATAGAAGTATTCGGCCGCGCCAGGATTTTCATCCAACCGGGTGATATCCCGAAGCTGGGGAAGATAACCCGCCAGCTTGCCGGACACCTCGAATCCCTCGCTGGCCAGTCTGATGGCCGGCTCGAACAGAGAGGCCCAGGGCAGATTGCCGTACTGCTCATGTGCCATACGGTACAGGGCAATGGTGCCCGGTACACCCACCGCCCGACCACTCTGCCAGGCATCAAGGAAGCCCATGACTTCGCCGTCACGCATGAACATGTCCGGCGTCGCTCCGGAAGGCGCCGTTTCACGACCGTCCAGGAAGCTCACGTTCCGCGTCTCCTGCTCATAGACCACCATGAATCCACCGCCGCCCAGACCCGAACTTTCCGGCTCCACCAGGCCCAGCACCGCATGCGCCGCGATGGCCGCATCCACGGCGTGACCTCCCTTTTCCAGCATTTCGACGGCGGCGTCGGTAGCGTCCGGATTGGCCACGGCGGCCATGTATCCCAGCGACCAGTCGTCGGTGACTTCCGCGGGTGGGGGATCGGCGGGTTCGGCAATCTGCGGATCAGGAGAGTCGGAACAGGCGAACAGAAAGGCCAGACTCAGGATGGTGACGACAGTCTTCATGGCAGGACTCGTTGGCAGCGATGGATGAAACATTGACAGGAATCAAGGGTATAACCGTTGCTGTCCTGGCACAAGGGACCCGGGGAAAGTGAGACGCGCCCTTGCCCGTTTCTGGCGGTACCGGTATGTCAATCCGGGGTCGGCTGTCGTACAGTTCATCAGACCTGCACTCACCAACCCGGATCCAGTAGGAGCCATCATGAGCATCATTCGCACTTTCATCGCCACGGCCCTGCTGGTGGCCGCCACCCACGCCATGACAGTCATCGCCGCGGAAGGCATGATGGTGATCGGCAGCCCCCATGACGCCGGGGAGACCATGGATCGCCTGGAACGGATCGTCGAGGAGCGGGGCCTGAACGTGTTTGCCCGCATCGACCACGCGGCCGGTGCGCGCCGCGCCGACCTGTCATTGCGACCCACGGAGCTGCTGATCTTCGGCAATCCACGGGGTGGCACGCCGTTCATGCAATGTGCGCAGTCGGTGGGCATCGACCTGCCCCTGAAGGCACTGGTCTGGGAAGACGAGGCCTCGGACGTGTGGGTGGGCTACAATGACCCGGCGTTTCTGGCGCAGCGCCACGAGGTACCCGATTGCCCGGTCGTGTCCAACCTCCGTGACGCGCTGCGGGGCATGGTCGAAGAGGCCGTGGAGCGATGATGGTGGCGTCCCGGCAATTTACACAACGCGGTCGCGGGCGCATACTACTCCCTTATTTTCAACTGTTGTTTTCACCATGCGCGTATTTTCCAACCCGGTCGGTTCCGGGTCCCTCTGGTTTGACAATCTGGCGACAGCCGAGGGCACACCGGTCGCCTACGATCCCCAGGCGCGGGCCTTTCTGCCCATGCCTCCTTTCTGCATCAACCGGGAGATAATCGGCTGCAACTGGATCGCTCCGGAGCAGGGCGCTTTCTGCCGCTCCTGTGCGATGACGGCGCTGGCGCCGGACCCGTCCATTCCCGGCGCCATGGCCAACTGGGCGCAGACGGAGGCGGCAAAGCGCTGGGCACTGGACAATCTGGGCCGTTGGCACTGGTTCCGCCCCGAGGATCCGGGCGCCCCCCCCGTTTTCCATATGCTTGCCGAGGGACCGACCCCTGTATTCATGGGTCATGTCGAGGGCAAGGTGACCATCAGTGTGGCCGAGGCCGACCCGGTGCTGCGCGCGACCCGCCGCCAGGCGCTGGAGGAGCCCTACCGCACGATGATCGGGCACATGCGTCACGAGATCTCGCATATGCTCTGGTGGCGGCTGAGCCTGCGAGAGGATTTCCTCGACGCCTTCCGGGACACGTTCGGCGACGAGCGCGTGGACTATACCGCGGCCCTGCAGCACCATTATCATAACGGTCCACCGCCCGGCTGGCAGCAGCGTTTCCTGACCAGCTACGCCTCGACGCATCCACACGAGGACTGGGCGGAAACGGCCGCGCATCTGCTACACCTGACGGACATCACGGACAGTTTCGTCGCCTCCGGGCTGTCGTCACCGCAACTGCCGCATCCCGGCTGGGACCCGTATTCGGAGCCGGATGCCGCGCGCCTGATCCAGACAGCGGCCTCGCTCACGGTGGGCGTGAACCACGTCAACCGCTCCATGGGGCTGGAGGATCTCTACCCGTTTGTGTTGTCGGAGGCGGCGCGCCACAAGCTCGCCTTCGTCCATGACTGGCTGCGTCGGGGAGCCCAGGGCCTGTAACCATTGCAAAGGGAGCACGATCATTGAACAGGAAGAAAGGATTCCTCAGCCAGGCCGGCCAGGTGATACAGCGCGTACTGCGAGACCATGCGATATTCATTGTTGTGGCAACCTTGCCGATTGTGCTGGCCTGGATCATGTCATATCGCCTGGACGATACTTTCGTGCAATCCTCGATAAGCGGATTCATTGATGTCTTTACCCGTATAGTCGTGCTCTCTGTCGCCCTTCTGGCTGCCCGGTATACAGTTCACATGATCCGTCACGAACGACCAGACAGTCCGCTGCGAGCACTGGCCCGACGCGCACGCGAACTCATGGAGCCCTATCGGATCACCGCCGGTACGCTGGCATTATCACTGCTGGTTGCATTCATGGCAGCCTTCTCCTACTTCAAGGTTCTTATTCCCGAGCTGATCCCTTTTTCCTGGGACCGGACATTTGCCGAACTGGATCGTTCCATCCATTTCGGTGCGGATCCGTATCGGTTACTGATGCCGCTGTTGGGTTCACCACTGATGACCACCTTCGTCAACATCGTGTACCACGCCTGGCTGTTCGTCGCGTATTTTGTCATCTTCATCGCCTGCTTCACCCGGTACAATCCGGTCGCGCGAATGACTTTCCTCATTGCATTCGTGCTGACCTGGTTTCTCGGCGGTAATGTGCTGGCTACCTTGTTCTCCTCCGCCGGACCGGTCTACTACCATCAGCTCGGCCTCGGTGACGACTTCCTCCCTCTGCTGGATTCGCTACGGGCGTTCTCGGCCACCTATCCGGTCTGGGCGCTTGACGTTCACGACATACTCTGGGAGGGCTATGAGAGCGGAAGCCCGGTAGGAGGCATTTCCGCCATGCCCAGTATGCACCTTGCCAGCTCAGCACTTCTGGCCCTGTATGGATTCACCTATGCCCGTTGGGCCGGCTGGCTGCTCACGGCCTTCACCGGTCTGATTCTGTTGGGTTCGGTGCACCTGGCCTGGCACTATGCCGTCGACAGCTATGCCGGTATTCTCATTGCCGTGCTGTGCTGGAAATTCGCCGCGTGGCTGGCGCGCAGCCAGACGGCACCAGACAGGATCAGCATGGAGAAAGAACAATGACAAGCCACCGTACGTCCCGCAACAACACAACCCTGGCCGCGAGGCCCCTGATCGCCGCGACTCTGTCCGGCAGCATCATGGCGCAGGAATGGGTGCCGTCCCCTCACGGGCCGGAAGATCGCATCGGAGCGGCCAATCATCTGAGCCCTGAACGCGTGGTCGAGGCCGCGGAACTGGTCACCACCGGCAAGGTCTATTCACTGGGAATC
>JAWLFN010000179.1:0-5761 GCA_041685555.1 Gammaproteobacteria bacterium | reverse complement strand
GTCAGGCCGATCAGGCGCTTGTAGTTGGGCGTGATGTCCGGACAGATTCTGAACGGACTGTTGTCGGTGGCGGCCTCGATGTCCTGGATGGTGAACTCCGCGTTCACCGTCACGCGCAGCCACATCTCATGCAGCGCCTCTCCGGGGCCGATCGTGCCACGCCAGTTGTTGCTGAACTCGTAGCTCTTGGTGTCGACCAGGTGGGCCTCGATGTCGAACAGGCCGTCCTTGCGCTCGTATCCGTTGAAATGGATGTCACGGGTGTGGATAGGTTCACGGTCGACGGGCGGTGGCAATGGCATGGAACGAGAGCCTCCTGCAAAAGGCTCCATTATAACCCATCATACTCGTAGTGAATGCGCACCTGTCGTTGATTGCCGGATTCATCCGGAATGTTGCCCTGTCCATGATAGAGCACCAGGCGTCGAGGTTCCGCCGTATAGGCCAGTCGGATCGGGTCAACGAACCAGCCGACCAGGCGCAGCGCTCCGGCGGGTCGCACCTCGAAGCATCGGATATCATCGACTGGCGTCTCACAGCGATCGGTGTCCACCTGCTGCAGGCTCATGCGGACGGTGTCCGAGCGGGACGGTACCAGGAACCTGGCGACGATCCGTTCGTCGTCGACAAGCCGACCCCAGTGTTGCTGAATGAAGGGGTCGAAGCCGGCATCGACGATCAGACTGTCGGTGTCGAAGGTGTCGCGTTCCGGCTCGCCGTCCCGGTCCGGGTAGTAGGCCAGTTGCAGTCGGTCGGGATCGGACGGGTCGGGGTAGCGGGTGACGATCCGCAGGTTGCGGCGCCGGTCCACGAAATCCATGGCGGGAGCCGTTGCCGATACCGAGTAATCCAGGGTTTTTTCGGCAAACAGTGCGTCCCCGCCGTCATCGGTGCGATACTCGACCCGCACGGGGCGTGCGTCGGGCTCCGGCACAAGATGATATTCCCGATACAGCAGGGTCCCGTCCTCGTTCCGGACTTCCCCTGTGGCCCAGGTGATAAGGTCCCGATCACTGTCGTCGGCCGATGCGAACAATGAGGCGCTCATCAGCATGAGCAAAAGCAGCTGTCGGGGCAGAGCAGCGGTCACGGTAACAACCTCCTGTGGATCAGGATCAGTAACGGGAATACCAGGGACCAGGCCAGCCCGATCATCAGTAGTGCCAGCCATTCCGGGGTCAGTAGCTCAATACCGGCGATCCGGCTACCGCCGAAATAGGACATCGGCGCAAACACCAGTCCGCCTACCGCGGCGGCCGGCAGCCGATCACGGAACCAGCGCAAGGCCAGCCCGAGCGTGCTGGCGAACAATGGCCACAGACACAGCAGCCACAGTGGCGGCAGCATGCCGGGAGTGAGCAGGACGCCGCTGTTGATGAGCACGGTATCGCAGAGCAGGCCCACCATGATGGCAGCCAGGAGCATCCGTGTTTCCGCGCCTCTGTGCGCGCTCAGCCACAGATGCAACGCCAGGGCACCGGCTGTCACGGGCAGTGCCACCAGATTTCCACCCAGCACGCACAGCAGCCAGGCCAGCTGAAATACCACGGCGTTGAGTACCGCCTGCTGGCGCGCGGTCAGTAATGCCAATTGGCGCGATCGGGTCCACACTGACTTACCGGTCCTGGTCTGGTATGTTCAGGCGGGCATGTAACGGAGCCAGTCGCGCTTCGGGACGCGCCATCAGGATCTGCGCGGTATGGATCACCCGCTCCATGAAGCCACCCTGGCAGTAGGCAAGGTAGTAATCCCACATGCGGATGAAGGCGTCACTGAAGCCGGCATCGGCCACTGCCCGGCTCTGGCGCAGAAAACGTTGCCGCCAGTGTGCCAGCGTCAACGCGTAGTCATGGGTGATGTCCTCCAGGCCGACAATCTGCATGTCAGTGTGTTTGGCCACATGCGAAGCGATGACACTGTTGGAAGGCAGACAGCCGCCAGGGAAGATATAGCGCTGGATAAAATCCACCTTGCGACGGGCGCGGTCATAGCGCTGGTCGGAGATGGTGATGGCCTGGATCAGCATCAGGCCGTCAGGCTTCAGCAGCGAGGCGCATTTCCGGAAATAATCACGATAGTACTGGTGGCCCACGGCCTCGATCATCTCGATGGAGACCAGTTTGTCGTACTGGCCCCGCAGGTCACGGTAATCCAGCATCAGCACGGTGATCCGGTCCTCCAGTCCGGCTTCCCGGACACGTTGCAGTGTGTGCCGGTATTGTTCCCGCGACAGCGTCGTGGTGGTCACGCGGCAACCGTACTGCTGTGCCGCCAGCAGGGCCATTCCGCCCCAGCCGGTGCCGATCTCCAGCAGTTGATCATCCGGCTGCAGGTCCAGTCGGGTGGCGATGTGGTGCAGTTTGGCCAGGGCAGCATCTTCCAGCGGCTGGGCCTGGTCCCGGAATACCGCCGAGGAATACATCATGGTCGGGTCCAGGAATGTGGCAAAGAATTCATTGCTCAGGTCATAGTGCGCGGAAATGTTGCGTCGCGACCCGTGACGGCTGTTGCGCCTTGTCAGGTTGCTGATACGCTCGATCAGTCCCCGCAGTGCGGCATTACGCAGGTCCATGGCGGCCAGCACGTCCATGTTGAGCACCATTATCCGCACCAGTGCCACCAGGTCGGAGCAGCTCCAGTGCCGATCCATGTAGGCTTCCGCGCTGCCGATGCTGCCACCGAAGGCCACGGCGCGGTACATGGCCGGATCGTGGATGGTCAAATGCGTGTGCAGCGCGCTGTCGGGATCGCCGAAGGTGTGCTGTCCGCCTCCCGTTTCCTCGACCGTGACGCGGCCGCGCTGGATGCGTGACAGGGTGCGGTGCACCAGGCGGCGGGCCACTCGGGTGATCGGACCCGGACGGAAGCTTGTGGTGCTCGCCGGTTCGGTCAGTGGACGTTCCTCCGTCATGGCAGCGGAGCTGGACTGTGTCCCTGTCCGGGAATGCAACAAGTCTGTCGGTCTCATGATGCGTGTTTTCCTCAGGTCCTCTGTTCCGGGGCTGGTGCTCGGCGGTAGAGCGGCACGCGCTTGAGAAACAGCTTCAACGCCTGCCAGTAGATGCCCATACCCACCTTCAATGTCATGAACGGGTACGACAACAGCATGCGGTTCAGATTGGTGGCTGACAGTGATTGTCGCTCCAGCGCCAGCGTGGCGTTGAAGGTCTCCTGACCATCCCGCAGGTTCTTCAGGTGCACGGCCAGTCTGCGATCGGGCGTGGTGCTGCGCCATTGATAGGTCATGTCCATGGGCATGAACGGAGACACATGCAGCGTCTTGCGGAACGCATGACGCTGAATGGTCGCGTCCGGCGCGCAGGGAATGACATACTGTCGGCGATCGCGCCACGGTGTATTGGTCACCTCGGCGACGATCCAGCGCAGCCGTTCCTCCCGGTCAAAGCAGTAGTAGCAGCTGATCGGGTTCATCAGGAAGCCGAAGTAGCGCAGATTGGTGAGCAGACGCACCGGACCGTCGGGTCGCTGCCCGGTCTGCTGTTCCACGCAGTCCCGCACCGCCTCGATCAGTGGGCGGTGCACCGGCCCCAGGTAGTCGCGACGCCGGAATCGTGCTGGCGCGGGACGGGTTGTTGACCAGAACCATCGGTTCCGGAACAGGTCTGGGAGCTCGTCCAGGTCCAGGTACATCATGAACACCCGATAGGTGAAACTGTGGCGACGCGGGCTGAACCGGCGATGTCGTACCAGTCCGCTGTAGATCGCGCTGTGTCCCGGTTCAGTCTGCATCATGAGTCGGAGATCCGCGCTGACTGTCCGCCTGTTTCATGTGATGACGGTACCACGGTCGCTGGAACAGCTGCAGCAGCCGGAGAGTCCAGGTCAATCGGCGCGGAAAGTTGAGCGTGAACGGACGCCGCTGCAATCGACGCGTGATGGCCGCCGCAGCCTGCTCCGTGGTCATCAGGAATGGCATCGGGAACCGGTTGCGCTCGGTCATGGGCGTCTTCACGAAACCGGGATTGATCACGGTGACATCGAACAGGTCGCCGAAGTCCAGCCGCAGCGCGTTGAGCAGATAGGCCGCGGCTGCTTTCGAACTGCCGTAGGCGGCGGCGCGCGGGAACCCGATGAAGCCGGCCAGACTGCAGACTCCAGCCACGTGCGGACGCTGCGGAGCGGTTTCCAGCAAGGGCAGCGCCGCGCGCAGGGTATTGATCATGCCGAAATGGTTGGTGTCCATGACGCGGCGGAACAGGGCGGTGTCCAGTTCCGGAGCGCGGATGTATTCGCAGCTGCCGGCATTGAGGATCAACAGGTCGACATGGGACAGCAGACCGGCCAGGGCCGATTGTACCTGTGGGACGCTGTCGTCATCGGTCACGTCGAACACCAGTGGTATGATCTTCCCCGGATGGCGCTCCGCTACAGCATCCAGTTTGTCCGGCGTGCGGCCGCTGATCACCACAGTGTGCCCCTGTGCGGCGTAGTGGCTGGCCAGCGCTTCTCCGATGCCAGAGCCGGCTCCGGTGATCCAGACGTTCTGATGGCTGACCGTCATGTCATCCTCCTGTTTGATGCATTGGCTCCGCGGTGGCTTGATGGCCTTACCGCGTTGTATCAGCCCGCCAGGCGCCCGTTGATATAGCGGATGATGCGCCCGAGCAGCGGGATGTGCTGGTACAGCAGGTGGCCCAGATCATAAAAGTCCTCCTGATAGAAAATCCGGTCCGAGAACCGGACCATGGTCAATCCGCGGACCTGGATTTCACGCCCCCTGGCCAGTCTGGGATGCGCCATCCGCATCCACCAGGCGATGCTGGCGCCGTCTTCCGTGACATGTTCTTCGGTGTACTCGAAACGGACCGAAGTGGCGTTGGCATACAGGTCGCAGAGATAGCGCCGCAGTGCAAGCCGACCGTGCAGCGTGTGGACCGGGTCACTGAACTCCACATCCTCTGTATACAGTCGGGACAGGGCGTCCATGTCGGGTTTTCCGCTGCTGTAGAAATCCTTGAAGTCACGCAACAGCGCCCGTCTCAACGCCGAGCAATCAGTCTGCCCGTCTGTGGCCATGGTATCACTCCGGCTGTGATGGTGAGGGAAATTGTCTATACTGTAAACCGGGTACGCTGATGTGGTGACCCCGGATCAATGTAGCAGGTTGCCCGGAATCGGGTGATCCACCCGCGGGACTGCGGCGTAGCTGGTTGTACGGACACAATCGACATGCAGACCCGGAGCCCGATCACGTGCGAAATTCCCAGATCACTATGAACGGCGGCGACATGCAGGAAAGTGGTATCGAGGCGGGCGAGGATCCCTGGGCCCATTGTCTTGAACAGATTGCTGAACATCGCGACCGGGCGGCATTCCGGAAGGTTTTCGAGCATTTCGCGCCGCTGGTGCGTGCCTTCCTGGCCAGAAGCCCTGGCGGGGACTGGAACCAGGCCGAGGAGATCACCCAGGAGGTGATGATCAAGATCTGGCGCAAGTCCGCCTCGTTCAACAGTAGCAAGGCCAGTGCCACAACCTGGATTTACACCATTGCCCGCAACACCCGGATAGATTTCATCCGGCGGCGCGATCGCAAGGAGCGGCGTGTGGCGGTGGAAGACATGTGGCATGAAGCGGAGGCGGCCGAAGAACCGCTGGTGGATCTTCAGCAGAAACGGGCCGAAACCCGGATCCGCAAGGCATTGTCGCAGCTTCCGGACGAGCAGGCGCAGGTGCTGTTCAAGGCCTTCATGGAAGGCAAATCCCACAACGAAGTGGCCGAAGAGCTTCAGCTACCGCTGGG
>JAWLFN010000178.1:0-5777 GCA_041685555.1 Gammaproteobacteria bacterium | reverse complement strand
CGTGCCCATCCAGTTGATGCGCTGCATGGCGGTCAGCTCATCCGGCGCTTCCACACGCGCGAGCATGTTGGTGCCATAGAAACGGGCCAGCGTCATGGCGATGGAGTCGGTGGTGACGGTTCCGTCCCACTCACTGAAATAGGACACCGGCTCCAGCAACCCCGGCCAATCCGCCGAGCGGTCGGTCCAGGCGTCCACCAGGCCATCGATGAGCTGTTCGAAACCGAGCAGGTACGGGTCGTAGGCCAGTTCGATGAGACTGTCCAATGTCACATTTTCCGCGTCACGTAGCAGGGACACGGCATGCAGCCCCCGGAAATTCTCCGCGTCCGGCGCCATATAGATCGGGTAGTCCATGCGCTCCGGGCTGAACTCGCCGGCCGCCGTGAACGGAGTGGAGTTGGCATTCTGAAGCCAGCCGCTTTCCGGATTGACCAGCGTGATCATCTCGTCGACCTCGTGCCTGCCCTGCCAGTCCGTGGCCGGATCGCTGCCATCAACCGGCTGCGAATAATCAAAGCGCAGGTCGCGCCGGGGCATGAAGTTGCCATGGAAGTAGGCGATATTGCCCGAAGAGTCGGCAAATACCGTATTGTTGGAGGAGTTGGTGCGGATGTCCATCATGTCCCGGAACCCATCATGGTCGGCGGTCTTCATGCGCAGATAGGACTGCCGCAGGGCATTGACCGGATCCCAGTTGATGCGGGTCGACACCCACTGCCCGTCGATCTCATGGGTGATCGGCCCCTGATGGGTGCGGTACATCGGAAATGTCTGCTCGCTCATGCTGTCACCATCGCGATAGCGCAGCGTGACCTCCAGTTCCTGCAGCTCGCGCAGGTCGTCGCCATAGCGATAGTACAGGCCGTCATCCTCGCGGACGATGTCCTGCACAAACTCGTCCATGAAGTCGGCACCGGTGGAGGTGTGCATCCAGCCGGTATCCTCGTTGAACCCCTGATACACGAAGAACTGCCCCCAGGTGATGGCACCGTAGGCGTTCAATCCTTCCTCGCTGACCGCATGGTACTCGCCGCGAAAATAGAAACTGGTGTGCGGATTGATCAGCAGCATGGCGTCGCCGGATTCGGTACGGGTTCCGTCCAGGGCAAAACCGTTGGAGCCGTCCGGTTCCCGGTACTCACCGGGCGCCAGCGGCATCCGTGTACGACCGGGGCCGAAATTGGCCGCCACCATCGGTCCGGCCTGCGGCGGCGGATCGCCGGCCACCGTGGCGGCGTGACTGTAGAACTCCCGAATACGGTCCAGCGGAATCTGTTCGATGTCACCGCCGATCGATCCCTCGAAGAAATAGAATGGCATCCAGGGCTCGAAACGCTCGATCAGCTCGGGTTCGACTTCCGGATGGGTGGCCAGGTAGAAATTCAACCCGTCGGCAAAGGCATCGGTCAATTCCCGCAACCAGTCGGGGGCTGCCTCATAGGCTTCCATGGCCTCCTCGCGGGTCATATACAGGCGGGCCCTCAGATCGCTGTACAGCGCCTCGGCCCCTTCCACTTCGGCCAGGCGGCCGGTGGCCCAGATGTAATTGCGTTCGATACGCGGAAAATCATCCTCGGCCTGGGCGTACAGCAGGCCGAATACGGTCTCGGCATCGGTTTCCGCATAGATGTGTGGCACCCCGTAGTCATCACGATGAATGGTGATGCGTTCGGCAATGGCACGCAGCCTTTCGTCCTCACTGGCCGACTGGTCAGCCTCCATGGACTCCCCGGTACAGGAAATCAGAATGCTCAGTGCCACCAGCAGCCACAGGGGCCGTGCATGAAAAAACAGCTTCATCGGGAGATCTCCTCTTGGCATCCGCACCGAATCATTGCTTTACATGCGGTATGTTCGGTCGCCGGAAACAGCAGCATATCGGGGCAGCGATCAACCGCCAACCCTGGGTTCAGGCTCTTTCGGCGCTTCCTTGTCCCTGGCGCCATTCTCATGCGATTTTTTCAGTCGTCGACTCCAACGCTGCCGGGCATAGCGCCTGAGGTTGGACACATTGTCCGTCTCGTCCATGATTTCCCGGCCCAGCATGGTCTCGATGATATCCTCCATGGTCACGATACCCACCCAGGTACCCAACTCATCATACACCACAGCCAGGTGCTGACGATTGACCAGCATTTCTCCAAACAGATACTCGATATTGGTGGTGGCATTGACGGTAACCGCTTCGCGGGCGATCTCACTCAGTGCGGTTTCATTGGCCACACAGAGCAGATCCGACTTGTGGACGTATCCGACGGTACCACCCTCGCCGTCAATCAGCGGGAAACGCGAGAAGGGCAGCGTCACCGCCTTCTCCCGAAACTCGCCTGCCGTGGCGTCGGGTTTGAAATGCTTGCAGACGGTGCGGGGTGTCATGATGGCGCTGGTCTTGATCTCGTGCAGCCGGAGAGTATTCTGGATGACACGACGTTCGTCCTCATCCAGAGCCTGCTGATCACGTCCGATTTCGGTCAGGGCACTGATCTCGGCCCGGATATCGGTTTCGGCACCGCCTTCGCCCAGTCGCCGGGTGATCTGCTTGGACAGCCAGATGAACGGCATCAGCGTTACGATCATGAATCGCAGAACGGAGGGCAGCGCCGGTGCAATGCTCTTCCAGTACTTGGCCCCGATGGTTTTGGGGATGATCTCCGAAAAGATCAGGATGGCCATCGTCATCCCGCCGGAAGCCAGGCCCAGCCAGCCTTCGCCGTACAATACGGTCACCTGGGCACCCACGCCGGTGGCGCCGACTGTGTGGGCAATCGTATTCAGGGTCAGAATGGCGGACAGCGGATCGTCAATGTCATCCTTCAAAGCGCGCAGGCGCTCAAACAGCGATGGTTGGGCGTTCTTCAGTGACGCGATGTAGCTGGGTGTCACGGACAAAAGGGCTGCTTCCAGTATGGAGCACAGAAAGGAGAAGCCAATCGAGGTCACCGCAAAAAGGATCAGCAGAGTCATTATGAAGGGTATCGGCCTAAGGGTTGGACAGTGTACCCCGTTTGAACCGGCGAACGAAACCGTCCGCGGCAGAAAATCTCAGAGGGCCCCGGGATGCCACGAGCGGGTGTCGCGGTCGACGAAGCAGCGCAGCGACCTGTCACGCGGACTCAATGAGAAAATTACGCATCATGCCCAGGTCTTCATGCTCCAGGATATGACAATGATAGAGATACAGGCCGGTGTGATCGGCAAACTGCATCAGCACGCGCACGCGTTCACCGGGGCGGACCAGCACCACGTCCTTCAATCCGTTGTCGATTGATCCGCGGCCCAGCGACTCCAGCACGCTGTCCGGTTCATCGGTCATCTGCCGGTCGATCACGCGAAACTGGACATTGTGGACGTGCATCGGATGCAACATCCGCATGCCCATCCCCATGCCTCTACCTCTACCTCTGCCCATTCCCATGCGAGCATCATTGGCGAACTCCCAGATGACCGGACGGCCCAACGCCACCCGCTCCTCATCGGCCACTTCCTGCATGCCGCCGAACACCCGCCCGTTCATGGTGAGACTGCCACGCATCATCGACAGGGTCACGCGACGGGTCACCGCCTGCTCCAGCGACGGCGCGGCCGGGTACACGGAAAGCCGGTCGGGTAACGGGGTCGACGGACGCTGCTCCTCACCAGCGATCAGCGTTGCGATCACCCTGCCTGCGTCGCGCAACTCTCCCGTCACCTGGCCATCCGTCAGGCGTTGCAGCCGCGGTGACCAGGTCTCGGCCAGCAGTGACAACCCTTCTCCTGCCTGCAGCGGTGAAAGGTCCACCAACACTTCGATACGCTCGGCGGGTGCCAGTGTCACCTGCTGGCGCTGTTCCGGAAACTCCAGCAGACCACCATCGCTGCCAATGACCGTCATCGGTAGCCCTCCCGACAGACGCAGCTGGTACGTGCTGGCATTGGATCCATTGAACAGGCGCAATCGGCAGCTTGTGCGAGGTACCTGGCGCTGATAGCCGGCAGCTCCATTGACCAGCACATGGTCGCCGGCATACCCCATCATCCAGTCCATGCGGCGACGGCCCAGGTGGAGCAGCTGGTTGTCGCCATCGAAGCGCCGGTCCTGGATGACCAGGGGAATGTCCAGATCGCCGGCGGGCAGACCCAGCGACTGCTCCTCGTCATCATGCACCACCAGCAGACCGGTCAGGCCCTGCAGTACCTGATACGCCGTGCGCTGATGCGGATGAGGGTGGAACCAGTAGGTGCCCGCCCGCGTATCGACCTCGAATTCATAGGTGAAGGTCTCGCCCTCATCAATGGCATACATCGGGTGCCCGTCCATCGGCTGGGGCATGTGCAGGCCGTGCCAATGCACGATGGTCGGCTCCGGCAGGCGGTTGTGGAAATGAATGCGGACCCGCTGCCCGCGCCGAAGACGCAGCAATGGAATGTGCCCGCTGCCATCCAGGCAGGAGAGCGCCCGCGGGTCGCCGCGCAGTACTTCGCCGTCATAGCGCCATATCCTGGTGGGCGTGCCGGGTAGCAGACCGGCCTCGCCGGGCCGGGCGGTGAGACGCAGCTCCACATCCGCCCCTGACGGGGCGTCGGCCGCCAGCAGCCGTGCCGGCCCGCCACCCGCCAGAATCGCCGCCCCGCCGGTAATCTTCAGGAAATGGCGTCGTGTACTCATGAGCCGCCTCCGATCCGTCGCAGGAAAGCCTCGAAGATGGCGCCCAGCTCGGGCAATACCGCGGCCAGGCGATGATCGGCGGGCAGCAGATGCAGATCACAGGCCGCGGATGTCGCATAGCGCAGGATATTGTCCGGCGGGATCAGCTCGTCATTCCAACCGTGCACGATACTGACACGCTCCAGATCGCCCGCGTACTGCTGTTGCTTCCAGCCCGGGATATACAGTGCCGGTGCCATCAGGAAGACTCCCTGTGGACGCAATGAAGCCGCCGCCACCAGCGACACATAGGCGCCCATGCTGGAACCGACCAGCACCAGTGGCCGACGCGACTCGCCGTCCAGTTCATCCAGCAGACGTTCGACCCGCTCATCGGGGTCCATGAGGTCGGTATAGTCGATGCTGTCGGTAGTCCAGCCATGCTTGATGGCGATACCGGCAAGCATCTGGATCTTGGTACCGTGCGGGCCGCTTTCCTTGCCATGGGAAAACACGATCAGCCCCTGATTCTCCTCGCTCATGGAAGCTCCTTCTGGATTACGCTTTACGGAACGGCATCGATTCTATCTCAACCAGTGGGCCATTACATCGAGGCCGCAACCGCCTGTACGTCATCCAGTACCCGCAGCAGATTCCCGCCCCACAACCTGTCGATTTCCTCTTCGGTATAGCCGCGTCGTACCAGCTCCAGCGTGACATTGAAGGTCTCGGAGGCATCCATCCAGCCCTCGACACCACCGCCACCGTCAAAGTCCGACGTGATGCCAACATGATCGATGCCGATCAGATCGACCATGTAGTCGACATGATCCACCAGATCCGCCACATCCACTGGAGGCGCGACTGCATTGACTTCGGACTCGATGCGGGAAGCTGCAAGTTCCTCCAGCCGGGCGAACTGTCGGTCATACTCGTCGCGTTGTGGTCCATCCAGTTCCCGCAATTGATCGCTGTCCAGCAGAACCAGCCCGATTTCCCCGGCGATCTCTTCCCGCAGGGCCCTGACCGCTTCGCGATTGCGCTCGTGTTTGTCCGGATCCAGGTAGGAACGGAAGGCCACGGCCTGCACCACACCGCCCGATTCAGCCACCGCCAACAGCTCCTCATCGGTCAGGTTTCGACTCACCGA
>JAWLFN010000177.1:0-5788 GCA_041685555.1 Gammaproteobacteria bacterium | reverse complement strand
CCGTGATCCGCCCCCATCATGGATCGGTCGACAGCATGTGCCACGTTACCTGGACCGTGAGGGACGGCGGATGCCCAACCCTGCCTGGCGCCCCTATATATTGCCTGGCGCCCCTCCCCGACACGGCGAGGACAACAGGCACTATCTGTTGTCCCAGTCCGCGCTGCAGTCCTGCTTTGCAGTGCTGAGCAGTTTTTTCAACTATCTGGTGCAGGAAGGTCATACTGGCGCCAATCCGGTCGCCGGCATCCGCCAGAAGAGCAAGTTCCTGCGCAAGCGTCAGGGTAGTGGCGAAGTAAGACGCCTGTCCCCGTTACAGTGGGATTTTGTCATCGAGGCCGCGGAACGGATGGCGGCCGACGAGCCTGCCCGGCACGAGCGTACATTGTTCATCATGAACGCCCTGTTCGCCCTGTACCTGCGCATTTCCGAGCTGGTGGAAAGCAAACGCTGGGCGCCACAGATGGGGCATTTCCAGCCCGATCTGGAAGGCAACTGGTGGTTCGTGACGGTCGGCAAGGGCAACAAGGAGCGCGATATTTCCGTCAGTGACGAGATGCTGGCGGCGTTGAAGCGGTACCGGCTCTCCCGTGGCCTGCCGGCACTGCCGATGCCGGGCGAGACGACCCCTCTCGTGCACAAGACCCGCGGCAAGGGAGGCATCACCAGCACACGTCAGATTCGGGCCATCGTGCAACAATGTTTTACACGGGCGCAAGAAAGGATGCGTGAAGAAGGTTTCACAGAAGAAGCTGAGCGATTATCGGCGGCGACAGTCCACTGGTTGCGCCACACCGGGATTTCCGAAGACGTGAAACACCGCCCCCGGGAACATGTCCGGGATGATGCCGGTCATGGCTCCAGCGCCATCACCGATCGTTACATCGATGTCGAGCGCACCGAACGGCATGCCAGTGCGCGCCACAAGCGGGTTCGCAGTGGTTGACAGGACAACATCAAACGTACTATCAAGGGTTCCACCAGATCATCTCAATGAACAGACCTTTCAGGACCAGATGAATATGAGCAGAGCAGACAGAAGCAGCCCCTTCACCACGCACCGGCCCGGCACCCTGGCAGCCCTGTTGATGGCTGTGTGGATGGCTTTTTCCGGTCTTCATGCGATGGCGGCGGATGGCGCCACGGACAGTGGTGAGGCAGAAGAGCGTGAGGCATTCGACGAGGATGGCCTGCCTGATACGCTGATCCTGGAAGAGCTCTACAGCAGGCTGGATGCCGAGCGGGTGCATGGCGAAACCGCCATGGAGCTACTTCGTGAACTGGAGAGCAAGCATTACGCGGATGTCACGTTCGACGAGCGTTTTTCCCGGCGTGTATACGACAATTATATCGAGGCGCTGGATGGATCCAGACTGTACTTCGTGCAGAGCGATCTGGATGAGTTCTCCCGCTACGAGGAGGAGCTGGCCAGTCTGTTGCAGTCGGGCAACATTGAACCCGCTTTCGAGATCTATAACCGTTACATTCAGCGGGTGATGGAGCGGCTGATCTGGACCATCGAGCATGTCGAATCCGATCTCGCGGACCTGGACTTCACCGTCGACGAACATCTGGAGATTGATCGGGACGATGCGGAATGGGCAACAGACCAGCAGGCACTGGATGAGCTGTGGCGCAAGCGAGTGAAGAACAGTGCACTCAGCCTGAAGCTGACCGGGATGGACATGGAGACCGTGGAAGAGCGGCTCAGTGAACGGTACCGCAATCAGCTCAGCCAGTTGACCAAGACCAACAGCCGGGATGTGTTCCAGTCCTATCTGTCCACCGTGGCGAAGACGGTCGATCCGCATACCGGTTATTTTTCACCGCGCGATTCAGAAAATTTCAACATGGGCCTGCGTGGTTCCCTGCAGGGTATCGGTGCCCAGCTGACCATCGAGGGAGAGTTCACCAAAGTCGCTGAACTGATCAAGGGCGGTCCCGCCGAACAGGCTGGCGAACTCCAGGCCGGCGACCGCATCATCGCCATCGGTCAGGGTGAATCCGGGGAGATGAAGGACGTCATCGGACTGAGGCTGGACGATGTGGTCGATCAGATCCGTGGCGAGAAAGGCACCACGGTCCGGCTCAACGTCATACCGGCCGAGGCCACCAGCGAAGCGGCGGCCCGCGAGATTGCCATCACCCGGGACACGGTTGAACTGACCGAACAGTTTGCCAGTTCCGATATCATCGATGTGGAGATGGACGGACAGCAGTACCGGGTGGGGGTCATCACCCTGCCCTCTTTCTATATGGATTTCCAGGCGGCCCAGCGCGGCGATGAAGACTATCGCAGTTCATCCCGCGATGTGGCGAGACTGCTGGATGAGCTGCAGGGTGAGAACGTCGAGGCCGTAGTGATGGATCTGCGCTACAACGGCGGCGGCTCGCTGAACGAAGCCAATGAGCTGGTGGGACTGTTCATCGAGGGCGGACCCACGGTGCAGATCCGTTATTCAGGATTGCGTAATGGTTTCGTACGCTCCTACGGTGATACGGATACCGGAACCGCCTATGACGGCCCCCTGGCCGTGCTGGTCAACAGGGCCAGCGCCTCGGCCTCCGAGATTTTTGCCGGTGCCATCCAGGACTACCAGCGAGGTATCGTGCTGGGCGGCCAGACCTTTGGCAAGGGCACGGTGCAGGAAATCATTCCCATGGACTATGGGCAGGTCAAACTGACGCGCTCCAAGTTTTACCGGATCTCCGGTGCCAGCACCCAGAATCGTGGTGTCATGCCTGACATCGAATTCCCGGATCGCTACCAGGCCATCGACTCCATGGGGGAAAGCAATCTGGATGGGGCATTGCCCTGGGACACGGTCCGGCCGGTGGAATATGACACCTACTACCCGCTGCGCCGGATCATGCCGGAACTGCAGGAACGTCACCAGCAGCGCGCGGCCCGAGATCCTGATTTCATCTATATGAATGGTGCGGTGGAACGGATGCGGGAAGCCCGTGAACGGACCACTCTGCCCCTGCAGGAATCGGCACTGAAGGCGCAGCGGGAAGCCGATCGTCGCGCGGCTTTCGAAGCCAATAACCTGCGGCGGATGATGAAAGGTCTGCCGATGGAACTGTGGCAGGAGAGCGATGAGGATGATGGCGACAGCGTGGCACTGACTCTGGGGGCGGAAGACCTGGAGGCAGAGGGAGAGGAAGAGCAGGATCCGATGCTTATCGAAAGTGGCAACATCCTGGTCGACATGTCCCGCATGCTGGGCCGCCCGATGACGGCCAGTCATGACGCGGAATCGAATCGTGATCGAGAGGACCTGTGACGGACTGACGATATTGGACTTTAGGGCACCTCTACAAAAAGGCCCCCGCTGCGGCACTGCAGCGGGGGCCTTTTCGTCGCCGTTCCTGTGCCGGATCAGGTACCGAAACGATAACGGAGCTTGACCACCAGTTGACTGACCAGAGGATCATCCCAGGCGTCACCGAACTGATCATCGAAGGAGCGGATCATGCCGCGCTGGTTGTTGCTCTTGCTGTAGACCACGAACAGGTCGGACAACGGGGCTATCTGCCAACGGTAGCGCAGTTGCAGGTTCATCTGGGTCAACGCGAAACTGTCGCTGGGACCGGGCGGCTTGTCCACCGGGATCAGATCCCGATTGCGGGTCGGTGCATCGGCCGGCAGATGGTAGAAACGATCCTCTTCTGCCTTGATACCCACCCATTGCAATGCAGCACTGAACTGTTGCTTGGCGGTCAGGAAGTACTCCATGCTCAGGTTGCTGCGCCACTGCTCGGTATCGAAAGCCGTGAAATTCTGGTCTTCCTGATGAAGGAGCCAGCCATCGCGGTTGTCATACTCGATTTCGGTGGAGAAGTTCAGGTTGTCGATCGGGCGCCAGGTCACTCCGGCCGAGACATTGTGACTGGTGCCACCGGCAAACTCTCCTGACTGCCCGGCTCCGACCTCGAAGCTGACCGCCTGCGCGGGGTCGGTGGTATAGTTGACATTGAAATTGGTGCGCTCCGCCACCGCGAAGGTGCCATTGCCGAAGCTGTTTCGGTCGTCGTAACGCTTTGGGAAATGAAATACTCCGAAGCTGACCTGATCCAGGTTGTTCAGTGTCACACCAACATTGAACACCGGTATGGCATTGTTGACACGGTCGCCGTCCAGGTTCTCCTCATAGCGCAGAAACGGGCTTACGCGCACGTTGCGCACCACTTCCAGGTCGGTGAAGATCCACTGCCCGCGATACCAGAACTCCCAGGAGTTGTTGCGCTCCAGGAAGCCGAAATCGTTGACGTCGATTTTGTCATCCAGATAGGTCATCTGCAGCGTGTGACGCACGCCCTGGCGGGGTTGATAGACGACATCGGCGAATGTACCGTAACCAGTGCCCTCGCCTTCGACTTCGGAGGCGATGACCTGACCATCCACATTCCAGCGGCCACTGGTACTCAGGTAATGATAGTCCACCGCGTGCACGTCGGCACTGCGATCCGGATGCCTTACCGTGGTGCCGATATAGCCCAGTCCGCGATAGGCCGCGTTGCGGCTGTCCTCGTACAACACCCGCACGGCGCCGAAATCCCGACCGTCAGCCGTGATCCGGGTTCCACCCACATCGTATTCGGTATCATCCTCCACGGCGGTCAGTACACCGTACCGGACTGAACCACTCTGCCCGGTAAACTTGGCCGCTCCGAGAAGGTCGGCCGGCGTCACGCGCTGACGTGCCGTCAGGCTTTCACCGGGCGGCAGATCCGGCGCTCGGGGCCGGCCACCGATCCGCCGGGTATTGATGATGCTCAGACGCTTGCCGCCACGACCGGTTGAACGCGGCGTGGTATTGAATATTTCCTGACCCTCCTGGAAGAACAGGCGTTTTTCCGGGAAAAAGGTTTCATTGGCCGTCAGGTTGACCACCACATCATCGGATTCGGCGGAACCGAAATCGGGATTGATGGTGGCCGTCGCCTGGAAGTTGCTGGACGGACGCCAGAACAGGTCAACGCCGGCCTTGCCTTCCACGTCATTATCCACTTCGTCGACAGTGGTGGAAGCATAGGGGAAAACACTCCACTGCTGACGGGGGGCCACGCCCTCCATGGTCAACCGGGGGAAGTCACTCAGGAACAACGTGTCCGAGCTGGGAATGCCGGGCCAGCCCCAGGTTTCATCCAGACTGCCGACGTTGCGCTGGGCATAGAATCCGATGACGCGTTCCTCTCCCTCTGTGTCCGGCATCGCCAGCTGCCCCCAGGGAATATAGAACTCGGCGGACCAGCCATCTTCGGTCTGCGCGGTGGCTCCGTACCAGGCACCGTCCCATTCGCTGCTGTATTGCCGCTCCGGGAGGATGGTGCCGTCCATCTGGTTATCACCCAGCGCCAGGCTCATCCAGTAGCCGAAACGACCACTGCCGGAGGTATCCAGGGTGAAGGAAACGCGGTCGCGGCGGATGCCCCGGGCATCCCGCCCGCTGATCCGGCGCACCAGGGTATCTTCCGGTTGCTCCATGTCCACCGCGATATACAGACCCTGATCGTTATAGAAGATCTTGAAATCGGTGTTGTAGGGCGTCTCGTCCAGGTTTTCGGGTTCCACCACCCGCATGGAAAGTCCGGGCACGTTGCCGGCCACCTCCCAGGCAGTCTCGTCGATTACGCCGTCAATGTTTATGGCGCCCTGCTCGCCCTCGATGCGGGACAGCGGGATGCGTGTTTCAGGGCCGACACGCAACTGCATGGCCGGCGACAGACCTTCGGAGTCCGTGGACAGAGGTTGTGCCACACTCACTGATGAGGCGGAAAGGCC
>JAWLFN010000176.1:0-5893 GCA_041685555.1 Gammaproteobacteria bacterium | reverse complement strand
CACGGGGCCAGGTCGATGCGGTGGCCGACTGGTACTATCGCATCGGCACGAACTACGCGCTGCTGCTGGAGCTGGCGCGCGAACTGACTGGCGACGGTGATGTGGAGGCCTACCTGCGCGACAAGATCCACCGGATTCTGTTCGTCGAGGCCGGTATGGAGGCACGACTGGATCGGGATCTGGGGGCGGCGCTGGCACTGCATGGGCAACGTCTCGATCGCGTGGCCGACGCCATGGGGCGCCATGCCAGTCGACAGGTGCATGATGCCGCTGCCGTCCGGGGGCGTTCCTACACTCTACAGCATCTGCCTGACACGGCGGTCACCCGCGGTGCGCTTACTGCGGACTGGTCCGGTCTGCGCGATACGGCGCTGCGCGATGTGGTCTGGCAACCGGCCATCAGCGGCCTTGGCGCAACCGTGGTCGCCGCCGGCGCCGGTCGTCTGACCCTGAGCGCCGCAGTGCGTGGTGCTGGAGGTCAGGTGGCACGTCAGGCCGGGGTGCGGGCTGGTGGCCGGGCGGCCAGCGCGGGTGCCGGTCTGTCGGCGGCCGGGGCGGGCGCGGCGGTCTGCGGGCCGCTGGCCGCCGTCTGTGCTCCCCTGGCCGGACTGGCGGTATTCGGTACCACCTGGCTGGCTTCGGATCTTGTGGTCACCAGCGCTGACGAGGCCATGAACCGGGATGAGTTCAGCGCCATTCTGCACCGGCAGATTGCAGCGCTGGAAGCCCGGACCATCACTGACCTGCAACAGCGTCTGACGGTGGCATTCGACAGCTCCACACAGCAATTGGCGGATCGGCACCAGCAGGCATTGCTGCGGCCGCTCCATGAGCTACCGCCTTCGGTGGTACCCGGTGAACGTCTGCGCCGGCCATGACGACGGCGGCTATCGGCGATCCGCCGTCACTGCGCTCGGCGCTGCTGACCAGCATCACCTTCCTGCTGCTATTGCCCACACTATCCCTGAGGCTGTCGGAGGCGCCGCCGTGGCTGGCCTGGCTGGTGTTTGTCGTGGTGGCGGGCGTGCTGTCCGTCGGACAGTGGCAACGCCGTCGTCTGTATCGTGGATTTCTCGTGAACCATCATGTGCTGCCGCACAGCCGCTGGTTTCGCTGGCTTCGTGGTGGGGTGCTGCTCTGGCCGGGCGCAGTATTGCGTGGTACCGGGCTGGCCGCGGCGCTGTTGGCCGGATTGCTGGCCAGTGATGCAGGCTGGGGGTTGATGGTGATGGCGCCCCTGTTGCTATACGTCCTGCGCCGGCTGGTCCATCATCTGTTCCTCGGCGCTTTGCAACCCGATGCCCTCTGGCTCTGGTCAGAGCGGATCGCCGGCCGTCTGGTCCTGGGCGTATTGCTGGCATTGCATGTGGCGCTGGTGCTGTGGGTGCCGCAGCCCGACCTGTCTGGTGTGGCGCTACGGGATGCGGTGGTCCGGGGGCTGTATGACGCCTCGGCACGCAGCGAGCTGGTTTCCGTGCTGCATGCCGCGGGAGAGCTGCCGACCCTGCTGTTCCAGTGGTCGCTTCAGCAATTGATCGCCGACACGGAGAATCGCTGGTGGTTGGTGGCGGGCTGGCTGTCGATATTGCTCAAGGGGGCACTGGTCTATCTGCCCGTGGTGGAGTTGTCGCTGGGTGCGGATCGCTGGCGGCGTCGGACCGTGTGACGCGGTTGCTGCCCCGCGGGCGGCGTAGTACATTGCTCCGTCAACTACAGAGCAATCAGCGAGGGAAGCACCATGATCGGATACGTCACACTGGGCACGGACAATCTGGAACGCAGCGCGGCTTTCTACGACCGGCTGTTGGCCGAGTTCGACGCGAAGCGGGTGATGGAAATGGAACGCACCATCATCTGGGGCAATGATCCGAAGAAACCGATGCTGGCGGTCTGCAGGCCCTTTGATGGCAAGCCGGCCACGGCCGGAAACGGCACCATGGTGGCGCTGGCGGCCCGTGATCAGGACATGGTGCACAAGGTCTACCAGACCGCATTGGAGCAGGGCGCCCGGGACGAGGGCGAGCCGGGCCCGCGCACCGAGCAGTTCTATGGGGCCTATTTCCGTGATCCGGAGGGAAACAAGCTGGCGGTGTTCTGCCTGACCGGCTGAGGTCCGCCTAATGATCCGGCACACGAAAGATCTCCATCCACGGCCAACCGCTTCCCATGGCATCGATCTTACCGTCACGGCGGATGATGTCGATGCCCTGGGGCATGTCAACAATGTCGTCTATGTGCGCTGGCTGGAGCATTGTGCCTGGCACCATTCGGAAGCTCTGGGATTGTCGCTCGAGGACTACCAGAGGCTGGATCGGGCCATGGTGGTGCTTCGCCATGAAATCGATTATCTGGCCGCCGCATTCGAGCGAGACCGCGTGCGGGTCGAGACCCGCATCACAGGGTCCGATGAGCGCCTGCGGCTGGTACGGGAATTCATCATCACCCGGATCTCTGACGGACTGACATTGCTGCGGGCCCGCAGTACCTATGTCTGCATTGCGCTCTCCAGTGGTCGCGCGCGGCGCATGCCGCCGGTGTTCCTGGAATGCTATCGCGTGGCTGATCCGTCCCCGGGACAACAAAAATGAACGCATTCACCAATTTGTTTTCTATCAGCAAGGTGAATATACTCTGATAAAAATATAAATCGAATTGATGCAAGGCGTCATCCTAGCCATGGACATGTCAGTGACAGAGGCGCAGCGTCTGCGGACACGACGCACGCTGTGGGGGCTTACCGGGCAGGGAGCCAGTCTGTTCATTGCTCTGGTGCTGGTACTGTATGGACTGCTGCCCGCGATGCTGCTGGGGCTGTTTGCGGCGGCAGTGGTTCTTATCGCATTGGTATTCCTGTTGTTGATCCGTACGGGTGTGAATCTGCGGTTTGCCGATCCCAGTATGACGGCTGCCCAGATCATCACCTCGCTGTGGCCGGCAATCTTCATGATGTTCTTTGTCTCCGACCCTCAGGCGCGCACCGCGTTTCTGTTCCTGGCCACCGGCGGCCTGCTGTTCGGTCTCTTCGCTCTGCACCGGCGGGAGATGATGGCGGTCTCCGTCACCATTGTCTGCTCCTATCTGTTATTGCTTCTTGCCCTGCAGTACTGGGCCCCGCAACGCATTGACTGGCGCGCCGAATCCGTCATCGTCTTTGCCTATGCGGTGGTGCTGGTGATGGTGACCTACATCGGCAGCTATATTGCCGATATCCGGAACCGGTTGCGGGAGCAGAACCGGCAGCTGGAGGTGCTGGCCAGCCGCGATCCCCTGACCCAGCTCCCCAATCGCCGCGCCCTGCTTGGTCAGATGTCACGCGAGATCCGTCGTGCCGAGCGTCGCTCCCCGGACAGTACCGAGTTGTGTATCAGCATGATCGACATCGATCACTTCAAGGGCATCAATGATGAGTATGGCCACGATGTCGGCGACGCGGTACTGACGCAGTTCAGCGAGATCCTCGGGGAGTCGATCCGGGAGGGAGATTTCGTGGGTCGTTTCGGAGGCGAGGAATTCGTGCTCCTGTTGCCGGAAACGACACTCGACGCAGCGCGCACGGTTACTGACCGTGTGCGGGCCGCCGTGGCCGCCGCTCGTTTTCAGGGCCTGCCGGAAGGTGTCGGGGTGACCATTTCCCAGGGGGTGGCATTGCATGTCCGGGGCGATACCCTGGACGCCACCATCAAGAGAGCGGATCAGGCGCTGTACCGGGCCAAGTCATCCGGGCGGGACCGCATCATTGTCAGTGCCTGACGTGTTATGCTCCACAATCCGTATTGCGGTCGGAGTTCCCGCATGAGCCAGCTGTATCCTCCCATCGAGCCGTATGCCACCGGCACACTGCCGGTGTCCTCGCTGCACACCCTGTATTATGAAGAAGTGGGTAATCCGGGCGGGCAGCCCGTGGTGTTCCTGCACGGCGGACCGGGCGGCGGGATCAATCCCGGATACCGGCGCTATTTCAATCCGGAAAAATGGCGTGTGATCCTGTTCGATCAGCGTGGTTGTGGACGCAGTACACCTTTCGCCGAACTGGAAGAAAACACCACTTGGGATCTGGTGGCGGACATCGAGCGGTTGCGCGAACACCTGGGCATCCGGCAATGGGCGGCGTTTGGCGGGTCGTGGGGATCCACGCTGGCGCTGACTTATGCGGTGACGCATCCGGATGCCTGTCGGGCCCTGTTCCTGCGCGGCATCTTCCTGTTGCGTCGCAGGGAGATCGAGTGGTTCTATCAGGAAGGGTGTTCACGGCTGTTTCCCGACCTGTGGGAAGCCTACCTCGAGCCCATTCCCGAAGACGAACGCGATGATCTTGTGGCTGCCTATCATCGCCTCCTGACTTCACCCGACGAGGCGGTGCGGAAGCGGGCGGCGAAAGCATGGTCGATCTGGGAAGGTTCCACGTCACGATTGCACTACGACACCGATGCGGCCGCCAGCTTCGGGCGGGACCGCTTCGCCGAGGCTTTCGCCCGTATCGAGTGTCACTATTTCACCAATGGTGGTTTCTTCGATGAGGACAACTACCTGCTGAATCGTATTGACCGTATCCGGCACATACCGACCGTGATCGTTCATGGCCGGTATGATGTGATCTGTCCGGTGGAGAATGCCTGGGATCTGCATCGGGCGATGCCTGAAGCCGAGCTGCATATTGTTCAAGATGCCGGCCATTCGCTGTCCGAGCCGGGCATCACGGAGCGGCTGATCCGCTATACTGATGCCTGGTGAAACCAGTCGGATCGTTGACGACAACATAAATCACAGGGGATCAGTGCATGCTGCTTGAAGCCGTCTGGATCGGTTTCGCTTTCAGTACCGGCCTGTTGGTACGAGTGTTCGGTCTGCCACCGCTGGTGGGTTATCTGGCCGCGGGTTTCGCCATTTCCACCTTCGCCGGGGATCTCGGCCTGCCCGTCGAGTCGGGCGAAGTGCTGGAGCATGTCGCCCATCTTGGTGTTCTGCTGCTGCTGTTCACCGTCGGGCTGAAGCTCAATCCCCGCAATCTGGTCAGGCCGGAAGTGATCGGCAGCGGATTGTTGCATTTCGGTCTGTCGATTCTGATCCTGACTCCGGCCCTCTATCTGTCTCTGGCGCTGGATCTCTATACAGCAATGATGCTGGCCATTGCGCTGGCATTTTCCAGCACGGTACTGGCGGCCAGGGTGCTGGAGACCAAGCGCGAACTGCGCGCCTTTCACGGGCGGGTCGCCATCGGCATCCTGGTGGTACAGGACCTGCTGGCACTGCTGGTCATGAGTCTGGCCGGCGGCACGACGCCGTCGATCTGGGCGCTGGGCGTATTCGCATTGCCACTGCTGCGCCCGCTGCTGTTCCGCCTGCTGGACGCCAGTGGGCATGACGAATTGCTGGTGCTGTTCGGTCTGTTGACGGCGCTGGTGATCGGGGGTTACGGCTTCGAACTGGTGGGGCTCAGTCCGGAACTGGGTGCGTTGGTGGCCGGCGCGTTGCTCGCCAATCATCGCCGGGCCGGGGAGTTGTCCAAATCCCTGTGGAGTATCAAGGAATTTTTCCTGGTCGGGTTCTTCCTGCAGATCGGGATAGGCGGGCTACCCGATACCCAGGCCTGGGTATTCGCACTGGTAATGCTGGCGTTGTTACCTTTAAAGTGGTTGCTCTTCTTCATCATGCTGATCGGGTTCCGCCTGCGGGCCCGCAGCGCGTTCCTGTCCAGTCTCAGCCTGGCCAACTACAGTGAATTCGGCCTGATCGTTGCCAGTGTGGTGTTGCCCGAATGGCTGGTGCCGCTGGCATTGACGGCAGCGCTGTCCTTCATGATCAGTGCGCCGCTGAACCGGTTCGCGCACCCGCTGTACGAGCGGATCTGCCACCGGCTGATTCCGCTGGAACGAGATACCAGGCATCCGGATGA
>JAWLFN010000011.1:0-23941 GCA_041685555.1 Gammaproteobacteria bacterium | reverse complement strand
TCCCGGTAGTTGGTCTCGTAGGTATAGGGCAGACCAAAGTCGGTGCCGGGATGATTGGCGCCATAGGTGGGAAAATACAGCTCCCCCTGGTAGCTGACAATCAGCGCCCGGCTGTTGATCAGCAGTTCACCGATCAGGAACAGGAACATCAGGAACACCAGCACCAGGAAACTGTAGTAGCCTCGCTTGATCTCGCGAAAGCGGCGCAGTTTCTTGCGGGTTTCCGGGGTGATCCTCAGCATCGCCGCACCACTAGTTAAACCGGATGCGCGGGTCGACCAGCGCCACCAGGATGTCCGAAAGGATGTTGCCGATCAGCAGCAACAGGCTGGCCAGCAGCACCACGCCCATGACCACCGGATAATCGCGGTCCAGGATCGAGTTCAGGCCCAGCAGCCCGAAGCCGTCAATGTCGAAAATGGTTTCGATCAGGAAGGAACCGGACACCAGCAATGTGATGTTCTGACCGAAAGTGGTGGCGATGGGGATCAGGGAATTGCGCATGGCGTGTCCGGTGACGGCCCGGCGGAACGAGACGCCCTTGGAGATGGCCGTGCGGATATAGTCGGCGGCCAGATTGTCCATCAGGTGGTTTTTCAACAGCAGCGTCACCAGCGCGAAACTGCCCACCAGATAACAGATCAGTGGCAGCGCGGAGTGGCGGGCCAGGTCGGCGATCTTGCCGAACAGGTCCTTTTCCTCGAACTGCATGCTGACGAATCCACCCATCGGGAACCACTCCAGCTGCACCGAGAAGAACAGCAACAGCAACGAACCCAGGGCATAGCCGGGAATCGCATAGCCCACGAAAATCAGTATCGAGGTGATGTTGTCCACTGCGGTCCGGTGCCGGATCGCTTTCAGCACGCCCAGTGGAATACACACCAGATAGGTGATCACCAGGGTGACCAGCCCGTAGTACAGGGAAACCGGGAAGCGGCTGGCGATGACCTCGGTGACCGGCATGTTGTAGCGATAGGAGGTCCCCAGATCGCCGGTCAGAACCTTGCCCATCCAGTCGAAGTAGCTGACCAGCGCCGGCTTGTCGAAACCGTAGTACTCCCGCAGCCGCTCGATCTGGGACTGGGACAGCGCCATGTCGGCGCCCACCTGGGAGACACCGCCCGAGCCCATCTGCTGGGCTTCCATGATGGCCCGCTCCAGCGGACCGCCGGGCACCAGCCGGGTGATCACGAACACGATCACCGTGACCCCGATCAGGGTCGGGACCACCAGCAACAGACGGCGGAGAAAATAATCACGCATTCCCGTTCTTCAACTTCTTGACGAGCCTTTGGCAGACGAAACATCGAATGTAAGGATTTTTGCCGCCACTGTCCAGATTTTCACCGGCCATCATGGTACAGATGACAGGCTACCCACCGGTCCTCGTCTTGCAAGGGCAGCAACTCCGGAGTCTTCTCCCGGCATACGTCCATCTCTTTCGGACAGCGGCCGGCAAACCGGCACCCCTCACCGATATTGACCGGCGATGGAATTTCACCCCGAATCGTGGTCGACTCGCGCTGCTTCTCCAGTGCCGGGTCCGGTTCCGGGTTGGACTCCACCAGGATCTGCGTATAGGGGTGACGGGGCCGGAAATAGACATCGCTGGCCGGCCCGACTTCGGCCAGCGCGCCCAGGTACATCACCGCCATCCGATCGCTGACATAGCGCACCATGGACAGGTCATGCGCGATGAAAAGCAGTGTCAAGCCCATTGACCGGCGCAGTTCCCCGAGCAGGTTGACCACCTGCGCCTGCACCGAAACATCCAGCGCGGAAATCGGTTCATCGCAGACCACGAATTCCGGTTCCATGATCAGCGCCCGGGCAATACCGATGCGCTGACGCTGGCCGCCGGAAAACTCATGTGGATAGCGCCCCGCATGGTCGGCGCTCAGACCGACCCGCTCCAGCCACTCCGCCACCCGCTGCCTGGCCTGGGCGGGCGTACGCCGGCTTTCCGGCCGCAGCTGCAATCCCTCGGCGATGATCTCCCCGACGGTCATACGCGGATTCAGGGAGGAATGCGGATCCTGGAAGATCATCTGCATGTGCCGGGCCAGGCGGCGGAAGTCCTCCGGACGGTAGCGCGCCGGCAACACCTCGCCATCATACGTGACAGAGCCGGCCGTCTTGTCATGCAGGCCCAGCAGCGTCTTGCCCAGTGTGGATTTGCCCGAGCCACTTTCTCCGACCAGGCCCAGCACCTCGCCGCGGTCGATGCGCAGACTGACGCCATCGACGGCATGGATCCGCCGTCCCCGCCCCATGTCGAAATGTCGTGTCAGACGATCCAGCTCCAGCAATGTAGCGTGCTGTCCGCTCATACCGGCGCCTCCCTGTCGGTGGTGCCGGGCTGGTGGAGCTCCTCGGTCGGCCGGGGGTTGTCCGGATGGTGCAGCCAGCAGCGTGCATGGTGCCGCTCACCGATGGCGAAGCGCCCCGGATTCCTCGTGCGGCAGACCTGCATGGCGTGCGGACACCGATCACAGTAGGCACAGCCCCGCGGGGGCGCGAACAGGTCGGGCGGACTGCCCTCAATGGGCCGCAGGTCCTGTGCCGCTTCACTGCGATTGCTGGGCATGGCCTGTTTCAGACCCAGCGTATAAGGATGCGCGGAGCGGTAGAATACGTCCTCCACGCTGCCGGCCTCGGCCACCTCGCCGGCGTACATGACCGCCACGTCATCCGCCATCCGGGCCACCACCCCCAGGTCGTGGGTGATCAGCACGATGGCCATGCCGGTTTCCCGCTGGACGGACTGCAGCAGGTCGAGAATCTGCGCCTGTATGGTCACGTCCAGCGCCGTGGTGGGCTCGTCCGCCACCAGCACGGAAGGCTTGCAGGCAATCGCCATGGCGATCATGGCGCGTTGCAGCATGCCACCCGAGAACTGGAAGGGATACTGCCTGGCCCGGCTGGCCGCCTCCGGAATGCGCGTCAGATCCAGCAGGCGGATGGCTTCCTGCATGGCCTGCTGCCGGGAATACCCCCGGTGGATTTCGAGCGGCTCGGCGATCTGCCGCCCGACACTCATGGTCGGGTTCATTGAGGACATAGGGTCCTGGAAGATCATGCCGATCTCGTTGCCGCAGATGGTGCGACCATCGATGGTCCGACGACCCAGGATCTGCTGTCCGCGCAGGCGCGCGGAACCTCCGGTGATGCGCCCCGGTGGCATGGCGACCACACCCGCCATGCTCTGTACCGCGACCGACTTGCCGGACCCTGATTCGCCTACAATGGCCAGGGTGCGTCCGGAGTCCACGCTGAAACTGACACCGCGCACGGCCTGGACGATCCCGCCGTAAGTGGTGAATTCCACGCGCAGGTCCTCCACCTCCAGCAGAGGCGCATTGCCGGCTCTGGTATCCGTCATTCCGTATTCCTCATGCGGGCATCCAGGGCATCGCGCAGCCCGTCGCCGAGCAGATTGAACGCCAGTACCGTGATGCTGATCATCACGGACGGGAGAATCAGTTCGTGCGGATGGGTCAGCATGCTCTTCAGGCCCTCGTTGCTCATGCTGCCCCAGGAGGCGGTGGGCGGCGCCACCCCCATGCCAATGAAGGACAGGAAGGCCTCGGTGAAGATGGCCGTAGGCACGGCGAAGGTCAGGGTCACCAGAATCACACCCAGGGTATTGGGGATCATGTGGCGCGCGATCAGGTATCGGCGCGTGGCGCCCATCAGGCGGGCCGCGCTGACATAAGCCTCCTCGCGAATCTGCAGGATCTGCCCCCGCACCAGCCGCGCCGTGGCCGGCCAGGACAGCAGCACCAGCGCCACCAGCATGGGCATGATGCCACTCTCTCCCGGACCGATGCCGAACACCACCTGGAACAGGATCATGAACAGCAGGAACGGCAGCGCGATCACAAAATCGGCAATGCGCATCAACAGGTGATCCAGCCGCCCGCCGACGAAACCGGACACCGCTCCGTAGACCACCCCAAACAGCACAAACAACAGTGGTGCCAGGATGCCAATGAACAAAGACACCTGCGCCCCCGCCATCAAGCGGGCCAGCATGTCACGGCCCAGATAATCGGTACCCAGCGGATGCCAGGAAAGTCGAACCGCGTCACCGGACGACAGGCTGTCAGGCGCATCATGCAACGCCCTGGCACGCACCTCCTCCACCGTGATGGCACGCCGGGCGGTCACCGTGAGCGTGTCGGTCGAACCGACCTGCTCACCATTGCCGTCCAGGCCGACCAGGGTGTAATGATAGTCGCGGGGCTGCAGGTCCATGCGGTCTTCGTAGTACAACTGCCCTTCCCGCGTGACCTCGGCCACCGGCAGACCCGGGCTGCCAACCTGGTCCGGCGGGAACACATTACGGTAGAGACGGTAGCCGGACGCCCCCGGCATCGGCTCCCAGAGCAATCGGATGGTCTGCGTGTTGGCGGGCATGGCCAGTCCCAGGCCTTCCTCGCCCACCCCGTGGCCGGGAGCGATCTCGTCGCCCTGCCAGGGCCGGTACGGCGCCACCACCTCGGCCTGCCGGTCGGCGCCGGGCGGCAGACTGATCCGATCGACGTCCTGACTGGCCGGATCCACATTCCACAGCACCGGCCCCAGGAACGTGAACAGCAACAGGCCGATGACCAGGTACAGGGACACGATGGCCCGCCGGTTGGAGCGGAGACGGATCCAGGCATCCTGCCAGTACGAACGCGAAGGCCGCACAATGCGTTGTGTCTCACGCCTCCCGGTCATTGGCGTGAAATCGCTGGCGGTCAATTCCGGCATGTCGGTACTTCCCGCCATAGGCTATTGCAACCTCACGCGCGGATCGATCCAGCCGTACAGCAGATCCACCAGAATGACCATGAAGACCAGAAACGCGCCATAGAATACTGTCGTGCCCATGATCACCGTGTAATCGAGCTGCTGCACGGCCTGCACGAAATAGCGGCCCAGGCCGGGAATGGCGAAGACCAGCTCCACGACGAAACCGCCGGTGGTGATGGCGGCGATGGCCGGGCCCAGCACGGTCACCACCGGCAGTACCGCGTTACGCAGCTGGTGACGGGTGAAAATACGGCCCGGTGGTACCCCCTTGGCCCGCGCCGTGCGGATGTAGTCGGCGCTGATCACTTCCAGCATGGAGGAACGCATCAGGCGGGTCAGGTAGGCCATCGTACTCAGGCCCAATACCAGAGCCGGTACCAGCATGTGGGCCACCGAGCCCCAGCCCGCCACAGGGAGGATGGTCCGGCCGGCCAGCGTGTTCAGGTTGACCAGCGCCAGCTGCCCCAGCCCGGCGAACACGAAGCTGGGCACCGATATACCCAGTATCACCAGGAACATGATCACCACATCGGGCAGACGGTTGCGGTATAACGCGGTCAGTGCACCCCAGAGGATGCCACCGGCGGCCGCAAACACGATCGCCAGGATACCCAGCGTGGCGGACACGGGGAAGTGCTCGCGGATGATGTCATTGACCTGACGGTTCTGCTGGGTGAAGGAGATCCCGAAATCCCCCTGCAGCATATTCCCCAGGAACAGTCCGTACTGCTCCATCAGCGGCCGGTCCAGACCGTAACGGGCCTCCAGGTTGGCGCGGATCTCGGGCGTCGCCGCCCGTGCGTCGGATAACGGATTACCGGGCACACTGTGCATGGCAAAGAACGTCACCGTGGCAATGAACCAGACGGTGATCACGCCCTGCAGCAATCGTTTGGCGGTGTATCGCCACATGGCCCGTTCAGTCCTCCATTTCCATGTTCTGGCACCCGTCTTCGCTGATCCGGGCATAGCTGTAGTCGGCCTCGGCGCCAAACACGCGCCGTATGATGCCGCAGACCTGTGGATGGGTCACGTACAGCAGACCACGCTCGTAATTGACGATGTGCGCCACCTCTTCGTGCAGAATACGCTGGATGCCGGCAAAGGCCTCCATGCGTTCACGCTGGTCGAGGGAATTCTGTGCCACGCGTACCAGGGCGTCGAGTTCATCATTCTCGAAGCGCCCGTAATTGCTCTGGTTCCAGGACGCATAGAGATCGGCAAAGGTCAGTGGATCATTGTAGTCCGGTCCCCAGCCAGCCAATACCATATCGAACTCACCGCTGTTCATCTTCTCCAGGCGCTGCTGGAACGTCTGCTCGTCGATCACCACTTCGACACCCAGCACACTGCGGAACACCTCCTGATAGTACTCAGCCTGTGTGCGCGCCACGGGAGAATCCCCGCTGAGCATGACCAGGCGCGGAGGCTGCTCCCAGCCTTCCTCCTGCATGGCCCGGCGCAGATGTTCACGGGCCCGTTCGGCATCCCGGGGATAGACCGGCGCCGGATACTCATCACGGAAGTAGCCGTCCAAGCCCTGCAGCCAGACCGGAAAAAGACTCTCTCCCGGCAGGTAACCCGGCGACCGGATGACCCGGTTGACCAGTTCACCGGAGTCCTGGGCCAGGTGCAATGCCTTGCGCAGATTCAGGTTGGCGGTGACTCGTCCGGGCCGGTGGTTGAAATCGATGTAGAAGACCGTGCCATCCATGAAGCGGTGAATCTCCCAGCCTTCCAGCATGGCCTGTTCCAGTACCTGCGAGCCGACATTGGTCATGACGATCTGCTCATCCCGAAACAGATTGAGCAGGGTATTGCCATCCGAGGTCATGTAGCTGACATTGATGGCATCGATCGAGGCGCGATCCTGGTCCCAGTAGTGGGGGTTGCGTTCCAGTCGCATGCTGGCACCGTGGACCCAGCTGGTGACCCGGTAGGGACCGGAATACAGCATCTCGTCGGCATCGGCCCCATAACGCCCACCAGTCTGCCTGTAGAAGGCCTCCTGCACCGGATAGAAAGTCTGGAACGCCACCAGACGATCGAAGTAGGCAATGGGCTGCTCCAACGTCACCCGCAGAATGCGATCATCGAGCGCTTCCACGCCCATGGCCTCGACCGGCAGGTCACCATTATTGATGGCTTCGGCATTCTCGATGGCATACAGGATGAAGGCGTAGCGGGAAGCGGTGGAGGGATCGACGGCGGTTTTCCAGGCAAACTCAAAGTCATGCGCGGTGATCGGATCACCATTACTCCAGCGCGCCTCTTCCCGGAGGTGGAAGGTCATGGTATCGCCGTCGCGACTCCAGCGTTCGGCCAGCCCCGGTGCCAGCTCCGAGTTCTCGTCGTAGCGCAGCAACCCTTCCATGACGTGGCCGATGACCGTGCCACTGACGGAATCCGCCGACATCATGGTGTTCATCTGCGGCGGCTCACTGCTCAGGTAGGTGGTGATCTCGTTGTTACGCACATCCACGGCGGCACCGGTGACCACGCCCGAACTGGTCAGGCTGGCGGCCCAGGACAGTATATACATGAGCAGCGCAAGCCCGGCGACCACGGACGCGGCATAGACCGCAAGCTGGCGCCTGGCCGCGCTGGCGAGCCTGTTGTCGGCGGGAGACACTCCCTGCTTTTCCGGCATAATTCAACTCCGCCCTGGAGCCGGTCAACGAACTCTTTCCATCACCTGGCGTCCCTCTCCACTGGTTTGCACCATCCGGTCGTCGCTCTCGAACTCGACCCGGGTGACCACCTCCTGGCCCAGAGCATCCAGGCGGATATGGTCCTCATCCACCCATTCATAGTGGAAGGTCATGCCGAATTCCGGTACGGTGATGTCCTCCTCACCGTAGACCAACGTCATGTCCTGCCCCTGGAATTCCGCCTGCCAGGCCCCCAGGATCAGCTCCTGCTTGGACGGACCGCCGAAACCGGCACACGCCACCAGCAGGGACAGGGACAGCAGCGCGGCACCGGCGCGGTGAACAGCTTTCATTTTCAAAGACTCCGGAATGGCGATGATGGACGACATTAAAGCAGGTATCTACCAACATTTTAAGGGTCAACGCTACGAAGTGCTGGGCACGGCACGTCATAGCGAAACCGAAGAGGTCCTGGTGGTCTACCGCCCGCTGTACGGAGAGGGCCGGCTGTGGGTCCGGCCACTGGCGATGTTCACGGATAATGTCGAGCGGGACGGGCAATCCCTGCCCCGCTTCCGCTACGTCGGGGAACCGGCACCGGCCTGATTGTCCAGTGCCCGCTGACGCTCTTTCCGGGCCCGTTTTTCAGCGCGGCGACGGATCATTCTGTCTCGCATGGACTCACCCACATGCCGTTCGCCGCGCTTGCGCGCCAGCCCGACCTGCCGCTGCCGGGAACGGAACCGCTCCCGCTGCCGCGGCGTCAGTTCATCATGGCAATGAGGACAACTGATGCCCTGTTCATACTTGTACGACTGCCGGTCTTCTTCACTGATGGGCCGGCGACAGGCGTGGCATTGGTCGTAGTCTCCCGGCTCCAGCCGGTGATTGACGGTCACCCGGTTGTCGAAAACGAAACACTCGCCCTCCCAGAGTGACTGCGCCTCTGGCACCTTTTCCAGGTAATTGAGCACACCGCCGCGCAGGTGATACACCTCCTCGAAGCCCTGTTCCTTCAGGAACGCGGTGGACTTCTCGCAGCGTATGCCACCGGTGCAGAACATGGCGATGCGCCGATGTCTGGCCGGGTCCAGCTGCCGGGCCGCGAATTCCGGAAACTCGCGAAAGGTCTCGGTGTCCGGGCTGACCGCATGACGGAAGGTGCCGATGTCCACCTCGTAGTGATTTCGGGTGTCGATCAGCAGGACATCCGGGTCGGAAATCAGCTCGTTCCAGTCCTCAGGCTCTACATAGGTCCCCACACTGCGCCTGGGGTCGATGCCTTCCACGCCCAGCGTGACGATCTCTTTCTTGAGCTTGACCTTGGGACGGAAGAACGGATGCCGGTCGGCCAGGGACTCCTTCACATCCAGGTTCCTGAGCCGGGCATCGCCACGCAGGCAGGCCAGCACCGTATCAATGGCCTCACGGGTGCCCGACAGGGTGCCATTGATGCCTTCCCCGGCCAGCAGCAGGGTGCCCCGCACGTCCTGCTCGCGCATGAGTTTCAACAGGGGTTGGCGCCACTGTTCGAAGTCATCGAAACCGACAAACCGATACAGTGCCGCCACCACGATGGGGGTGGTTTCGCTCGTCACTTGCAGTCTCCTCGCTGGCCGGAACGTAAAACCGGTGCACGGACACGGGACGCGGAGTTCCCGGAAAAAGGCGGCATTTTACACCACTGGCGCCTCATGATCATTGATCACGCGCAAAAAGGCCTCGCCGTACTTGTCCAGCTTGCTCTGCCCGACCCCGTTGATGCCCAGCAGCTCGTTGCCGGTCTGTGGCCGGTACAGCACCATGTCCCGCAGGGTGGCATCATGGAAAATGACATAGGGCGGCACGGCGAACTCGGCGGCCAGGTCCTTGCGGCACTGCTTCAGGGCCTGGAACAGTGGCAGATCCGCCTCCTCCAGCTCGTCGGCCAGCCTTGCGCGCCGGCCGCCCTGGCCGCTCAGCACGGTGTCGCGCACATCCACGCGCAACGCGATCGTCTCCTCCCCACGCAACAGGGGGCGCGACTTGCCGTTCAGGTACAGGCCGCCGTAGGTGCTGTGATCGACATTGATGTAGGAGCGGGCCACCAGCTGACGGAACACCGATTGCCAGGCCTTGCGGTCCAGCTCCCGGCCGATGCCGAAGGTGCTGAGCCGGTGGTGGTTGTTCTGCAGGACCTTCTCCGTCTCACTGCCGTGCAGCACGTCAATCAGGTGATTGACGCCGAATCGCTGTCCGGTGCGATAGACACAGGACAACGCCTTTTGCGCAGCCTCGGTGCCGTCCCAGGTCTCCGACGGATTGAGGCAGGCATCGCAGTTGCCGCAGGGGGTCTCCAGCTGCTCACCGAAGTACTCCAGCAAGGCCTGCCGACGGCAGCTGCTGATCTCGCACAGGCCCAGCATCGCATCCAGCTTGCGCCGCTCGCTGCGCTTGAAGGTCTCATTGCCCTGCGACTCATCCATCATCTGCCGCAGCTTGATGACATCCTGCAGACCATAGACCATCCAGGCGGTGGCCGGCTCGCCATCGCGGCCGGCGCGGCCGGTCTCCTGATAGTAGGCCTCGATGCTCTTGGGCAGGTCCAGATGCACGATGAAACGCACATCCGGCTTGTCGATGCCCATGCCGAAGGCGATGGTGGCAACGATGGTGACGCCCTCCTCACGCAGGAAGCGCTGCTGGTGGCGCTGGCGCACATCGGGACCGAGACCGGCATGATAGGGCAGAGCCCGGAATCCCTGCGCTGTCAACCAATCCGCGGTATCTTCCACCTTGCGGCGCGACAGGCAGTAGACAATGCCGGCATCATTCGGATGTTCCCGTTTCAGGAACCGCAGCAACTGCTGCCGCGGATTCTGCTTCTGGGTGATGCGGTACTGGATATTGGGCCGGTCAAAACCGCTGACGAACTGCCGGTCCGGGTCCAGCCCCAGGCGCTCGACAATCTCCTGACGAGTGGTGACATCGGCCGTGGCCGTAAGCGCCACACGCGGCACCTCGGGAAACACCTGCTGCAACACAGACAGCTGTAGATAGTCGGCGCGAAAATCATGCCCCCACTGGGACACGCAATGCGCTTCGTCGATGGCGAACAGGGCCGGCTTCACCTGCCGCAGCAGCTCCATGGTGGAAGGCTGCAACAGTCGTTCCGGCGCCACGTACAACAGATCCAGTTCATTATCGTGCAGGGCGGCAACCACCGCGCGCTGACGATCGGGCGACAGGCTGGAATTGAGAAAGCCGGCCCGCACACCAAGCTGCCGCAGCGCATCGACCTGATCCTGCATCAGCGCGATCAGCGGCGAGATCACTACCGCCACGCCGGGCAGCATCAGTCCGGGAATCTGGTAACACAACGACTTGCCGCCGCCGGTCGGCATCAGGACCAGGACATTATGCCCCGCCAGCACCTGGTCGATGATGGCCCGCTGGGGCCCGCGGAATTCACGATAACCGAACACCCGATGCAACACATCGGCGGGGTCACGGGAGATGTCGGGAGAGGATGCCATCGGCTCCCCGGCCGGGATCGGATCAGTCATGGGGCACATTATCCCAGAATTGCGGTCATACCCCAATTGTAGTCGCTGCGCGGCAATGCCGCCCGGCTGACCGTGGCCGGTTTCAGTCGACCAGTTCGGCCCGGTAATCGCGCAGCCGATCCTTCAACCGGGCCGTGTTCTCCGGTCCCAGGCGGATCAGCTGCTTGGTGACCGGAGACAGGCTCTCGAGGCCGGCATCAGCGAATTCATACATCACGCTGGGCTGGATCAACTGATAAGGCCCGTCCGGGACCTCCGTGGCCAGTACCTGGTCAATGGCGTCCACCAGCACTGCGTCGAAATCCGTTTCACCGTAGCCCAGTTCGGCGTACGCTTCGACGAACAGTGGCCGCAACGAGTCGTACAGCGCCATGGCCTGGTCGACATCCAGATTGACCAGCGTGTCGACCAACGCATCATAACGTTCGTGAGACGCTTCATCCATGACATAGAGATTGTCATCGACCTCACTGACGATCAGATCCTGCTCGAGCGGGCGCACGGGGTAGTCCAGCTGCGGCAGAGTGTCCCGTGCCACGTTATCGGTGAACACCACGAAACGACGGATCACTTCCTCGGGCGCGATCATGCGCAGCAGCCTGGCCCCCATCTCCATGCCAGCCAGACGCTCCAGTACATGCTCGTCACTCTGGCCCAGTTCCGGTAGCGGCTCCTGTGGCGCCCGAGGCTCCTCGGGCTCCTGGCCCGCCGCGATCAATTCATCAGGCAAGGGCAGTGGACCGGGTGGCTCACGTTCGGCGCTATCTTCCTGCCCCCGCGCTTGCGGATCGGACCTGTCGTTGTCGGGCAATTCACGCACCGGTCCGGCCGGGCGCGGCACAGGCTGCTCAACCGGCACCGTCCGCGTCCCTTGTGGGGGCTCGAAGGTCATGGCCAGATAGGCCAGGAATACCAGACCGATCAGGGACAGGACAGCAACGATTGCAAGCGTCTTGTGAGCCATCGGCTTCACTCCACTCGATATCAGCAAAGAAAAATCATTCTGGCACAGCGCCTGTCACAGCGGCAAGACAACCCACGATATTCCCCGGCTGCCCTACCAGCCCCGGAAACTGCGACGTCGCAAACTCCGCTCGTATTGCGTGACATGCTGCTCCAGGGCCTGCAGGGAATCGGTGTCCAGCTCACCAATGGAGGCGGATGACTGCCATTGCCGCAGCTCATCCAGCGACCGGCGCGCCCGTTGCAATTCCCGCCCGGCCTGGTCGCTGCGCTCCTGGATCTGCGCCCGCCGATAGCGCGGATTCTCGACCTGCTGCGAGGAACACACCTGGTTCCCGTCGCTGCCCGTGCGGCAGACACGACGGGTTATATATTGCGAGACCATGGGCGGTTCGAACAGGTAGGCTGGCTGACGCAACACCTGCGCGGTCTGCCCCAGGGCGGCCAGTACATTGGCCCGCAGCAGCCGACCGACGCGGGCATCCTCAACGTAGCGGTGGTCGGCGTCCTCAGCAGCCCGCAACGAATCCAGCGCGCGGGCCTGCAGTGTCCGCAGGCGCTCCAGCTCTCCGGCGGGCAGCGCCCCGGGCCGGATATTGCCATCACGTCTGGTCGAGCGCTGCAGTTTCCAGTCACTCCAGTCGATGACCGCATCCACCCACTCGGCACTGTCCGGCTTATGCAGTCGGTCACGCGTATGAAACAGCAGGTGATGATAGGTGTCGGCCTGTTCGCGGTCACCCGCCGCCTCGTACTCCCGGGCCAACCGCTCAATGATGCGCACCTGGTCCGGGTTATAGGGACCGGCACTGATCCGGCTGACCTGCAGCGCCTCCTGCCACGAGGCCGCTGCCTCCTCGTGCTCCCCTCCCTCGGACAACCTTGCCGCCAGGTCACCCCAGGCCTCGATCAGGGCCGGATCATAAATGCCCCGTTCCCGCCGCAGTTCCTGCAACCGTTCCCGGAGACTCTCCAGGTCGACCGGGTCGGCGGCCGTTCTGTCAGCCCGCGCGGAATCCGGCCACAACACCATGATGGCCAGCACGGCGGCGACCAGCAGACGTAAAATCACATGATTACCATTGAAACCTGTCATATCAGACCAGACCTGTACAGACAGCACATTCTGTCACCATCGGCTGCCACGTTGACAGTATAGCAGCGGCGCCGCATGATGAACCGATCACCTGAAGGGCCAGGAACGAGCATGGAATTCAAGGACTACTACAAGATTCTGGGCGTTGATGAAGAGGCCGACCTCAAGGCCATCAAGACCGCCTACCGGCGGCTGGCACGCAAATATCACCCGGATGTCAGCGATGACAAGGATGCCGAATCCCGATTCAAGGAAGTCTCGGAAGCGTACGAGGTGCTCTCTGATGAAAAAAAGCGCGCCGAGTATGACCAGCTGCGACGCTACGGAAGTGGCGGGGAATCCTTCGAGCCACCCCCTGGCTGGCAACGCGGCACCGGCGGCGCGGGTGCCGGCCCGGGCATGGACAAGGACTTCTCCGAGTTTTTCTCCTCGATCTTCGGTGGCGGGTTCGGCCGTGGCGCCCGCGGCGAGCGGGGCCCGCACAGCAGCGAGGATTTCCATTCCACAAGGGGACGCGACCTGGAAGTGGAGATGCCGATATTCCTCGAGGAAACACTGGAGAAACAACAGAAGACCATCGAGTATCAGTTGCCCCGCTATGACGAAACCGGTCGCGCCGCGCCTCAGCGCAAGACCCTTAAAGTGAATATTCCGGCGGGCGTCCGGGACGGCGAGCGTATTCGTCTGAAAGGCCAGGGCGCGCCGGGGTTCGGCAATGGTCCCGCCGGCGACCTGTACCTGCGTATCCGTCTGGTGCCACACCCGCTGTTCGACGTGCTGGGACGAGACCTGAACATCACCGTGCCGATCGCGCCCTGGGAAGCGGCACTGGGCGCCAGGGTGACCGTGCCCACTCTGGATGGCAAAGTGCAGATGACCATCCAGCCCGGCAGCCAGTCCGGTCAGCGCCTGCGTCTCAAGGGCAAGGGCCTGCGGCGCAGAGAGCAACGCGGCGACCTGTACGCTGTGCTCAAGGTGGTGATGCCGGATACCATCAACGAGCAAGCGCGGGCGCACTGGGAAGCACTGGCCGAAAAACAGGCTTTCAACCCCCGCCGTGAATGGGAGAACGCCTCATGAGCCTGGACATGCACATGACCGTGACGCTGCATGAAGCCAGCCACGCACTGGAACTGGACCGCCACTATGTGATCGAGATTGTGGAGGCCGGCATCGTGGAACCACAGCCCCGGAACGCGACCCCCGAGGACTGGGTGTTCGATGCCGACATGCTCAATCGCATGCAACGCGCCTGCCGGCTGTACCGGGATCTTGAACTGGACTGGCCGGCCACGGCTCTGGTGCTGGATCTACTGGCCGAAAAAGAGCAGTTGCAACGGGAAAATCACAGACTGCACCGGCTGCTGCGCCGCTTCATCGAGGATTGACGTCTGCCGGCGTCGATTCGGCTATACTGCGCACAGAGCAACGGTTCGGTATTCCATGGCCGCAACCGCAACCCATCACAACCGGCAGGAGTGCATCAATGACGGAACACACCCGATTCTACATCAACGGCGAATGGGTCAGACCCACCGACCGGCCAACCCATCAGGTCATCAATCCGGCTACCGAGACGCCCTTTGCCACCATCAGCATGGGCTCGGCCGAGGATGTGGATCAGGCTGCCAAAGCGGCCCGCGCGGCATTTGACGACTGGTCGGCAACCAGCCGCGAACAGCGACTGGAAATCCTGGATCGCATTCTCGCCGGCATCAAGTCCCGCTCGGAGGAGCTGGCTCAGGCCATTTCCCATGAAATGGGGTCGCCGATCACCATGGCACGCAAGGCCCATGTCGGCACGGGTCTGGGCCATTTCGCCACGGCCCGCAAGATTCTGGCCGACTACGCCTTTGAAGAGCAGCGTGGCACCAGTGCCGTGATCCGTGAGCCGATCGGTGTGTGCGGCTTCATCACCCCGTGGAACTGGCCTCTGAACCAGGTCAGCTGCAAGGTGGCACCGGCGCTGGCCACCGGGTGCACGATGATTCTCAAACCCAGTGAGATGTCCCCCATCAGTGCCATGATCCTGACCGAGATCATCGCCGATGCCGGCGTGCCGGCGGGCGTGTTCAACCTGATCAACGGCGACGGCCCCACGGTCGGCGCCGCCCTGGCCTCGCATCCCGAAATCGACATGATATCCTTCACCGGCTCGACCCGAGCCGGCCGCCAGGTCGCCCACAACGCCGCGGACAGCATCAAGCGCGTCACCCAGGAGCTGGGTGGCAAGTCGGCCAACATCATCCTGGACGACGCCGACTTCGCCAGGGCCGTGGGCGGCGGCGTGATGGGCTGCTTCGGCAATAGCGGCCAGTCCTGCAACGCACCGACCCGCATGCTGGTTCCCGAGGCCCGGATGGCCGAGGCCATCGAGATCGCCAAAGCGGCCGCGGCCAAGGCCGTGCCCGGCAACCCGGAAGACGAGAACACCCGGCTCGGCCCGGTGGTCAACCGCCAGCAGTACGATCGCATCCAGGCATACATCCAGAAGGGCATCGATGAGGGTGCCGAGCTGGTGACCGGTGGCCCCGGCAAGCCCGATGGACTGGAAAACGGCTACTTCGTCCGCCCCACTGTCTTCGCCAACGTGCGCAATGACATGACCATCGCGCGGGAAGAGATCTTCGGCCCGGTCCTGGTGTTGATTCCCTACAAGGATGAAGACGAAGCGGTCAGACTGGCCAACGACAGCGAGTACGGCCTGTCCGGTTATGTGTCCGGAGAGCCCGAGCATGCCATCGCGGTGGCCAGGCGCCTGCGTACCGGCATGGTCCACATCAATGGTGCCGGCCCCGACTTCAACGCGCCGTTTGGTGGCTACAAAAAGTCCGGCAATGGCCGCGAGTGGGGCCTGGAAGGCTTTGAGGACTTCCTGGAAGTCAAATCCATCATGGGCTACTCCGCCGCCTGACAAACGAAGAGAAAGAGCACGGTCACGTGCACGGCGGCTGATCCGGTCGTCATCGCGGCGACGCCTTGTAATGGAAAGAAAAAGGCCCGCGCGGGTTACCCCGCGCGGGCCTTTTTCTTTCCTGACAGACCGGTTGGTCGTTTGCGACCGGATCAGCCGCCGTGCACGTGACCGTGCTCTTTCTCTTCGTCCGTGGCATCGCGGACATCAACGATCTCTACATCGAAGTGCAGTGTCTGTCCGGCCATGGGGTGGTTGGCATCGATGGTGACATCATCACCATCTACCGCCGTGACCGTGACCTGCTGCTGGCCCTGCGGTCCCTGAGCGGTGAAGGCCATACCGGGCTCGACCTGGTCGACGCCCTGGAACATTTCCTTGCTGATGGTCTGCACGAGTTCCGGATTGTTGTCCCCGTACGCCTTTTCCGGCGGAATGCTGGCGCTGAACGACTGACCGGCGCTCTTGCCTTCCAGTTCCTGTTCCAGTCCCGGAATCAGGTTGTTGGCGCCATGCAGATAACTCAGGGGGTCGCGACCCTCCGAGGAATCCACTACCTGCCCTTCGTCGTTCTTAAGCGTGTAGTGAATGGACACCACAGCATCTTTGCCGATCATCAAACTCATAAGTGTTTACCTGTCTTGATTGCTTTATGCAGCGCACACCGTAACATTTCCTGACCCAAAGGGCATCTCCAGTGAAATCCTCAGGACCGCTCATACTGGTCCGCAAACCGATCGTTCAGCCGGCGCATGCCTCCCAGCCAGCGATCATAGTCGGAGGCCTTGCGCCGCAGATAGGTGAGCACTTCCGGGTGCGGCAGACACAGGAAACGCTCTTCCTCCAGGGTCTCGATCACGGTCCGCGCCAGCTGTTCCGGCTCCAGCATGCCGTCCACACCCGCCACGCCTCCGCCGCGGGTGTTGGCAGTCATTTCGGTGCGCACGGCCTGCGGACACAGCACAGAAACACGGATACCGCGATTGCCGTAGGTCATCGAGATCCACTCGGCAAACCCCACCGCCGCGTGCTTGGTGACCGCATAGGGCGCCGAACCGACCTGACTGAGCAGACCGGCGGCCGAGGCCGTATTGAGCAGATAGCCTTCCCCGCGCTCAAGCATGTGCGGCAGCACGGCACGCGAGGCATAAATGTGGGCCATCACGTTGATGTCCCAGATGCTCTGCCAGTCGTCATTGGCCACACTCTCGTCACCGGGGATGAATATGCCGGCGTTGGCACAGAACAGATCAATGTGCCCGCAGTGATCGAGGCCCTGTTCGACCAGGGCCCGCACCTCGTGCTCACAACTCACATCGGTCTTCACGGCCAGGCTGCGGCAACGATCCCCGATCTGCCCGGCGACCTGCCGTGCGCCAGCCTCATTGATGTCGGCCGCCACGATGGCCGCCGCTCCCTCTGCCGCAAAACGCTCGCACAGGGCCTTGCCGATGCCGCTGGCCGCGCCGGTGACCACGATGTTCCGTCCCTTGACCCGCATGCTGATGTTCCTCCGTCGTTCGACTGTAGTGCCGATGCCCGCATTATAGCGGCTGGCGTCACAACCATAACAGCTGGGCCGGAGGCCTGCTATCATAGCGCGTTTGATGTCCGCTGACCGGAGAACGCCGCCCCGTGACCGCATCCGACCCAACCGGCGCACCATCAGACCTGCAACGCGCAGTGCTGCTGATGGTGTTGCTCAACGCCTTCACCACACCACTGATGCTGTCGGCCACCAACGTGGCGCTACCGGCCATTGCCGGCGATTTGCAACTGGACGCGGTGACCCTGAGCTGGATTCCGATGGCCTACCTGATGGCCAGTGCCATGTTCGTGCTGATCTTCGGTCGTATAGCGGATGTGGCCGGACGCAAAAAAGTATTCCTCTGCGGCACAGTGGCGGTCATCGCCAGCTCGACTCTGGCCGCGCTCTCGATAAATGGCGGCATGCTGTTGGCCGGCCGCTTTCTGCAGGGCATGAGTGCGGCCATGCTGTACGCCACCCAGATGGCCATCGTCACTTCGGTGTTTCCGGCCCACCAGCGCGGCCGCATGATCGGTCTGGTGGTATCCAGTGTCTATGTGGGACTGGCGGCCGGACCGCTGTTGGGCGGCTTCGTCATCGATACGCTGGGCTGGCGCTACAGCTTTCTGCTGCAGGTGCCACTGGCCCTGGTGGTGCTGCTCACCGGCCTTACCCGCGTCCACGACGAATGGCGGGCCGCCGAGCGCACGCCATTCGATTTTCGCGGCGCCCTTCTGTACAGCAGCACCATCCTGCTGCTCTGCCTGGGCGTTTCACTGTTACCGTCCTGGCGGGCCGCCGCGCTGCTGGCGGGCAGCGTGGTGCTGCTGACAGCATTCCTGCGTCATGCGCGTGGTGCACGCCATCCGATCTGGGACGTGCGCCTGTTCTTCAGCAACCGCACCTTCACTTTCTCCTGCGGCGCATCGCTGATCATGTACAGCGCCACCTACGCCAACGTGGTACTGATGAGTCTGTTCCTGCAATATCTGCAAGAACTCTCCGCTTTCCAGGCCGGCCTGCTGATCATGGTGCAGCCCGTCACCATGGCGTTGCTGTCACCACGAATGGGCCGCTGGTCGGATCATGTCGAGCCTCGTCGGCTGGCCTCGGCCGGCATGGCCATCACAGCAGCCGGCCTGGTGGCGCTGGCACTGCTGAATGCAGACAGTCGCATCACGACCATTGTCATCGCACTGGTGCTGACGGGCGTCGGCTTCAGCCTGTTTTCCTCGCCCAATGTCAATGCCATCATGGGCTCGGTGGGCCGGGAGCATGCCGGCAGCGCCTCGGCGGCCGTGGCGACCACACGGTTGTTGGGACAACTCGCGAGCATGGTGCTGGTGACCCTGATGCTCACCCTGCTCATGGGCGCCACCGAGGTGGGGCCAGACACCTTGCCGTACCTGGACCAGGCCATCACCTGGAGTTTTCTGCTGGCCGCCGCCCTGTGCCTGCCTGGCATCGCCCTGTCACTGGGCCGGGGCACCCTGCACACGACGACCGGAGAGACCCGATGAACGCACCGACAGCGATCGCCACACTGCCCCACGGATACTGGGCACCGGCACTGGATGCCGACCGGGTATTCAGCCGCAGCGAAGCCATCAGCCATCTGCGACCGGCCCCGGGCAACGGCTTCTGGTTCATCCTCAGCCAGCCGCGGGAAGGCAATGCCCAGGCACTGATGTACCTGGATGCAGAGAATCGGGCCCACCGCGTCTCACCCGTCGGATTCAACGTGCGCTCCCGGGTGCACGAGTACGGTGGCCTGCCGTACACCGCGGGCGACGATTCCGTGTACTACGTGCATTTCAGCGACCAACGGCTGTACCGCCAGCCCTTCGACCCGGCCACCGGCCGGACCGGCACGCCGCAACCGCTGACGCCGGCCACCGAGCCACGGGCGGCACTGCGGTATGAGCAACCCGTGCTGGACCGGAGTCTTCATCGCCTGATCGCCGTGCGCGAGGATCACCGGACGCCCGGTGACGTGCGCAACGCACTGGTCAGCATCGATCTACGGGACGGCGGAGAAGGACAACCCGTGTTTCAGGACAGCGATTTCGTCACGGCACCCTGCCTGTCCCCGGATGGCAACACCCTGGTTTTCCTCAGCTGGAACCACCCCGACATGCCCTGGGACCGCACCACGCTGCATATCGCCGACCTTGATGAAAATGGCCACCCACAACGACTCCGGACGTTGAAGGGGCAGGAAAACAGTGCCCTGGTGCAGCCACAGTTTGCCCCGAACGGTGATCTGTACCTGATGTCGGATCGCGACAACTGGTGGACACCGTGGCGGGTGAGCGCTGCCGCGCTGCAGGGAGAAAGACCGGAGGCGGAGCAGGTACTGGCACTGGAGGCGGAATGCTGCAGCCCGCCCTGGCAGGGCGGCAACCGGCAGATGGCCGTGATCGACGAGCACCGGCTGTTGCTCACCGTGATCCGAGAGGGACTCAGCGATCTCGTGCTGGTCGATCGGAAAAGTGGTCATCAGCGGGTGCTGCTTTCACAGCAGGGACAGATCGAGTCGGTACTGTGGCGTGATGGCCGCGCCGTGGCGATCGTCGCGGAACGGCAGGACACTCCCGCCATCCTGTCTCTGGATCCGGAAGAAGCGAAAGCCGGACCGCGGGTACTGAAGCGCTGCCACAGCGAGGCCAGACTGGCCACCGACGCCGTATCCACCGGGACGCCGATGCACTACACCACCGGTGACGGCGAGCAGGCCCACGGTGTGTTCTATGCGCCGCGCAACCCGGCCTGCCAGGCGCCCGAAGGCGAGCGTCCGCCGCTGATCGTGGCCGTGCACGGCGGCCCCACCGGCTGCGCCCGCACCGGCTATAACCCGGCCATTCAGTACTGGACCAGCCGCGGTTTCGCCTTCTTTGACGTCAACCACCGGGGCAGCACCGGTTTCGGACGACGCTTTCGTCATGCCCTCTACGGACAGTGGGGCGTAGTCGATGTGGAAGACATCATCAATGGTGTGAAGGCGCTCATCGAGCGCGGCGCCGTGGACCCGGAGCGTGTCGTCATCCGGGGTGGCAGCGCCGGTGGCTATGCGGTGCTGGCCGCGCTGGTTCACAGCGACCTGTTCAGCGCTGGCACCAGCTACTACGGCGTCAGTGACCTGAGCCTGCTGGCCGCCGACACCCACAAGTTCGAGTCCCGCTACCTCGATCAGTTGATCGGCCCCTGGCCCGAGGCCGAAACCGTCTACCGCGAGCGTTCGCCGATCCACCACATCGACCGGATCAATGCGCCGGTGCTGTTGCTGCAGGGGTCGGAGGACAAAGTCGTGCCACCGAACCAGGCCGAGGCGATTTTCGATCGTCTCAAGGCCCGCAACCCGGACAGCGACCTGATCCTGTTCGAGAATGAAGGCCACGGGTTCCGCCAGCCAGCCAACCAGATCCATGCGCTGCAGAGCGAACTGGCCTTTTACCAGCGTGTGCTGCGGTGATATGACGCACCAGAAAAGTCAGGAAAATTTTGCAAACCCGGCATACTGTGCTAATGTCGAAATCGTTGCCAGTCTGCGAGATTCGGCACGAATCCTGTAAACCATTGATAAAGCAAGGGGAGGTGATAGCCATGTGGACCAAGCCGTCATATCAGGATATCCGTCTGGGTTTTGAAATCACTATGTATTTCAAAAGCGTATAACGGATACACCAGCTGACAGAGGCGGGTTACCGAGTGGTGGCCCGGCCTGTCGGCATTCGCGATCATCCCGCCATGATCGTTGCCTCGCAACATCGTTTTCCTGCCCGTAACCATCAGAACCATGAAGGAATCATCCACCACGCGCTGAGGAGCAGCCATGTTTGTGCATGTCATGGGAGCCGCCGCCGGTGGCGGATTTCCCCAGTGGAACTGTAACTGCCGCAATTGCCGGGGCCTGCGCGAGGGCACCCTGCGGGCCACCCGCCGCACGCAGTCCTCCATCGCCATCTCGGGGGACGGTGAAAGCTGGGTCCTGTTCAACGCCTCGCCCGACATCCTGACCCAGATCAGCGAATTTCCGGCCCTGCAGCCGGGTCGCAGCGAACGCGACTCCGCGATACGGGCCATACTGCTGATGGATTCGCAGATCGATCACACCACAGGACTGCTGATGCTGCGCGAGGGCTGTCCGCACGAAGTCTATTGCAGTGATATGGTGTATGAAGACCTCAGCACCGGATTCCCGCTGTTTCCCATGCTGACCCACTGGAACGGCGGCCTGAAGTACAACCCGATTCCGCTGGATGGTAGCGACTTCAGTATCAGGGGCATCAAGGAGCTGCAGTTCCGGGCCATTCCGGTGGACGGCAAAGCCCCACCCTATTCGCCACACCGCCATGATCCGCACACTGGCGACAATATCGGCGTATTGATCACGGATACACGCAGTGGTCGCCGGCTGTTCTACGCGCCCGGCCTGGGCAATCTTACCGAACCCACCAGGGAACTGATGCAATCCGCCGACTGCCTGCTGGTGGATGGCACATTCTGGCAGGAAGATGAAATGGCCAGCGTCGGTCTGGGAGAGAAGAAGGCCGCGGACATGGGGCACCTGCCGCAATCCGGTGAGAACGGCATGATTGAGGTATTACGCCCGATGACCCGGCCGCGCAAGATCCTGATCCATATCAACAACACCAACCCGATCCTGGACGAGGACTCGCGGCAGCGCCAGACCCTGGTCGAGGAAGGGATCGAGGTGGCCTACGACGGCATGGACATCGAGTTATGAGCGACACCGATCAGCGCATCCAGCTCAACCCCCGTTACCGGTTGCAATGGGAACCGGCGCAGAACTGTCATGTACTGTTGTACCCGGAGGGGCTGGTGAAGCTCAGCGATACGGCACACGAGATCCTGAGCCGCTGCCAGACCGAACGCACCGTATCCGGGTTGGTCGGGGAGCTGCAACAGGCCTACCCCGACGCCACGACTCTACCGGACGATGTCAGGGAATTCCTGCAGGAAGCACAACGCCAGGAGTGGATCCGGATACTGCCCTGATCCACAGTAATTCGAGGGCCGAATCATGACCGACAATATCCCTATGTGGCTGCTGGCCGAACTGACCTATGCCTGCCCACTGCAATGCCCCTACTGCTCCAACCCGCTGCAGCTGCCGGCCTCCCGCAAGCAGGAGCTGAGTACCGAGCAATGGCTGTCAGTCATGCGTCAGGCGCGAGAACTGGGCGCCGTGCAACTGGGTTTCTCGGGCGGCGAACCGCTGGTGCGCCAGGATCTGCTGGAACTGATGCAGGAAGCGGGTCGGATGGGATTCTATTGCAACCTGATCACTTCCGCGCTGGGAATGACCGCCGAAAAAGTGCGCCAGTTCCGCGATGCCGGGCTGAACCACATCCAGATCAGTTTCCAGGGAGCCGACGAGGAAACCAATGCGCGTTTCGGCGGTAGTGACAGCTTCGCGCACAAACTGGCCATGACCCGCGAGGTCATCGCCCAGGGCATTCCGCTGGGACTCAACTTCGTGCTGCATCGTCATAACATCCATCAGGTCACCCCGTTCCTGGAACTGGCCCACGAACTGGGCGCGGAATTCGTGGAACTGGCCAACACACAGTACTATGCCTGGGCCCTGCACAACCGGGATCAACTCATGCCATCCCGCGAACAGCTGCAGGAAGGCGAAGACGCCACCAACCGTTTCCGTGAAAAGCATGGCGAGCGCATGAAGGTGTTCTTTGTCGCCCCCGACTACTATGACGACCGCCCCAAACGCTGCAGCAATGGCTGGGGCACCACGTTCCTGACCGTGACACCGGAAGGCGATGTGATGCCCTGTCAGAGCGCCGGGGTGATCGAGGGCCTGACGTTTCCCAATGTGAAGCAGGACAGTCTGCATGACATCTGGCACCATTCCGACCTGTTCAACCGGTTCCGAGGTACCTCGTGGATGAAAGAACCCTGCGCAAGCTGCCCGGAGAAGGAGATCGACCTGGGCGGCTGCCGCTGCCAGGCTTATCTGCTGACCGGAGACGAACGTGCCACGGACCCGGTCTGCGCACTGTCACCGGACCACCATCTGATCGAGGAAGCCATTGCGGCCGCACAGCAACCGGACGAAGGCGAAGTCCGGCCGCTGACCTTCCGTAATCCGGGCAACGCCCGCAAGCTGGAGAAAGAGCATACACCATGAATCACGCATGGAGCCGAGAAGAATTCGAGCAGCGTCTTCGCGACAAGGGCCGCCTGTACCACATCAATCACCCCTATCATGTGATGATGAACACCGGTCATGCCACCCGCGAACAGATCCGCGGCTGGGTGGCCAACCGTTTCTACTATCAGACCAGCATCCCGATCAAGGACGCCGCCATCCTGTCCAACTGCTCGGACCGCGACGTACGCCGCGAATGGGTGCAGCGCATTCTCGACCATGATGGCCACGGCAATGAAGATGGCGGCATC
>JAWLFN010000175.1:0-5990 GCA_041685555.1 Gammaproteobacteria bacterium | reverse complement strand
TTCCGGGTGGCTGACCTGGAGCGTGACGGAGAGCTGCTCGCCCTGACACTGACTCCCGCGGACCGCCTCTTGCATGAGCATCCGCGGCACGTTGACCCCTTGATCCGTAGGTGGCTGGGAGAAAGAGAACTGTACGGTAATGTCTGACACTGATAAAGATGCATCTGGCACCTGAATTTTTCTGTCATTGTCCGATATAATCCGCTGTGCTGATGACCGGTGCTGTCGCCGGCCCACTCATATCCGCCGCAGGGAAGTCCCATGCACAACAATGAATCCGCCCCGGGTCCTGTCCGCAATGTCCTGCTTCAGGACCGGTCCGGTTGCCTGCAGGTCCTGCTGGCCCGGGACGCGATGCTGGACGTCGATGCCGTTCAGAAGCAGACCGGGCGTGATCTGCTGGCGGTGCCCCAGGAACAGCTGGCAGCGGTGATCCGGCGCCACCAGTTGAACGCCATGGAGACGCCCGCCGGTTGCTTCCGGCTGCCAATGCTGGTCGACAGCACAATACCGCGGGATCAACCGCTGACGCTCATCGGGACCGTGGAGACGCAGGCCGGCGAGGACGCTTTCACGCTGGCATCGTTGATGCAAAGCCTGCGCGAACATCGTTATCGGGTCAGCCATGCCAGCGTTTCCGTGGCGCCGGAGAATCTCCGCCCGGAAGTGGCGGATGCGTCCGACGACCAACGACAGATCACCGCCTCCCTACAACAGTTCACTGCCCTGCGTATCCGACAGCGCCTGGAAGAGACGCTGGAGTTACCGCCGTTTCCGGCCACCGCTGAAAAGATCCTGCGTCTGCGCGGCAATCCCAATGCGTCCGCCATAGAGCTCACCAACATTGTGGAATCCGACCCATCGCTGTCCGCCCAGGTGGTGAGTTGGGCCGCATCGCCGTACTATGCGGCAGCCGGTTCGATCGACTCGGTGCATGATGCCATCGTCCGCGTCCTGGGCTTCGAACTGGTCAGCAACCTGGCCGTGGGACTGATACTGGGAAGAACGGTCTCCGTACCCGGGGAACGCGTGTACGGTGATACACCCTACTGGTTGCAGGCAGCCTACTGCGCCACGGCGGTTGAATCACTGGTGCGGTTGCTGCCGCCGGGCAAGCGTCCCGTCCATGGCCTGGCGTACCTGTCCGGTCTGCTGCACAATTTCGGCTATCTGGTACTGGCCCACCTGTTTCCACCGCATTTTTCAAGGATCTGTCGCTACGCCGAAGCCAACCCGTCGATCAGCCATGTGGCCATCGATCACCACCTGGTCGGCGTCAGTCGCGAACAGATCAGTGCCTGGCTGATGCAATGCTGGAGCATGCCGGAAGAGCTCTCGGTCGCGCTGCGCTGGCAGCATGATCCCGAGTATGACGGAAACCACGCCGTCTACGCGCACCTGATACTGATCGCATTGCGGCTTCTGCGCGATCACGGCATTGGCGATGCGCCCCCGGAACGGGTCCCGGACGCGCTGTATGAACGATACCGACTGGACCCGCGGGATGCCGGCGAGGCCGTTACCAGGGTGGCCGGTTCACCGGATATTCCTGTCATGGCAAAACAGCTGGGCAGTTGAAGGGGCCTGTCGGCAACAGTGCCCGGTTGACCGACTGGCGAAAAGTCCACCGGATTTATGATACCTTGTCCGACACCTCGCGGCTCCCGTGACCGGTTGCCCTGCCAACCCGGCCGCGGGATTGCCAACGGTGTGGAAGACATCACGTGACGGAATGACACCATGAACCCGCTACCTGCGCTGGTGGAACGCCTGCAATCACGCTGGCCCCGCCTGCCCGACTTCATCCACCTGACCCGGCTGAACCGCCCGATCGGTATTTTCGTGTTGTTATGGCCCACGCTGGGAGCACTGTGGATCGCTGGCGAGGGTCGACCCGCCCTGTCCCTGGTGGTGGTTTTCACATTCGGCACCATCGTCATGCGCGCCGCGGGCTGCTGCATCAACGACTTCGCCGACAGCCATGTAGATGGTGATGTGTTGCGCACCGAAGGCCGCCCTATCGTCACCGGACGCGTCAGCCGGAACGAGGCCCTGCAATGCTTTCTGATATTGACCGCCATCGGCGCCTTCCTGCTCCTGTTCACCAACCGGTTGACCTTCCTGATGGCGTTCGGCGCGTTGGCGCTGGCCTCCGTATATCCCTTCATGAAGCGCTATACTCACCTGCCCCAGGTGGTGCTGGGCATGGCCTTTTCCTGGGCCATCCTGATGGCCTTCACCGCCCAGACCGATGCGCTGCCTCCAGAGGCCTGGTTGCTGTACGTCGCCAACTGTCTCTGGACGGTGGCCTACGACACCCAGTACGCCATGGTGGACCGGGAATACGACCTGAAAATCGGCGTCAAATCGACGGCGATCCTGTTCGGCGATGCGGACCGGGCCATGATCGCGGTACTGCAGTTGATGTTCCTGGGCGCGCTGCTGCTGGCCGGCCTGCAGTTTCAGCTCGGCGCGATGTATTATCTCGGTCTGATGGCGGGCGCGGTGCTGTTGGGGTATCAGCAGTGGCTGATCCGGGATCGTGATGTGGATGGGTGTTTTCGGGCGTTTCTGAGCAATCACTGGGTCGGGTTGGTCATTTTTGTCGGGGTGATTCTCGGCACCTGATTTCTTCCGGGTGATTACCCTCCGTTCCGGTCTTGTGCTACATCGGGCGGTCGGGCGCGGCGCTGATGCCGTGACGGATCGGCCATTGTCCGGCCCCCGAAAACGGACTCCCAAGCGCTCGCCGAGGGACCGGCTCGCGGAGTTGTCCGTGTCTATCCGTTTTCGGGGGCCGGCCAAAGCATGGCCTGATTGATCCGTCACGGCATCAGCGCCGCGCCCGACCGCCCGATGTAGCACAAGACCTGACAGCGGTACCATTCCCTTACTCTACGGTATATTCAACACTTGTATGGAAATGATTCAGAATGACAATGATCGTTTCTCTGCACCTGGAGTCGTGGTGTGAAAAGCAGCAGTGGTGAACCGTAGCTTATGAGCGGGCCCTGGATCAGTAGGTATGTTGTGCCGAAAATGGACTGTCCGTCGGAGGAACGGATGATCCGGCTGGCGCTGGAGGGTGTTGAGGGAATTCTTGGTCTTTCCTTTGATCTGGCCGGTCAGCGTCTGGAGGTCGTGCATGAGGGTGCAGCGGATCCCATTACTGAAAAGCTGGAGACTCTGAAACTGGGTGCGGCACTGCAGGAGACGCGGGTCGCCGATCCTGAATCGATGCGGAAAGCGTCAGACGCTATCGTTTCGGCCAGTGAGGAAGCCGGCACCCTGCGGCTGTTGCTGATCATCAATGCCGTGATGTTCGTGGTGGAAATGACCGCCGGTCTGATGGCCCAGTCCACCGGACTGATCGCCGATTCGCTGGACATGCTTGCGGATGCCGCCGTGTACGGAGTGGCACTGTATGCCGTGGGGCACAGCATCAAGAAACAGGTTCGGGCCGCGCGGCTGGCCGGTGTGCTGCAACTGATCCTGGCGTTCGGCGTACTGGCGGAAGTCGGACGTCGGGTGCTGTTCGGCAGCGAACCCGAATCCCTGGTCATGATGGGTATCGCCTTCATCGCCCTGATCGCCAATACCGCCTGCCTGATCCTGCTCCACAGGCACCGCGAGGGCGGCGCGCACATGAAAGCAAGCTGGATCTTCTCCGCCAACGACGTGGTGATCAACCTGGGTGTCATCTGCGCCGGCGCACTGGTCGCCTGGACCGGCTCCAACTACCCGGACCTGATCATCGGCACCATTGTCGGCGTCATCGTCCTCAACGGAGCCCGAAGGATCCTGACACTCAGAGCCTGAACTCGCCGATGGCCGATCCCGTGAAGCCGTCCGCCCGCTCCTCTCCCCCGTACAGACGGCCTCGGGCCGGAATGGAGGGAATCAGCCCGTGAATGCCTGCAGGCCCGTCTGCGCCCGCCCCAGGATCAGAGCATGAATATCCTGCGTCCCCTCGTAGGTATTGACCACCTCCAGGTTCTGCGCATGCCGCATCACCGGATACTCATCCGAGATGCCATTGCCACCCAGCATGTCCCGCGCATTGCGCGCCACGTCCAGCGCCTTCAGGCAGGAGTTGCGCTTGAGCAGGGAGATCAGCGGCGGCGCCATGCGTCCCTCGTCCTTCAGGCGCGTGCCCTGCAGACAGCCCAGCAGCCCCAGGGAGATCTCGGTCTGCATGTCGGCCAGCTTCTTCTGGATCAGCTGATTGGCGGCCAGCGGGCGATTGAACTGCTTGCGGTCCATGGTGTACTGGCGGGCCGTCAGCCAGCAGGTCTCGGCCGCGCCCAGTGCGCCCCAGGCGATACCGAGACGGGCGGAATTCAGGCAGCTGAAAGGCCCCTTCAGGCCCTCGACTCCCGGCAACAGGTTCTCTTCCGGGACGAACACCTCCTCCATGACGATCTCACCGGTGATGGAGGCTCGCAGGGCCAGCTTGCCCTCGATCTTGGGCGCGGACAGTCCCTTCATGCCCTTGTCCAGGATGAAGCCGCGGATCTTGCCTTCATCGTCCTTGGCCCAGACCACGAACACGTCGGCAATCGGAGAATTGCTGATCCAGGTCTTGGCGCCGCTGACACTGTAGCCGCCCTCCACGGAGCGGGCACGGGTCACCATGCCACCCGGATCGCTGCCGTAGTCGGGTTCGGTCAGACCGAAACAGCCGATCCACTCGCCGGAGGCCAGTTTCGGCAGGTATTTTTCCTTCTGCGCCTCGGTGCCGAACTGGTGGATGGGATGCATGACCAGGCTGGACTGCACACTCATCATGGACCGGTAACCGGAGTCCACCGCCTCGACCTCGCGCGCGATCAGACCGTAGCTCACATAGTTGGTGCCCGAACAGCCATAGCCTTCCAGGGCCGGACCCAGCAGACCCAGCTCACCCATCTCGCGGAAGATCTCCGGATCGGTATGCTCGTTCCGGTAGGCCTCGCGCACGCGCGGCAGCAGTTTGCCACGGGCGTACTGGCGGGCCGTATCCCGGATCATGCGTTCGTCTTCCGTCAGCATGCTGTCCATGAGAAACGGATCCTGCCACTCGAAACTGGCGTCATCAGCTGCCATAACTTCTGCCCCCGGCTGCAATCATCATAGTGAGAAAAGGCGGTCATTCTACCAGTATGCGAGGAGGCGAAAAAGCGGAAACCGATCATCTGTTCGATACACAACCCCGGGACTCCGGTGCCGGATCGCGCCGACAGCGGGCGAGTACCGACTTTCACGTATACAATGTCCAGGACGTCGCCTAGAATACTGCGCCTATGGATGTTTCAGCGATTCTCGACCCCCTCAATGACGAACAGCGCCAGGCCGTGGCCGCGCCGGCAGGCAGCATGCTGGTGCTGGCCGGCGCCGGCAGTGGCAAAACCCGTGTTCTGGTGCATCGCATCGCGTGGTTGCTGCAGGTGGAGAATGTCTCGCCCTTCGGCGTGATGGCGGTGACCTTCACCAACAAGGCGGCGCGCGAGATGCGTGCCCGGATCGAGGAGTTGCTGGGGCAGCCGGCCGGCAGCATGTGGGTAGGCACCTTCCATGGCCTGGCCCACCGGCTCCTGCGCATGCACTGGAAGGAGGCGGGTCTGCCGGAAACCTTCCAGATCATGGACAGCGATGATCAGCTGCGCCTGGTCAAACGTCTGTGCCGGCAGCTGAGCATTGATGACGACAGATGGCCACCGCGCCAGATCCAGTGGTACATCAACGGGCAGAAGGATGAAGGGCTGCGCGCCGCTCACATCGAGCACTTCGGCGATGACTACACCCGCACCATGCTGACCGTGTACCGCGCCTATGAAGAGGCCTGCAACCGGGGCGGCATGGTGGATTTCGCCGAGATCCTGCTGCGTGCCCACGAGCTGTGGCTGAACCATCCGCAACTGCTGGCCCACTACCAGCGCCGCTTCCGGCATATCCTGGTGGACGAGTTCCAGGACACCAATGCCGTGCAGTACCCGCAGCCAGGCGTACTG
>JAWLFN010000174.1:0-6024 GCA_041685555.1 Gammaproteobacteria bacterium | reverse complement strand
TGGAGACGCGGGTCGCGAACCGGACCTATCGCTGACGTGATCGAAGAGTGCCGGACCGGGTCCAGAAAGCAACCAGTGCTGCATGATCAATAGGGGGGAACAAAGATCCACTTTCCATCCCCGGTGATCCGGCGGTCCGCGGCACGGAGCAGGACAGGCAGTGCCGGCGGACGAAAGGATACTAGCACGCGGTCCGTGAGCGGTTGAGCCCTGAGTGACACTCTATTGCAATCCCTGAGATGTCGCTACAATCACCCCGGTATTGTAATAGAGTGTCGCCGGCTTCAGTGGCTAGCGGCATGTCCATCCGTGGGGTGATTTCGCCGTCCTGGCAATGGCAGTCCTCTGACTATCTGCCGCAGACGCTCCGGCATGGCCAGCATGGCCGGGGTCACGATCAGGGTCAGCAGCGTCGCAAAGGACAGACCGAACACAATGGCACTGGCCAGCGCTTCCCACTGGGAACTGATCGGGCCGCCGGCTTCAATTTCTCCATTGACCAGATCCACCGAGATGCCCAGCGCCAGCGGCAGCAGCCCACACCCCGTGGTGAAAGTGGTCAGGAAGACCGGACGCAACCGTTGCGCTCCCGTCTGCACGATCACATCGGTGATGGTCCATTGGGGATACTTGTTGCGCAGATGGTTGAAGGTGTCGATCAGCACGATGTTGTTGTTGACGATGATGCCGGCCAACGCCACGATGCCAATTCCGGTCAGGATCACGCTGAAGGTCTTTCCGGTGATCAACAGGCCCAGCAACACTCCGGCCGTGGACAACATCACTGAGGACAGGATCAACACGGACTGATAGAAACTGTTGAACTGGGTGACCAGCAGAATGGCCATCATCGACAGCGCCACGAGGAAGGCCTGCAGCAGGAACGCGAAAGACTCCTGCTGTTCCTCGTTGGCGCCCCGGAAGCGATAATTGACATTTAGCGGTGTGGGGTTTTCGGCAAACCATTGCTCCAGCTCCTGTACCTTGTCATCGGTCAGGTATCCGGGCGCCGGATTGGCCCGGACATAGACTACCCGCGTGCCATCGACCCGCTGGATCGAGCTGACCGCCTCGCCCGCCTGTCGGGTGATGAAACTGCTGATCGGCACCAGACCCTGCGAGGAATTTATGCGGATGTCATCGATCATTTCCACGCCGCGATAACGCTCCGGGTAGCGGACCCGGATGTCGACTTCTTCCTCGCTGTCGTCAGGCCGGTACTCGCCCATCATGACGCCATTGGTGAGCAACTGCACGGCGGCGCCGATCTCGTTGATGTTGGCACCGGACATGGCGGCACGGGCCCGGTCCACGGAGATGGTCCACTCGATGCCCGGGACCGGGGTGGTATCGTCTATGTCGATCAGACCCTCCATGCCGTTCTCCATGTGGTCGCGAACCCGGCGGGCCTCGCTGATCAGCGCCTCCAGGTCATCACCGTAGAACTCGATCTGCAGTTCCTTGCCGACCGGAGGCCCCTGTTCCGGGGTGGAAATCTCGGCGGAAATGCCGGGTAGATCGGATATTGCCTCCCGGTACAGGTTTTCCACCTCGAACCCGTCGATTGCTCGTTCGCGGCGGTCGGTGAACTCCAGGAAGATGGTCCCCACCAGGTCGGGTGCCGCACCCTGCCCGCCGCCCAGGCTGCGGCCCGCGCCGGTCTGCGTGACCATGTTCTTGTAGTGGCCGATGTCACGGATCCGGGACTCCACGTCCAGCACGATGTCACGGATTTCTTCCGGAGACTGGTTGCCGCGGGCAAAAATCTGTACCTGGGTCTGGTTGGGCTCCACGGAGGTGAAGAACTCCACGCCGCGGCCGAAATTCAGATAGGCGACGATGATCAGCACCAGTGAACTGACGCTGGCAAGGAACACCACCCCAGGCATTCCCACAGCCACTTTCAGCACGCGCGCGTACAGACCGGTGATGCCACCCATCCGCGTCGGGTCGCCGGTCTCCAGCTCTCGCAGCTGCTCATTGCCGGCGGTCGAGTCGGCGGTGCTTGAACGTCCGAACAGCGCGCCCAGAGTCGGGGCGAACAACAGGGCGTAGAACAGGGCTCCGACCAGCACCGCAAACACGGTGATGGGCAGGTACCGCATGAACTCTCCTGATACGCCGGGCCAGAATATCATGGGCAGGAACGCGGCCAGCGTTGTGGATGTCGAGGCCAGAATCGGCCAGAACATGCGGTTGACGGCTTCCTGGTAGGCGTCGCGTCGCGAATAGCCTTCCGCCATCTTGCGGTCGGCAAACTCCACCATGACGATGGAGCCATCAATCAGCATGCCCAGTCCCAGCAGCAGACCGAAAATCACCATGAAGTTGTAGGTGAAGCCCAGCGATGAAATCACGATGAAGGCAAAGAAGAACGAGAAGGGTACACTGAGTGCGACCAGGATGCCGGAGCGCACCCCTACCGCCGCGATCACCACCGTCAGCACCAGAAACATGGCCGTCGCCATGTTGCCCTGAAGCCCCGACACCTGCTCAATGACAAGAGGGATGGTGTTGTTCAGGTAGGAAATCTCGATGGCCGGCGGCAGTATCTGGCGGGTTTCCCGCACCAGTAGATCGATCTCGTCCATGGCGGCAATCAGATTGGCACCCTTGCGTTTCTGTACATCAAGGGAAATGGACTGTTGTCCGTTAGCGTAGGCATAGCGCTCGGCGTCTTTGAACGTGCGGCGTACCTCGGCGATGTCGCTCAATACCAGCACGCCATCCTCATTGGCGGCAATCGGCAGATTATACAGATCATCGGCTGTCTCGATCAGGCCGGGCAGCTTCACCGAGAAGCTGCCCTGACCCGTATCGATCATGCCGGCCGGGATCAGTCGGTTGTTGTCGCTGACGGCCTGCACCACCTGGTTGTTGGTCAGGCCATAGGTCTCCAGCTGTCCCGGATCGATGATGACTTCCAGCAGTTCCTCGCGGGCGCCGATCATGTCGGCGGACAGGATGTCCGGCAGGTTCTCGATTTCTCTTTGCAGGTCCTGCGCGGTCTGCAATAACGTGCGTTCCGGCACGCCCTCGCCACTGATGGCAATCTGTACCACGGGGACGGTGGCCGCCGAGACCTCCTGTATGATCGGCTCCTCGGTTTCCTGCGGGAATCGGGCCTTGGCCCGGTCAATGGCGCTGCGGATATCGTTCAGGGCCAGATCAGGGTCGAAGCTGACATCGAACTCGGTGATGATGGTGGCAGCGCCCTCATTGGAAAAGGAGCGGATCTGTTCAATGCCATCAACATTTTTCAATTCGATTTCAGTGGGGCGTGCCAGCAGTCGTTCGGCGTCCTCCGGGGAGATGCCCTGAAGGGCAATGGTGGTAATGATCACGGGTACCGTGACGTCCGGGTTCAGTTCCACCGGAATCGTGCGGTAGGAGACCAGGCCAACCAGAGCCACCACCACAAAGATGCTGAGAGTGGTCCGCGCGTGAGAGACTGACGCCTTTAGATATCGCATGGTCCGGGTCCGTGATCAGTTCGTGGTGGAGAAGTCGGTACGTACGGTCTGTCCGGGGAACACCAGTTCCTGTCCCAGGGTGACCACCGTGGCGGTCTCCGGGAGGCCAGTGACCCAGAACCCGGTCCGGCCCATGCCGGTTTCCTCGCCCACGATCGACACCGGATGGAATTCGACCACGCTGTCCCGGTTTACCGTCTTCAGGCCAGGGTTGCCGTCATCATTCAGTGTCAGGGCCGAAGAAGGGACCAGGTGTGCCATGATCTCCGTGGAAGCCACGAAAATCTCCGCAGTTACCCCCTGACGGATGATGGCCTCGCCGGGTTCCGGTTTCAGTTCGACCTCAATGCGGTAACTGCGGGCTACTGGATCGGCGGCTCGCGAAAGATAGGTGACACGGCCACGGATCGATTCTCCGGTGATGAGCCTGCCCTGCACATCGGCGCCGTCACTGATCTGACCGATCTGGTGTTCCGGTACCATGCCATCCACCAGCATCGGATCGTCGTCCATGACGGTAGCGCATTCCGCACCCGGATCCAGATAGTCCCCCACCTCCACCTCGCGGCTTTCCATGATGCCGCTGAAGGGGGCGCGGATCTCGGTGCGTTCCAGTGCCAGTCGGGCCCGGGCGACGGCCGCCGTGGCTGCATCCAGGGTGGCCTTGCGCTGGGCGATGGCCACGCGACCCTGCAGGCCACGCTCCTGCAGATCCAGTTCGGCCTCGTATTCCATGCGGGCCTGCTCCTCGCGACTGATCGCTTCCTGCAGATCGGTATCGCGGGCGTTGATCTCCAACCGGCAGAGCAGGTCCCCCTGCTGCACCCGCTCTCCGCGATCCACTGGTGTTTCCGTGATCTGTCCGGAGACCTCGGCACGGACGGGCACGTAGCGCTCGGCCCGTGTCCGGCCCCGTACGCTGACGCGTTGCTGGAAATTTTCCCTGCTGATCCGCTCGACCCGCACAGCAATGGTATCGCTGTCTTCCGGCTGCTCATCGTCGGCTGACAGAGCATAGACGGTGTTGTCGCGCTGGGGCGCGGAATAGGGGGCCGGCGCGGTGTGCTCTCGTGGCAGAACCATCCATACGACCATCAGTCCAAAGAGGGACAGTGCTACAAGGTGGCGGACGTTCACATCGGGCTCCGGAAGCGTAAAGTAAAATGGGTTTGTCTGTAGTAAGCGGTATTGTAACCCCGTATCGGGGCCAATCGTTTGACATTACGTCACAGTCGACGCATTGGAGTGGTGGTCTGCCGAAAAAAACCGTCTTTCTACCGTATATACACCTCTGGCACCGTTCCGGAGCTTCGTTATAAGATGCGTAATACACATTGACCCTGCAGGATATTGCCCGATGCCGACTCATCTGTTTCCCGCCACGCTGCTTGTCATCAATGCATTGCTGTATGCCGTGGTGGCCTGGTTATTCATCAGTGCGCCACTGGAATGGTTCCGGGCCCTGGAAATCAGTTGGCGCTCCAATGCGGGGTTCACGGAGTTGCGTACGGCCTACGTCGGTCTTATGGGGGCAATGGCCCTGTTTTTCGCGCTCTGCGCCTGGATACGGGACTGGCGAGCTCCGGGGCTCGCCATGATGGCCATCAGTTATGTGACGCTGGTGCTGGTGCGTAGCTGGGGCATTCTGGTGGAGCAGGCCTACAATACCGTGGTACTGCAGATCTATGTGGCGGAGTGGCTGGGGCTGGTTTTGAGTCTGCTGGCACTGTTCGTGATCCGCAGGGGACGCTGACCTCTTCTTATTTCGACACTGGCCGTTTCTGCAGTTTGCGCTGCAGGGTGCGGCGGTGCATTCTGAGCTGGCGGGCGGTTTCGGAAATATTGCCATCGTTTTCTTTCAGTACTTTCTGGATATGTTCCCATTCCAGGCGCCGCACGGACATGCGTTCCTGTATCTCCGGTTCCGTGGCCGGTCCGCCCTCCGCGGGTGCCGCGGTCAGCGCGGCCAGGATCTCGTCGGCATCAGCCGGCTTGGCCAGGTAATTGGCCGCGCCCAGCTTGATCGCTTCCACCGCGGTGGCGATGCTGGCGTACCCGGTCAACACCAGTATCTTGATGCCCGGGTGATGATGTTTCAGTTCCGGGATCAGCGACAGGGAGGAATGTCCGCCCAGGTTGAGATCCAGTATCGCCCAGTCGAAGTGGTGCTCGCGGAGCAGGGCGGGGACTGAATCGGCGTCAGGGGCATGATGGACTGCATAGTCGCGATGCGCCATGGCGCGGCTGATTACGCGAGCGAATACCTCATCGTCTTCCACCAGCAGTATATTGTGGTCACTCATCTCGTAAGTCCCTTCCCTCAGATTGTTTCAGCAACGGCAGCAGAATCAATGTGGTCGCTCCACCCTGCCGCAGATTGAACATCTGGATGGAACCGCCGCAGCGGCGGACGGCGGCATTGGCCAGGAAAATCCCCAGACCCATGCTGTCCTTGTGGGTCGAGATGAAGGGTTCTCCCATGTTCTCCATGACCTGTGGAGGAATGCCCGGGCCGTCATCGATGATGGCCATGCGCAGCGGCGTATCGCTG
>JAWLFN010000173.1:0-6024 GCA_041685555.1 Gammaproteobacteria bacterium | reverse complement strand
GTCTGGGCATCGTCGATCAGCGTGGGCAGCCGTCCGTCAACGCCCCAGGCACTCAGCTGTTGTCGGACTGCGTCACGATCCTCTCCAAGAGGATTTATCATCATGAACTGTATGCCGAGGTCCTCATAGCCGTCCCGGGCCGCCAGGAAGTCGGGCAGAGCCGCTTCCGTGTCCGTCGCCCCATTGGCCTGCACCAGGAAGGCGATGGCTTCGTTATTGTCATACCAGGCCATGTGATGGAAGTAACCCTCCTGATCAAGCAGCGCAAAATCACCTACCAGCTCGGAGGCCTGGAGCTCACCCCACCCGGATGCCAGCGACGCGACTGCAACCACGGCCAGTACCTTCCTGCGAATTTTCAGCCAGCCAGCCATATTCATTCCTCCAGCACCGATGAGTGATAAACGAGAACACAGTCACTCATCAATGACAATGATGGAATTGAATGCATTCAGCAACAGGATAATAGCACTATCGCTGCGCGCCAGCGCCATCGGAATCGACCGGAGTGGGGGTTCACGCGATGGAATGCGGTCCGTTCACGTCATACTGGTGGGGAGGCAGGCCTAACAACATGGAAAGGCCATTGCGAAGCGTCTTCCGAAACGCCGATTCATCCAGAAAGCCGCACAGGTAGCCCTGCAGCAGATGATAATAGAGCGCGAACGCACTCCAGGCCGTGGTTCCGGGGTAGGGCTGGTTGCTGTCCTGTCGGGAGGCGGCCAGTTCAATCAACTCCCTCAGCTTGGCATACGACGCCTGCATGATCTGTTCGATATCCTGGCGGCGTTGCTCCGTGCTGGAGAAGGACAGCTCTTTCAATACCGTCCGGGACAGCGACGGATCCTGTTTGTGGTATTCAATGTGCTCATCGAAGAACGTCATCATCTGGTCGAGCAGCCCGTCTTCGGGATCCACGCATTCAAAGGCGTGATCGATCATCCTGAGGATATGTTGTTTGAACACCAGCACCAGCAGATCTTCCTTGCTGCGGGCATACAGGTACAGTGTGCCCAGCCCCACCCCGGCTCTGTCCGCTATGTCCTGGATCGTGGTGTTGGTGAACCCCTTGTCCATGAACAGGGCCTCTGCCGCGTGGACAATACGACGTAGACGCAGCCGCTTCTTGCGCTCGCGAAGACCCAGACCGGCCAGGTCGGCCTCGTCCCTGTCCAGGTCCACCAGTGGTTGCCGTGGTGTATCCATACCGCTCATGATTGCGTGCTCTCTTGTAGTGATCGTGAAAACCGGGTGCCACCGGCACCCCGGTAGCGGTCGTCTTTATGCCACAATAGTATGTCGAATACCGTGACCCCGTTCTTGCTGGAGCGTTCGCGGACTGCCGTCTCATTGCCACCGGAATCCATACCGATGTCATTCACCATCATCCGCATGTTGCATCTGCTGGCTGCCCTGATACTGGGCATGGCCATCCTGGTCACCCAACTGGGCTTTTCCCGGCAACCGTCCCCCGATGATCGCCGCTCATTGAACCGAATGTTATTGGTGCAGCTCATCGCCGCCATCGCCGTGGCCCTGGCCGGGATGGCATTGTGGCTGGCGACAGGGCGGCCTTCTGACATCTATCTGCACAATCCGTTATTCCATGCCAAACTGGCACTGTTCATGGTAATGATGCTGCTTTCATTCCCTGCCGCTGTCTACCTGAAACGCGCTGCCACCCCGGACGGAAACGCGCGGGTGTCGCGTCCGGTGATAGTCGCCCTGCGCCTGCAACTGCCCCTGCTGCTCTGTATACCGATGCTGGCCTGGATGATCGCCCGCGGTATTGGCTACTGAACCGGCAACACCGTCTGTAACCATTCCGAGATGTCACGGATTTCTTCGGGACAGACGGCATGCGCCATGGGATAGGTGGTATAGGTGACCGGGTGGCCCATCGCTTCGAGCGTCTCGGCGCTGCGCCGCCCAAGCGACTGCATCACCACCGGATCCTGTGTGCCATGGCAGATCCGTATCGGCAGGTCCCGATTGACCGGCGACGGATCAATGGAATCGGCCGTGGCGAAATAACTCGACAATGACAGCAGCCCAGCCAGGCGCTTTGGGAAGGTCAAACCAGCTTCCAGTGCGACCGCCCCGCCCTGGGAAAATCCCGCCACCACGATCCGTTCCGCGTCGATCCCGCTCTCGACTTCCCGATTGACCAGATCATGCACCCGACGTGCTGATTCACGTAATTGGGTTTCATCCACGTGGCGCTGTATCTCCATTGCCAGAATGTCGTACCAGGCCGGCATGACCATGCCCCCGTTGATGGTGACCGGCATGGCCGGGGCATGCGGGAAAATGAACCGTATGGCACTGGATCCGGGCAATTTCAGTTCGGGGACGATGGCTGCGAAATCATGGCCATCCGCGCCCAGACCATGCAACCAGATCACGGCGGCATCAGCGACCACATCCGGGCGGGGCTCTCGCACTTCACAGGGCAGGTAATCCATGATCTCGGGGCCTGACAAAACATGCATTTTAACACGCATTGCCGGGCGCTGGCAGGATACTGCTATACTGAAAAAAGCACTCACTACAGCCCGGATACTGTCATGCTTCCCGGAAATCGCAGCCAGAGCACTCTGCACCGCTCTCTGGGCACGCTGTTGCTGCTCATTGCCATTCCCTTCACCCACGCTCAGTCACTGGATGCAGAGGCCCTGCGGAGCGCACTGGACAGCCCTCGGCGCGAGACCGCCGACCGCATCCGTGACCCGGATCGCAAACCCGTCGAGGTGCTTCAGTTCCTGCAACTGGAGCCCGGCATGACGGCACTGGATGTGTATGCCGCGGGCGGCTATTACACCTGGATCCTGTCGCACGCCGTGGGCCCGCGGGGACGGGTTCTGGCACAGAACTCTCCCCGGGCACTGCGCTACGGCGAGGATCGCAGCGATATCACCCAGGGCGATGCCCTGGCACGGAAACTGGAGAACGGGGCGCTGGACAACGTACAGCGGATAGACCGCCGGATGACGGAAACCGGACTGCCACCTGAGTCCGTAGACTTCGTCCTGGTCTCGCAGATCCTGCACGATCACTACAATCGCAATCCAGGCCGGGCCCTGGCGTTGTTGCGGACGTTGCACGGCCTGCTGAAGCCGGGCGGCATCCTGGGAATCATCGACCATTCCGGCATGGCCGGCCTGGACAATCGACGCCTGCATCGCATGCTGGAATCCGACGCGCGCCGGGTTGCCGAGGCGGCAGGGTTCATCGTGGAGGCCGATAGCGAACTGCTGGCGCAACCCGATGACAGCCTGCGTCGCTCCATTTTCGATCCGATGCAGGCCCGCCGGACAGATCAGTTCCTGTTGCGACTACGCAAGCCGCAATGATCCGCCGGCCTGCCGATCACGGATCCCGGGCATAGATCACCCCTCCATCAGGGAACGCCATCCGGTCTGCCTCACTGGCGCCCTCCCGACACTCTCCGCGCAGGGTGAGTCCACCGCTCACCGACTGCCGATACAATTCAAAGAAACCGTCGCGGCAGTAACCGGTCTCCGCCAGCACGTCCTCCACCCGCCGGGTCAACACCTCCTCTGGCAGGGGCCCCCGCTCCCTCCGCCGGGAATCGGCCACATGTTCTCTGTTGAATTCGAAAAACTTGGAACCGTCATCGCTGATCTGCGCAATCATCCGCTCGCGGGCGGACGGCAATACAGACAGCGGGTCGGGCGTGGCGCAAGCAGCGATCAGCAATGGCAGCGCAATCGGCGAAAGCCAACGACTGCCGCGCAACTCACGCATCATGACCTCCCGGGCCGGGCTCCGCCCCATCCATCCAGGTCCTGAATGCCGACGCCTCATCCGCCGTCATATGCAGGCCGACCTTGGTCCGTCGCCACAGCACATCCTCAGCCCTCAGCGCCCACTCCCGAGTCTGCAGATAACGCACTTCCCGTTCATACAGCCCGGCGCCAAAATCCCGTCCCATATCCTCAATGGCGGTCGCTTCCCCGATCAGATCCAGGGCGCAGGTACCGTAACTGCGGACCCAACGCCTGAGTACCGCGTCCGGCAGCCAGGGCCACAGCGACCGGTATCGCGTCAGCAGACCGGACGGGGAGTCGAAGTCACCCCCCGGTAGCGTGGTGTCGGCGGTCCAGTCGTCCCCCATTTGGACGAAGACCTCGCTCAGCCTGGACATGGCCGCTTCCGCCAGTCGACGGTAGGTGGTGATCTTGCCACCGTAGACGGTCAGAAGAGGGGCCGGCTCCCGGGTGAACGTCAGGTGATAATCACGGGAAAGACGGGTGGCGGAAGCATTCTCCTCTTCCATCAATGGACGGACCCCGGAAAAACTGTGGCAGAGCTGGTCCGCGGTTACCGGCACACGAAAATGACTGTTGACCGCCTCCAGCAGATAGTCCACTTCCTGTCCGGAGATATGCACGTCCCCCGGATCACCGGTACAGTCGACTTCCGTGGTGCCGATCAGGGTAAAGTCCTCTTCATAGGGAATGACGAATATGACGCGCCGATCGGCATGCTGGAACAGGTAGGCATGTTCGCCTGCATAGAGGCGGCGGACAACGATATGGCTACCCCTGACGAGGCGGACTCCACGCCCGTCGGCCGGGCTCCCGACCGCATCGGTGATTTGATCCACCCACGGACCGGCGGCATTGACCACCGCGCGCGCGGTCACTTCATCAGTCCGTCCGTCAACCGTACTCTGCAGAGAGGCCACCCAGCCCCGCTCCATCTGCCGCAACCCGGTGCATGCGACCCGATTGCGAATATCGGCCCCATGCTCGCGGGCCATCATGGCATTGAGCACCACCAGGCGCGCATCATCCACCCAGCAATCAGAGTATTCAAATCCATGATTCCATTCCTCGCGCAGCGGGCCGTCTCCCTTCATGTTGATCGCCCGCGAAGCCGGCAATGTATTGCGGCGTCCACCCAGCAGGTCGTACAACCCCAGTCCGACCCGGACCATCCAGCGGGGCCGCACACCCGGCCTGTGTGGCAATCGGAACCGCAGTGGCCAGATGACGTGCGGCGCCATGCCCAGTAGCACCTCCCGTTCCATCAAAGCCTCACGCACCAGTCTGAACTCGAAATATTCCAGGTAGCGCAGCCCGCCGTGAATCAGCTTGGTGCTGGCGGACGAAGTGCCTCCGGCCAGATCACCCTTGTCACAGAGCAACACACGCAGCCCACGCCCGGCGGCATCCGCCGCGATGCCGGCACCATTGATTCCTCCGCCAATGACAAGCAGATCGAATCCAGGCTCTCCCGGATGCTGCGCCGGTCCCTGCGAATCTCCCGCAGCGTGTAGTACCATGCCTGTCACCTCATTCTGTAATTGCAGGCATTTCACCATGACCGATTACATCATGGCAATCGACCAGGGTACGACCAGCAGTCGCGCCATCATTTTTGATGCCACCGGTCACCGTATCGCTACCGGTCAGCAGCAATACCCACAGCACTATCCGCGTGACGGTTGGGTGGAGCATGATCCGGAGGACCTCTGGCAGACGTCACTGAGCGCGTGTCGCACCGCATTGAAACAATCCGGGCTCGCGGCAGAAGCAATCCGCTCGATCGGCATCAGCAATCAACGTGAAACCACACTGCTTTGGGACCGCGTCACCGGCAAGCCGATTCATCGGGCCATCGTCTGGCAGGACCGGCGTACCAGCGATTACTGCCGTGCACTGGCCCGACAACTGGAGCAGGAAGGCAGGGGCGATCTTATTCAGCGCAAGACAGGCCTGCTTCCCGACCCGTATTTCTCCGCCAGCAAGATCCGCTGGATACTCGACGAAGTGCCGGGTGCCCGCCATTCCGCCGAGTCCGGACAGCTGGTCTTCGGCACCGTGGACACCTGGCTGCTATGGAACCTGACTGGCGGGCGCAGCCATCGCACCGATGCAACCAATGCGTCCCGCACCATGTTGTTCAACATCCATACACAGCGATGGGATGAAGAGCTGTTGCAACTGTTCGATATCCCCGCCGCCATACTGCCCGAAGTGATGGATAGCGCAGCCG
>JAWLFN010000172.1:0-6031 GCA_041685555.1 Gammaproteobacteria bacterium | reverse complement strand
GGCAATTGCCGGAAGCGAAGCGGGCAAGGCCGAAATTCCCCGGCGATGTGATCCAAAGCAAATGCCGTCTCGTAAGCCATTCGTTATGGGAAACCGATCTGAAAAGAACGCGCGAAACGTGGCTGATCGTAATTCATGGGTTGTTCGTAGTCGGCTGCCCGCCGTAAAACCAAAGGCATGGATGGTGACAGCAGCCCACAACCCGTGTTCGGACCGGAAATCGCGGCGAACCTTGTCGAGCGAATCGCGCAGGACCGGGATCGCCGGGCCTTCGCGGATCTGTTCGCCTACTACGCGCCGCGCATCAAGGCGTATCTGCGGCGTCTCGGGGCCGATGACACGTTATGCGAGGAGCTGGCCCAGGAGGCGATGCTTACCGTCTGGCGGCGCGCGCATCTTTTCGACCGGCGGCAGGCCGGGGTCGGAACCTGGATTTTCACGATTGCCCGGAATAAGCGAATCGACGCGATCCGGCGCGACCGCAGGCCGGAAATCGACCCCAACGACCCCGCGCTCGTGCCGGAGCCCGAGCCCAGCGCCGATAAAGCCGTCGAGAACGATCAACGCGGCGCACGTTTACATGATGCCATCGCGGTCTTGCCGGAGGAACAGGCGAAGCTACTTCGACTCTCGTATTACGACGAAAAGTCCCACAGTGCGATTGCCGAGGAGTTGAATTTGCCGCTGGGTACCGTGAAATCGCGTATCCGGCTGGCGTTGGGCAAACTCCAGGTAATGATCGACCGATAAACTGACAGGTCCAGCATATGGTTACATTTCATCCGGATTCACGTTTCCTGACGGATTTCTCGACCGGCAGCCTGCCGTTGTCGCAGTCTCTCTGTGTTTCCGCGCACCTGCATTACTGCGGTAAGTGTCGTGCGCGTGTGCAACAACTGACGGATGTCGGCAGCCACCTGTTCAACCGGCTGACCCCGGAGCATCAGGAAGACGACAGCTTCGAGGCCTTGATGCAGCGCATCGAGCAGGAAGAAGCGGCGGATCCGCCAGCGTCCGTCAGCCCGCCACTCGACAGGGTCGAGAACAGGCGCGACCCCCTGGTCGGTCGCATGCCCGCGGCATTGTCCAGATTGTTCCAGCAGGGTATGGATGCCCTGAACTGGGTGCAACTTGGCGGTTCCCTGCGGATCGCTCCGGTGGATCTGGGCGCCGATGAGCGTGAGACCGCCATCTACGATATCCGCGCCGGTGGTCAGATGCCGGAGCACGAGCATCGCGGCGAGGAAATCACTGTATTGCTCAAGGGCAGCTTCTCCGACCGCGAAGGCCATTACAGTCAGGGCGATTTCGTGGTCCGCAATGCTGGCGAGCCGCATCAACCCACCGCCACCCAGGACACCGATTGTGTCTGTCTGGTCAGCGTGGAACGTCCGGTGCGCTCCCGCGCGCTGTTCTATCGTCTGCTGGAGCCACTGGTGCAGTACCGCCTGTCCCGGTTTTCCAACTGAGGTCTTCCCGTGCATAATGGCCGGTCCATGACCAGAGGCCGGCAAGTCACATGAATACAGACCACCTGCAACCGGGTTTCACTCGTGACGACCTCCAGGTACTGGAGCGCACTACCGTCTACAGCGGGTTTTTCTCGCTGGAGAAACTGCGTCTGCGGCACCGGCGCTATGAAGGCGGTTGGACAGCCGAGCTGGACCGCGAACTGTTTGTGCGTCCGCCGGCCGTGGGAGTGCTCTTGTTTGACCCCCGTCGGCGTGAGGTCGTGTTGATCGAGCAATGTCGCGTGGGCGCCGTTGATGTGGTGGAACAGTCGATACCTGGCAGCCCCGACAGTCCCTGGCTGCTTGAACTGGTGGCGGGTCTGGTGGAGCCCGGAGAGCAGGCCGCGGAGGTTGCCCACCGCGAATCGATGGAGGAGGCCGGCTGCCGTATCGAGCGGTTGATACCGATGCCGGGTTATCTGAGCAGTCCCGGTGGCAGCAATGAGTGGATCACCCTGTTCTGTGGCCTGCTGGACGCGGGGCAGGTTGGCGGAATCCACGGACTGGACAGCGAACACGAGGACATCCGGCCGATGCGGTTGACCATGGAAGAGCTGGAAGGGGCGCTGGAACGCGGCCGATTGAACAATGCCATGACCCTGATCGCGATCCAGTGGCTGTTGCTGAATGAAGCTTCCCTGCATCGCATGTCGGGGCCAGACCAGTCCAAACACGACAGGAAACCGGGAAGTGAGCATGGCCAGACGTTATCGCGCTGATCTGATGCGCTATATGGCTGAATGTGACGCCAACTATATCCGTTTACTAAAACTGATCCCTCATCTAGAATCATTGACGGATGATACAGAACCGACAGAGACAGGGTCGGTGTTCGACGGCGTCGGCGACGATGCGGATACGTGGCGCTTCCGGGTGGGAGGCAGCGAGGCTGGTGGCAGGCCGCTGACCGTGCGTATCCGGATTCTGGAGCGATTCCGGTACACGGCCACGCTGGAGTTCAGTCTCTGCAGTGCGTTGGGTCGGTGGTTGAGCGCGCCGGTGATCGGTGTGCGCGTCTACCATGACGCAGCCACGGCTGAAGTGGTGAACTACCAGGGGCGCAGCGGTTTCCGTCTCAGCTATGGTACGCCCAATGCCCAGATGTATCATCAGGACGAGAAGAGCCAGATCAACGAGCTGTTGGGAGAATGGCTGGATTTGTGCCTGTCAGCCGGAGGCAGCCTGGAGGCACCGCGCATACTCCAGGCAGTCTGAATGGCAGGAGCGGGAGGCTCCGGATAGATGGCAGCAGTAGCGCCGTGTGACGGGCCGTGAACGGCAGGGATCGAGAGGTCGACATGGCAACAGACAGCACCGATGAGCGATCGGTCCGGGTGGTTCAGCTTACTGATTCCCACCTCTACGGGGACCGCGACGCGGAACTGTTGAAGATGAATACCCAGCACAGCTTCGAGCGTGTGCTGGATCTGGTGGCCGGGCAGGAAACGGACATTGATCTGTTTCTGGCTACTGGTGATATCGCCCAGGATGCCAGCCTGGCTGCCTATGAACGCTTCACGCATTGTATGGGCAGGTTCTCCGCGCCCTTCTACTGGATACCCGGCAATCATGACCGTCGCGCCGCGATGATGCGGATGAGCGAGCGGAACGGAGTCTGCCGGGAAGCGGCAAGGTGGTGTATCCGGATCAATCGGTGGCAGATCCTGATGCTGGACTCCAGTGTCGCCGGCGAGGTGTACGGGCGCCTGGCTGCCTCCGAGCTGGATCGCCTGCAGCAGGCGCTGACCGAAGCCGCGGCGGATCCGGACATTGACCATACCCTGGTCTGTCTCCACCACAATCCACACCCGGGCACGGCTTCCTGGATGGAGGGCATCGGGCTGCGCAATGCCGACGAGCTGCTCAATATCCTGGCCCAGCACAGTTCCGTGCGAGGCGTGGTGCACGGACATATTCACCAGACGCTGGATTACGAAGAGGATGGAGTCCGCTTTCTCTGTACTCCTTCGACCTGCATCCAGTTCAAGCCTGGCGTCACGGATTTCACTCTGGATGAACAGGCACCGGCCTACCGCTGGCTGGAATTGCTGGACGACGGCCAGATCGAGACCGGAGTGGAACGGGTTCCCGATTTCGAAGTGGTCGTCGATCACGCCTCGGACGGTTACTGACTCCCCTGCCAGCGGGTATAATCCCCGACGGCCCGGATTCCGGGCCCTGCAATCCGCTTCCGCTGTAATACAAGGCGAGACAAGGAACGGGACTCCATGAGTGACCGCTATACCGCTGATGCCATCGAGGTGCTGACCGGGCTGGACCCGGTGCGCCGCCGCCCCGGCATGTACACCGACACCGCCCGGCCCAACCACCTGGCGCAGGAAGTCATCGACAACAGCGTGGACGAGGCCCTGGGCGGGCATGCCACCACGATCACCCTGACCCTGGAGAAGAACGGCACCATCGAGGTTACCGATGATGGCCGCGGCATGCCGGTGGACATTCACCCCGAACATGGCGTCAGCGGCGTCGAGCTGATCCTCGGCCGTCTGCACGCCGGCGGCAAATTCTCCGGCAAGAACTACCAGTTCTCCGGTGGTCTGCACGGGGTGGGGGTGTCCGTGGTCAACGCCCTGTCCCTGTTCGTGGACATCACCGTGAAGCGCGACGGCAAGGTCTGGGAGATGCGCTTCGAGAACGGCGACAAGGTCTCCGAGCTGAAAGAGACCGGCACGGTCGGCAAGCGCAACACCGGCACCACGCTGCGTTTCCTGCCGGACGAAAAGTATTTCGATTCGCCGCGCGTTTCCGTGCCTCGGCTGAAGCATGTGCTGCGCGCCAAGGCCGTGCTGTGCTCCGGCCTCACCGTTCGCTTCATCGACAAGGCCAGCCCCGCGGACAAGGACCAGAGCGAGGAGTGGTGTTTCCAGGATGGGCTGACCGATTACCTGCTGCAGTCCACCGACGGTTACCCGACCCTGCCGGTGGAGCCGTTCACCGGCAGCATGCAGGGCAACACCGAGGCCGTCGACTGGGCCGTGCAGTGGCTGCCCGAGGGCGGCGAGGTCACTGCCGAGAGCTACGTCAACCTGATTCCCACCCCGCTGGGCGGTACCCACGTCAATGGCCTGCGTACCGGGCTGCTGGACGCCATGCGCGAGTTCTGCGAGTTCCGCAACCTGCTGCCGCGTGGCCTGAAGCTGACCCCTGAAGACATCTGGGAGCGCTGCGCTTTCGTGCTGTCGGTGAAGATGGCCGACCCGCAGTTCTCCGGTCAGACCAAGGAGCGTCTGTCGTCCCGCCAGAGCGCGGCCTTTGTCTCCGGCATCGTCAAGGACGCCTTCAGCCTGTGGCTGAACCAGCACACGGCCGAGGCCGAGTCGTTGGCGGAACTGTGTATCGGTCACGCGCAGCGCAGGCTAAAGGCCGGGCGCCAGGTAGCCCGCAAGAAGGTGACCAGTGGTCCCGCCTTGCCCGGCAAGCTGGCCGACTGTTCCACCCGGGACGTTTCCGCCGGTGAGCTGTTCCTGGTGGAGGGCGATTCGGCCGGCGGTTCGGCCAAGCAGGCCCGCGACCGCGAGACGCAGGCGATCATGCCGTTGCGCGGCAAGATCCTCAACACCTGGGAGGTGGACTCCGGCGAGATCCTGGGCTCACAGGAAGTGCATGACATCACCGTGGCGCTGGGCGTGGATCCGGGCTCTGACGATCTGGAGGGTCTGCGCTACGGCAAGATCTGTGTGCTGGCCGATGCTGACTCGGACGGGCTGCACATCGCCACGCTGCTCTGCGCCCTGTTTCTGAAGCATTTTCCGGCGCTGGTCCGGGCCGGCAAGGTCTACATGGCCCTGCCGCCGCTGTACCGCATCGACATCGGCAAGGAGGTGTACTATGCCACCGATGAGGAAGAAAAGGACGGCATTCTCGACCGCATCGCCGCCGAAAACCGCAAGGGCAAGGTCAACGTGCAGCGTTTCAAGGGACTGGGCGAGATGAACCCTCTGCAGCTGCGCGAGACCACCATGAACCGCGACACCCGCCGGCTGGTGCAACTGACCTTTGGCGATGACGACAGTGAAGGGCATGCCGACACCACCGAGGCCATGGACATGCTGCTGGCCCGCCGCCGCGCCGCAGATCGCAAGGCCTGGCTGGAAGAGTATGGTAACCAGGCGGATCTGATTCCCTGATTGAGCGACAGGATACTCCATGACACTGAACATCACCGTCAGCCCCGAAGGGGTGGAACAGGTCGGCCTGAAAAGCTATTCACGCATGGCCTACCTGAACTACTCCATGTACGTCATCAACGACCGCGCCCTGCCGCATATCGGCGACGGCATGAAGCCGGTGCAGCGGCGCATCGTCTACGCCATGTCCGAGCTGGGCCTGAAGAGTACGGCCAAGTTCAAGAAGTCGGCGCGCACCATCGGCGACGTGATCGGCAAGTTCCACCCGCACGGCGACTCGGCCTGCTACGAGGCCATGGTGCTGATGGCGCAGGATTTCAGCTATCGCTACCCGCTGGTGGACGGGCAGGGCAACTGGGGATCGCCCGACGA
>JAWLFN010000171.1:0-6089 GCA_041685555.1 Gammaproteobacteria bacterium | reverse complement strand
GGCCGGCATCGTCGTGGCCGATGCGGCCGGCTGTAATGCCAATGCGGTGGCCGCGTACGTGGAAGCCGCCGTGCAGGAACTATCCATGCCCCGGTCGGTGCGTGTGCTGGTGATCGGTGCTGGCCATGTGGGTACCCGCGTGTTGCACCGCCTGCGGCAGCGCGGCATGCCATGTCGTGTCGTGGACCCGCTGGTCGAGGGGCGGGGCCCGGCGCCGGCGGTGCGGCGCGATTTCAATGATCAACTGCCGGAACTGGCGTTCACTTCGCTGGACGCAGGACTGGAGACAGCGGATCTGGTGTCCCTGCACGTACCTTTCACCGTCGATGGCCGATACCCTACCCGGCAGCTGCTTGATGCGCGGCGTCTGGAGGGGCTGGCGCCCGGCACGGTGTTGATCAATACCGCTCGTGGCGAGGTACTCGACGAGGTGGCGCTGAAACAACGCCTGCGTCGCCAGGGCGACCTGCGGGTGGTGCTGGATGTGTTCCGTAACGAGCCGGAGGTGGATCGTGAACTGGTCCATCTGGCACGGATGGCGACGCCCCATATCGCTGGATACAGTCGCGCCGCCAAGCAGGCGGCCACGGCAGCTGTGCGGGAAGCGTTCGTCCGTCATTTCCATCCGGACCGGGAGGTGGCCGGCGAAAGCCGCCGCGGTGTGGCTCTGCATCCGGAAGCGGCGCCGTCGCCCGAGGCGCTGACGCAGCGTTTTCGGGATGCTGTGAGTGCGGTGCCAGAAGGTGCCTCGCTCGCTTCCGTGTTCGACGCGCTGCGCCGGGAGCGCCTGGCGGATCGTTTTTCAGGCGTGCATCTGTGACCAGCGGGTCAGGAAACGCTCGATCCGGGCCGTGGCATTCTGCATGACGTCCACGGTGGGCAGGAATACCACCCGGAAGTGCTGGGTGTCACTGATGTTGAAGCCACTGCCCTGGACCACAAGGATCTTTTCTCGCGCCAGCAGTTCCAGTACGAACCTGGTGTCGTTGGTGACCGGATACAGTTTCGGATCCAGACTGACGAACATATAGATGGCGCCTTTGGGTTTGACGCAGGAGACCCCGGGTATGGATGTGAGCTGCTCCCAGGCGGCATCACGTTGATCACGCAGCCGTCCGCCTGGAACGATCAGTTCATTGATGCTCTGGTAGCCTCCCAACGCGGTCTGTACGGCGTGCTGTGCCGGCACATTGGCACACAGGCGCATATTGGACAGCACCTCCAGCCCCTCGATGTAATTGGTGGCCCGATGCTTGGCGCCGCTGAGAATCATCCAGCCCGAACGGAAGCCGGCCAGACGGTAGGACTTGGACAGACCATTGAAGGTCACCACCAGCAGATCGTCGCACAGTGAAGCCAGGGGCACGTGCCTGGCGTCGTCGTAGAGAATCTTGCTGTAGATCTCGTCGGCGAACAGGATCAGATCGTGTTTGCGTGCCAGCTGGATGATGTCCAGCAGGACGTCGGAGCTGTAGACGGCACCGGTGGGGTTGTTGGGATTGATAAGGACAATGGCCCGGGTGCGGTCGGTGATCTTCGCTTCCATGTCGGCCACATCCGGAAACCAGTCGGACTGCTCATCACAGACATAGTGCACGGGTGTGCCGCCGCTCAGGCTGACGGCAGCGGTCCATAGTGGGTAGTCGGGCGCTGGAATCAGCACCTCGTCGGCATTGTTGAGCAGAGCCTGCATGGCCATGACGATCAGCTCGCTGACGCCATTGCCCAGATAGATGTCGTCGATCTCCACACCGCCGATACCGATCTTCTGGCACTCCTGCATGATGGCCTTGCGCGCACTGAACAGTCCTTTCGAATCACTGTAACCCTGCGCTTCCGGCAGGTTCAGGATGACGTCCTGGATGATCTCGTCGGGCGCCTCGAAACCGAACGCACCGGGATTGCCGATGTTCAGCTTGAGGATGCGATGGCCGTCCTCCTCCAGGCGCTTGGCCTCATCCAGTACCGGCCCCCGGATGTCGTAGCAGACCCGGGCCAGTTTGTCTGACTGTCTGATCTCTTTCATGCTGTCGAAGCTCTCGTGCGTTTGGACGGAGTATTGTAGCTGCCTGTGGGAAAAATGATAGAGTCGCGGTATTCGGGGAACAGGAGGACAGAAAATGAATGAGCAGAATCATAACGATGACAGCATGACCCATCATGTACTGCGCGAGGGAGGCACCGAGCGGGCCTTTACCGGCAGGTATTGGGATACGAAGACACCGGGAACCTATCACTGTGCCGGGTGCGGCGCGGCACTGTTTGACTCGGACACCAAGTACGACTCCGGTTCGGGTTGGCCCAGCTTCTGGGCGCCACTGAGCGAGCAGGCCGTGGAAGAAAAGCCGGATACCCGTCACGGCATGGTGCGCACAGAGGTGCTCTGCCGCCAATGTGGTGGGCACCTCGGGCATGTGTTCGAGGATGGCCCGCGGCCCACCGGTCTGCGATACTGCATGAACTCGGCGGCCCTGGACCTGCGGGCGCGTTGATGTCACCGGGGACAGGATGGCCGGGTACCCTGACGCTGGCTTTACTGACCTGTGGTGCGCCGGTGGTGGTGTGCGCGGCGGATGGTGAGACATCGGGCGGCGAGGCGGCAGAGTTCGCCAATACCGTCACAGCGGGCGGTTACTACAGCCGTGGCGACTATGGCGCGCAGCGTGATACGCATGTGACCTATCTGCCGCTGTCCTGGGAGCATCGGCGGGCTCCATGGCGATTCAGTGTCACGGTACCCTGGCTGAAGATCACGGGTCCGGGTAACGTGTTGGTCAATACCGGAGGGGTCGGTCGCGATACCATCGAGACCCGACAGGTACGCGACAGTGGTGTCGGTGATGTGCTGCTGAAAGGCATCTGGGAGCTGCCGGCCTGGTCGGCGGACAGCCCGTTCATTGATCTGGCCCTGGAAGTGAAAGTGCCGGCTGCCGATGAGACCGTGGGCCTCGGTACCGGAGCCACGGATGCCGGTCTGCAACTGGACCTGTATCAGCAGGCGGGGTCCGCCACGCTGTTCGCTACCCTGGGCTATCGCTGGCGGGGCCGCTCGGACTGGTTCAAAGGATTGCGGGACACCTGGTGGGGTTCATTGGGGTTTTCCCGGCCCTGGCCCATGGAGGCGCTGGCCGGAGACTGGTCGTGGGGCGTCATCTATGACTATCGGCAGGCACCCACCGCGCTGTCAGCGGAGACGCAGGAGCTGTTGCCTTTCCTGAGCTGGTCTCCGGATCAACGCTGGTCCCTGATGGGCTACCTGTCCTACGGATTCACGCGCGACAGCGCGGATGAGTCGGTCGGACTGCAGCTGTCCTGGCAGTGGTGAGTCGCGCGATGCTGCTGCCCGCGGCGGGTCGGGCGCTGGACTACATCCGCATCGGCCGGGGTCTTGGTGCCAGGATGGAGGCTCGTTCCACGGGGCGCACACGCAGCAAGGGGGGCAGCTCGGGGCGCTGGATGCGCTCGGGACTGATCCGTTGACCGACCTCGTCATCGGCGCCTGCCGCTTCCCGCGAGTCGCGCTCTTCGGCGATATCCACCGACGCGCCGGCATCAACCGTCGACTCCGGCAGACTGTAGGGTTCAATGCCCGCACCCGGACTGTAGTCGCCCACCGGGTTGTCCAGGGTGATCCGCAGCTCCACCACGCGATCGTCCCGCGGTGGATCGAAGTGCCGTAGCGCGCGGTCACGCAGTGCCTGGCGGGTGCGGCGTAACTGTTCGCGCCACTGGCTGTCGTCGAGCAGGTCGGCGGTCTGTATGGGTTCGCGGATCTCCAGCGCGGCCGGTGCGTCGTTGCGGTCACTGCGGCGCATGGCCCGGTCCAGTGCTTCCGGATCATTGACGGACGGTGCGCTTTCATCACGCTCCGTGGTGTCATCGCTGGCGCCGAAGAAAGGACTGGGAGCGCCGGTACCCCCAAGGCCTGTGCCATCGAAATCGCCCTGGCGGCCGGTACCGCCGAGACCACTGCCGCCGTCATCACCACCGATGTATCCCAGCGAACCGGCCGCCAGCAGCAACGTCAGTGCAAACAGCAGCGCAGCCAGCAATATGGCGGTCGGATATTGGCGTATGGCGAGTATTGCTCTAGGCATGGTCGTCAGTACTCTTGTCAGTACCTGCTTCAGTACGGTGGCTGTCGACTGCCGCGTCATTATGTTCCGTATTGTAATGGAAAATGCCGAAATTCATACGGTACTGTGGTGCCGCATCCGGCATTTCACGTCGGTCTTCCTGATCACGTTGCTGCAGGGTCAGGGCGCGGTGGTTGATGCGCTGCAGGGCTTCCATGCCCACGTCGGCGGCCAGCAGGCGCAGTTCCTCGGCGGATTTGGCCGATAATTGATCGTAGTAGACACTGCGGTCGAAATGCCGCGGACTGTTGCCGAGCAGGTTGTGGGTGCTGGCGCTGAGATGGTCATGCAGGTTCTTGCCGAAGAAGAAGCTTTTCTCTTCGAATCCGTCCTCCGGCATGAAGGCCAGTGTATCCAGTACCACGCGCTGCTTCTCGTCCAGGTGGACCAGCCCCTGTTCCAGCCAGTCGTCCAGGATGACCCGCGACCGGATATCCTGCCGACAGACCTGTTCCACCAGATCCTCGAAGCTGGCTCTGTCGTCACTGTCATCGGCATTACGGAGCGGCAGGGGGGCGGGAGCGCCAGTGGCGTCACGGAATCGGTCGGAGCCGGTCCAGTGGGCGATCAGTCGGGCCCCGGTGGACAGGTTGGGGGGCATGCGGGATGGTTCGATCAGTTCCGCGCGCAATCGCTTCACATCCTTGCGGTGAACGCCGGTCAGCAGATGGATGCGGCTGTCGGTCTGACGCTTTCCGTCCACTTCGAATTCGGCGTCCGCCACTTCCACATAGAGCGACTTCAGCAGGTTGACCAGCATCGGGTAGGTGATCTGGTGGGACAGCATCAGCCTGACCAGGGGGCGCAGCAACTTGCGGATGGCGCGCACCAGGAACGCTGGTGGCTGTCCCGCTGTGGACGAGGGCTTGGGCATCATGTGGGCAGTATAGCATTGTGGTGGGAATGATTCCCACAGGCATGCAGTGGCCATTGATGTACGCCTCCATTGACGTGGGAAATATTCCCACTTATCATTGGGCCACTGACCTGCTGGTTGACACCCCGGACCCTGACTGGATGTATCGAAGCCGCACATCGACGTTACCTGTTTTCCATGCCTCCGGCGGTAACAGCCTGCGACAGAGCCTGAGTAACGCGCGACTGCCACGGATGTTATCGTTGGACGGTCGCCAGGTGGCTTGCAGTGAATTCGGAGCGCCGGGCGGATTTCCGGTGCTGTACAGCCATCAGTGCGGAGGGTCACGCCTGGAAGCCGCGGTGCTGGACGAGGCCGCTTTCCGTCATGGTATCCGTCTGATTGCGGTGGACCGCGCCGGACTGGGCGCCAGTGAGCCCCGGCTGACGTTCGACCGGGCCGGGAACGATGTCGGCAAAGTGGCCGATGCGCTGTCTCTGGATCAGTATGGCCTGCTTTCCTGGGGTGGCGGGGCGGCGTATGCCCTGATGCAGGCTGCACGCGATCCGGGTCGTGCCCGATTCTGTCTGTTACTGTCCTGTCCGCCGCTGTGGCTGGCGGGAGAGACCGGGCCCGGCGGCTCATGCCGCGGTCGCCGGGCGGCATTGGCCCTGTTGGGCGCCGCCCTGTATTGCCATGGTCGGTTGACTGTGCGGTGCATGAGCCCGCTCCGCCGTCTCGCTCTGCTCGAGGACACAATCGGCGAGGCAGATCGCCGGGTATTGAAGGACCCGCCGGTCCGGCGCTGGCTGACCATGGTGCTGGAAGAGGCTGTCTGTCAGGGTGGCCATGGCTTTGCCCGTGAAATGGCCGATTCCGCCAGACAATGGCCGCTTGATCCGGCGGACCTGCATCTTCCCGTGGAGTTCTGGTACGGCAGTGTCGACCGGGTGGTCAGCGACGCGGGAGGGCAATGGCTGGCAGCTCGCCTGCCCGGGCCGGGCCGCGTTCACCGTATTCGAGGTGCGGGACATTTCTTCATGTTGCGTCATCGGGACCTGCTGTTCGAGCGTCTGCACCGGCTCGCCCTCCATGGC
>JAWLFN010000170.1:0-6107 GCA_041685555.1 Gammaproteobacteria bacterium | reverse complement strand
CACCGGTACCGCTCCAGTCTGTTCCACAACCGGACCGGCCCGCCCGCCGGCGATTTCCAGGATCAATGAGGTGGCGCGCTCCATGGCCCGTGCCTGCAGGGCATGATCGACCCCACGCTCGAACCGGTGCGAGGAATCGGTGTGCAGGCCGAATGCCCGTGCCCTGCCGGCGATCGCCAACGGTGCGAAACAGGCGCATTCCAGGAAAACACTGCGCGTGGCGGAGGTGACGGAGGAACCCTCGCCCCCCATGATACCGGCCAAAGCCAACGGCTTCTTCTCATCCGCGATCAGCAGATGGGACGGATCCAGCGTGATCTCGCGGCCATCCAGCAGGGTCAGTTGTTCACCATCCCCGGCCTGACGGACGACGATACCGCCATCCAGCCTATCCAGATCAAAGGCATGCATGGGTTGACCCAGTTCCAGCAACACGAAATTGGTTACATCCACCAGGGGATCAATACTGCGCAATCCACTTCGACGCAGCTTCTCCTGCATCCAGACCGGCGTCCGCGCATCCGGATCAATTCCCTCGATCACACGCCCCTGATAGCGGATGCAGCCCTCTGGTGACTCGATCCGTATCGGCACCGATGCATCACTGTTCACTGTAACTTCCGGCGTCCGCGGAACCCTGAATTCCAGCTGATTCAGCACGGCGGATTCACGCGCCAGCCCCAACATACCCAGACAATCACCCCGATTGGGCGTCAGATCCAGTTCGATACTCACATCGTCCAGAGCCAGGTAGGTACGCAGGTCGGTCCCCACCGGCGCGTCCGAAGGCAATTGCATCAGCCCACTGTGATCTTCGCTCAAACCCAGCTCCGCCGGGGAACACAGCATGCCGTGCGACTCGACGCCCCGCAGCTTCGCCTTGCGGATCAGGAACGGACTTTCCGCCCCGTCCGGGGCTGGAATACTGGCGCCGACCCGGGCCAGCGGCGCCTTCATGCCGACAAAAAGGCCCGGCGCACCGCAGACGATCTGCAGATTTTCTCCGCCCGCTGTCACGCGACACAGATTGAGCCGATCAGCCTCCGGGTGCGGCTCGATCTCCAGGATCTCCGCCACCACCACGCCCTCAAACTCAGCCGCCACGGGTTCACAGCCATCCACTTCCAGCCCCGCCATGGTCAACTGGCTCATCAGCGCTTCGCGGTCCACCGGCAGGTCGATCCACTCGCGCAACCATTGTTCACTGAATTTCATACTGTCTGAATCCTGTCAGCCAAACTGCCGGAGAAACTTCAAATCATTCTCAAAAAACAGCCGTAAGTCATTGACACCATAACGCAACATCGCCAATCGCTCGACACCCAGGCCGAACGCGAAGCCGCTGAAACGCTCACTGTCCACACCAGACATTTCCAGCACCCGTGGATGGACCATGCCGCAACCCAGCACTTCCAGCCATCCCGTGTGACTACAGACTCGGCAGCCCTTGCCTGCACACATCACACAGCTCATGTCGACCTCGGCCGACGGCTCGGTGAAAGGAAAGTAGGAGGGCCGGAAACGCACAGCCAGTTCCGTCTCGAAAAAGGCCTGCAGAAAGTCCTCCAGTGTCCCCTTGAGATCGGCGAAACTCACGCCCTCGTCCACAACCAGCCCCTCCACCTGATGGAACATGGGCGTGTGGGTGATGTCGGAGTCGCAACGATAGACGCGACCGGGGCAGATCATGCGAAAAGGCGGTTCGCCTTTCTCCATGGTCCGAACCTGCACCGGTGAGGTATGGGTACGCAATACCGTACCCGGCTCGACATAGAAGGTGTCGTGCATCGCGCGGGCCGGATGGTGCGAAGGAATATTCAGCGCTTCGAAGTTGTGGTATTCATCCTCGATCTCCGGCCCTTCGGCGACCTCATACCCTGCCGCAGAAAAGATATGTTCAATTCTGGCCAGGGTCTGCGTGACCGGATGCAGACCGCCTCTCGATTGCTGTCGCCCCGGCAGCGTGACATCCACCGTTTCGCCGGCCAGCTGTTGCTCCAGTGCGGCATCGGCCAGCACCTGTTTACGCGCCTCGATGGCGTCCTGAACCTGGCGTTTGGCCTGGTTGATCGCCTCGCCCGCCTGCGGTCGCTCCGCGGCTGGCAGCTTACCCAGCGTTTTCAGCAGTGTGGTCAGCTGCCCTTTCTTGCCCAGGTAGTCGACCCGCACCTGCTCCAGAGAGCGCTCGTCTGCCGCTTCCCTGACGGCGTCCAGCGCCTCCTGAAGCAACGTTCCGGTATCAGCCATGAATCAGTCCACTCTACTCTGTGTTATCGGATCATCAGAGACAACGAAGCCGGCGCAGGTCTCCCCGCGCCGGCCCCGGTCGGATTCAGCTAGTATATTTCTTCGCCGAACGGTTTTTACTTGCCCAGGCTGGCGCGCGCTTGCTCCACCAGCGAGGCAAAGGCTGGCTTGTCGTGCACGGCGAGGTCAGCCATGACGCGACGATCCAGGCCGATGCCGGCTTTCTTCAGGCCGGCAATGAACTGGCTGTAGGTCAACCCGTTGGCACGGGCCTGGGCGTTGATCCGCGTAATCCACAGCGAGCGGAATACCCGCTTCTTGTTCCGACGGTCACGGTAGGCGTACTGCCCGGCCTTGGTGACCGCCTGGACGGCAACGCGATAGACGCGACTGCGCGCCCCGTAATACCCTTTTGCCTGCTTCAGAACTTTCTTGTGACGACGGCGTGCGGTGACGCCCCGCTTTACTCGAGCCATTGTTCCATCCTCCGGTATTCAGTGATTCAGACTTTGCGCATCATGCGATCGATCAGGGGCTTGTCGGCCGCGCAGACCAGGGTGGTACCCCGCAATTGACGCTTGCGCTTGGTGCTCATCTTGGTGAGGATGTGACTCTTGTTGGCGCTTTTACGCTTCCAGCCTGAGGCGGTCTGCTTGAATCGCTTCGACGCCCCGCTGTGTGTTTTCTGCTTGCTCATTTCTGACTCCGCATTGATCGACCTGCCCGACCCTGATCAAGCCACTGCCGCAGGTGATACTGTTTCGATGGATGGTGACCGCTCCGGATGAACGATCACTTCTTCTTCAGGGGCGCCAACACCATGACGATCTGACGGCCCTCCATCTTGGGATGTTGCTCAACGGTGCCGTACTCCTCGAGATCCTCGCGAATACGGTTGACCAGCTCCATACCAAGATGTTGATGGGCCATTTCCCGGCCGCGGAATCGCAACGATACCTTGGCCTTGTCCCCATCACTCAGGAAACGCATCAGGTTGCGCAGTTTTACCTGATAGTCCCCTTCTTCCGTCCCTGGCCGGAATTTGACTTCCTTTACAGTCGTCTTCCGCTGCTTCTTCTTGTTGGCCGCTTTCTGCTTCTTGATATCGAACAGATGCTTGCCATAATCCATGATCTTGCAAACCGGTGGATCGGCCTCCGGCGCGATCAGTACCAGATCCAGCTTCGCCTCCCTGGCTGCCTCCTTTGCCTCGTCCAGTGGCACGATACCGCCCTGCTCACCGTCGGCCAGCACCAGCCGCACCGTGTCGGCAACGATATTCTCGTTGATGACGGGCTTTTTGGAATTGCTCCTCATATTCGCCAGAATCTTTCTCCCGGTTGAATTAATGTGCCTCCGGCGACTCTGTGCGACCGTAATTGGCAACTTCCCGTGCCAGGTGCTCAGCGAACGCCTCGATCTTCATGGTCCCCAGGTCCTGACCGTCCAGAGAGCGCACGGCAACCGAGTCGCTGTCCATCTCCCGATCACCTGCCACAAGCAGATACGGAACCTTCTGCAGGGTATGCTCGCGGATTTTAAAGCCGATCTTCTCATTTCTCAAGTCCGAGACGACTCTAAAACCCTTGTCCGCCAGTATTTTTCGTACTTTTTCGCAATAATCGGCCTGACTGTCGGTGATATTCAGTACCACCGCCTGTTCCGGAGCCAGCCACGCTGGCAGGGCTCCGGCATAGTGTTCGATCAGCACACCGATGAATCGCTCGAAGGAACCCAGTATCGCCCGGTGCAGCATAACGGGCGTCTTGCGGCCACCATCCTCGGCCACATACTGGGCATCCAGGCGTTCTGGCATGGAGAAGTCCACCTGAATGGTTCCACATTGCTGAATCCGGCCCATGCAGTCTTTCAGCGAGAATTCGATCTTCGGACCGTAGAACGCGCCCTCGCCGGGCAACAATTCCCATTCGTGACCACTGTTGTCCAGCGCCTGGCGCAGGGCCGCCTCGGACTTGTCCCAGATCTCGTCGCTGCCCACGCGCTTTTCCGGTCTTGTGGACAGGCGCAGGATGATCTCGTCGAAGCCGAAGTCACGGTACACCTGGAAAACCAGCCCCATGAAGTCCGCCACTTCACTCTGAATGTCTTCCTCTGTGCAGAAGATATGGCCATCGTCCTGGACGAAACTGCGCACCCGCATCAGGCCATGCATGCTGCCGGACGGCTCATAGCGATGACAGGAACCGAACTCGGCCAGGCGCAGCGGCAGGTCCCGGTAGCTCTTCAGGCCCTGGTTGAACACCTGGATGTGACAGGGGCAGTTCATGGGCTTGATGGCATACTGACGGCTGTCCGATTCCACGGCGAACATCTCGTCGGCAAACTTGTCGGCGTGACCCGATTTTTCCCACAGACTGTAGTCGACCAGTTGCGGTGTGCGGATTTCCTGGTAACCGTTATCACGCTGCTTCTGCTGCATGTAGCTCTGGATGGTCTGGTATATGGACCACCCGCGAGGGTGCCAGAACGCCATGCCCGGCGCTTCTTCCTGGAAATGGAACAGGGACAGGCGCTTGCCCAGTTTGCGGTGGTCGCGCTTTTCGGCCTCTTCCAGGCGATGCAGATACTGCTTCAACGCCTTCTTGTCCGACCACGCCGTGCCGTAGATCCGCTGCAGCATCTCGTTGTCCGAGTTGCCGCGCCAGTAGGCACCAGCCACCGACGTCAACTTGAAGGCCTTGAACTTGCCGGTATTCGGCACATGAGGGCCACGGCACAGGTCGATGAAGTCGCCCTGACGGTAGAAGGACAGCTCCTCCTCGCCGGGGATGTCACGGATGATCTCGACCTTGTACTTCTCCCCCATTTCGTCAAACAGCTTTACGGCCTCGTCGCGGCTCATCACCGAGCGCTCGACCGGCAGATCCTCCTTGACGATCTTCTGCATCTCCTGCTCGATCTTTTCCAGATCCTCGGGAGTGAAAGGACGTTCGTAAGCGAAGTCGTAGAAGAAACCATCCTCGATGACCGGACCGATGGTGACCTGAGCCTCGGGAAACAGACGCTGGACAGCCTGGGCCATCAGGTGCGCGCAGGAATGGCGCAGCACTTCCAGTCCCTCGTCGTCCCGTTCCGTGATGATGGCCAGCTCGGCGTCGGAATCGATGGTATGGGTGGTATCAACCAGTTGTCCGTCGACCCGGCCCGCCAGGGCCGCCTTTGCCAGTCCAGCGCCGATGTCGGCGGCGACATCAGCCACAGTCACCGGCTGATCGTAGGAACGGATGCTGCCATCCGGCAATGTAATCGAAGGCATGTTCTACCCACTCCACAGACAAAAAATCCCGCCAGTGACGGGATTCGTGACAGTATTGAAACTGGTAGGCACGACCAGATTCGAACTGGTGACCTCTACCATGTCAAGGTAGCGCTCTAACCAACTGAGCTACGCGCCTGAAAAGTCTTTCAAACAGGGCGGCGATTATAGGGGGTAAGGAGGAAAACTACAACATCCCGTTGTGCATTCATACGCGTTTCAGCTGCTCCCGTAATGTGGCGACCCGATCCCTCGTGGCCGCGGCCTCCTCGAACTCCAGATTCCTGGCCAGATCATACATACGCTGCTCCAGCCGGTCGATTTCCCGGGCGATCTCCACCGCATCCCGCAATGGTGCGCCCCTGGCGTCATAAACGGCGGAAGGTTCGGCGACAGCCTGTGGTTGCTGGCGCTGCCGGCCGCCCTTGCGAGAGCCGCCGGAATGGGCTCCCTCCATGACATCGGCCACCGACTTCCGGACACCTGCGGGGGTCACGCCATGCTCTTCATTGAAGGACAGCTGTATCTCGCGACGCCGCTCGCATTCATCAATCGCCCGCTGCATGGAGCCGGTCATTCGGTC
>JAWLFN010000169.1:0-6256 GCA_041685555.1 Gammaproteobacteria bacterium | reverse complement strand
CCAGGTTTCCGGCGTAGGTCAGCTTGTCCAGGTTGAGCACATGGTCACCGGTTTCCCGGATGAGATGGCGGATCACGGCGGAACCAATAAACCCGGCTCCGCCAGTCACCACCACCCGCCGCGCCAGCGAATCGTTCTCTGTCATGGGTCCCCTTCCCTGATCCGTGTTCTGCTGATGGCCCGGTGGGCCATGCGGGCGCAGACTATAGCCAGCCCCGCACCAGTCTGTCCAGCACCCGTTGCGGTGTGATGCCACGCAGGCAGGCGTACTCCCGGTAGCAGGTACGGCGGCGACAGCGTGGATCACAGGCATCGTGATTATCGATCATCCGGATCGATTCCGACAGAGGATGCCAGAGTCCGCCATCGGTGGGGCCGAAGATCACCAGCCCCGCGGCACCGGATGCCCCGGCCAGATGCATGGGGCCGCTATCATTACCCACCACGGCCCGGACGTGCCGGAACAAGCAAGCCAGCTCCGGCAAGGAAAGCCGGTCAACGAGATCGACTGGCTGTCGCGCCTGCCCCTGCAGGCCCGACAGGATCGAGCGATTGACGCAGGCATCAACCTCTCCCGCTCCGATCAACACCACGTCCCTGCCCTGTGCCAGCAGCAGGCGGGCCAGTTCCATAAAATGCGTTACGGGCCACATTTTGTAGCGTTTTGTCGCACCGGCATGTAACACGACACATTGAGAAGGAGTGTGCACACCCATACTCGCCAATCGCTCGAGCAACGCCTTCGACCCGGACATGGCTGAAACCGGGAGACGCATATAACACGGCCGCTCCGGCAGGTTCGCCGCGAGCCCCAGCCGCTCAAACACCTCCCGGTAGGCGAACCAGACATGACGTCGCTGGATCTGACGGTCACTGCGCGGCACCGGAACCACCTCATGCAATCCCAGCGAGGAACGCGCTTTTGAATTGCCGATGCGATGCCGGGCACGGGAGAGACGGGTCAACTGGTGTGCCACCGAATCATCCTCGATCGGAAAAGCCAGATCGGCGCGGAACCGCCTTATCGCACGAACACACAGCCACCAGGCCTTCCAGGCTTCTGGTCGGCGGGCCGAAACCAGGGCATCACGCGGGTACCAGACCAGCCGGACTCCGGGCAGGGCCGGCTCCAGCAACGCCCGATACCGAAGATCCAGTACCAGCAACAGCTCGACATCGTTGCGCTGACACTCCTGTGCAAAGCTCTGCAGCAGACGTCCCGCGATCATCAGATTGCCCAGGAATTTGGTCGGATTGACCAGGGCCACCCTTTGCACCATCGTCCCTTTTCCTGCTTCTGATGCTGACAACAAGTGTGACGCTCCAGACCCTGCGCTCCGACACTGATGATAGCACAGCGCCCCGGACCATCGACTGATCCGGGGCGCTGAGCGGCGCAGTGATGTTGTCCTTGCTGATCAGAAGCCGTAACTGAAACCGATCACGATCTTGTCTTCCTGGGAGACGCCGTTGCGGTCATCGCCACCCACGATATACGTGGCGAACATACTCGCCGGCGTATTCTCCAGCGCCTTGCTGAGGGTGATATCCAGGCTACGGAAGCCACTGCTTTCCCCGGTGGAAGGAATATACTTGCCACTGTCCTCATAGGTGAAAAAACCCAGCGTGGCATCCAGGGCGAAATTGTTGCCCAAATCCGTACCGGTGCCCAGAGACCAGAAAATGTCACCCTGGTTTGACCAACTGACATCCTGGGCCATATAGGCAGCACCGAGAGTGACCGGTCCGAGGTTGACACTGGCGTAAGGCTCGGCACCACTGGAATCAGAGTCATCCATGTACCAGTAATACAGAACACCTACATCATAGCCGATCTCTCCAGCCTCGCCGCCGAAGCCCAGGTACAGATCATTTTCGACCGTGGTGGCAAGGTTTTCGGAGCCGTAGCCGAGGTTGGAGCCCCAGTACCCGGCATAGAAGCCACTGTCAGCTTCCAGATCAAAGCCACCCTGTACCGCGGGACCATCACTTTCCGTGGCCGAAGTGATGCCACGGAACACGTAGTCCGAAACCACTCCGATATTGCCACTGATTTCGTAATCGGCAACCGCCGGGGCCGATGCAAACGTCGTGGTGGCCAGCAGGGCCGCTCCGGCTCCAAGCGTCACTGTCTTGCGGCTGATCATTGCGTGGAATTCCTTCATTATCATCGCTCCTGATTTTGTCCGTCTGTACTTGGTAGTCCTCTGGAATGAACCCGCAACCGCTCAGGCCTCCTGGCCGTGATCCTTCCGGCACGCGTATTCAGGATGACTTTTAGCAAGCGATATGCCAATTCTTATAATTGGTTTTTTTTCATGTAATTGGGAGGTTTCCAGAAGACTTCTGGTAGGCATATCCCGCAGCTATCGCACCATACTGGACAGTGCCGTGGTGCGTCGCACTTTGTTGGTGCGCAATACCGTGGCCAAGCCGCTCTGCACTGCCATCAGGACTGGATACGGGGTACACTACGCCCCCGGACTCGGACGCCATCCTCATTGCACAGCGTCCATTGACGGCATCAATACAGGGTCACAAGGACACAGTAAGGACCAGAAATGAAAGTGACGATATTCGGCACCGGTTACGTCGGTCTGGTCACGGGCGCCTGTCTGGCGGAGTCAGGACACCAGGTCATGTGCATGGATGTTGACCAGATCAAGATCGAATCCCTGCGCAAGGGGGTAATCCCGATCTATGAACCCGGTCTGGAAAGCATGGTGGCCCATAACGTCGATCAGGACCGACTGCTTTTCACGGCGGATACCGGCGTGGCTGTGGATTTTGCTGAACTGTTGTTCATCGCCGTTGGAACGCCACCGGATGAAGACGGCTCGGCCGATCTGCGTCATGTACTGGAGGTCGCCCGTGCCATCGGTCAACGGATGCAGTCAACCAGGACCATCATCACCAAATCGACCGTTCCGGTCGGCACATCCGGAAAAGTTCGTGCCACTGTCCAGCAGGCCCTTGAGGAACGCGATTCGGGACTCGCTTTTCATGTAGCCTCCAATCCGGAGTTTCTCAAGGAAGGGGCTGCCATCAGCGATTTCATGAAACCTGACCGCATCATTGTCGGCACCGACTCCTATCATGTACGTGAGCAGTTGACCGAGCTCTATGCCCCGTTCAACCGAAGCTCGGACCGCATGATCTTCATGGACATCCGCGCCGCCGAGCTGACCAAGTACGCCGCCAATGCCATGCTGGCCACCAAGATCAGCTTCATGAACGAGATAGCCAGACTGGCGGAGCAATTGGGCGCAGATGTCGAGCAGGTCCGTCAGGGCATCGGTTCCGACCCCCGCATCGGTTATCAGTTCATCTATCCGGGCATCGGCTACGGCGGTTCCTGTTTCCCCAAGGACGTCAAGGCTCTGGCCCGGACGGCGTCGCAGAGCGGCCTGACCATGGAGCTGCTCAACGCCGTGGAACGGGTCAACGGAGCCCAGAAAGCACACCTGATCACACTCATCCGGCGCCATTACGGAAAGCGACTGCAGGGCAAGACTTTCGCCTTATGGGGACTGTCCTTCAAGCCGGGGACCGATGATATGCGCGAGGCCCCCAGTCGAGTGGTCATGGAAGCCTTGTGGGAAGCCGGCGCCCGTGTCCAGGCCTATGATCCGGAAGCGATGACGGAAACCGAAAGACTGTACGGCCACCGCGATGATCTGCAACTGGCCGGCACGCGCGATTCGGCGCTCAAGGGCGCCGATGCGCTGATCATCTGCACTGAATGGCAACACTTCCGGGCCGCCGATTTCGGACAACTGGCCGGGCAGCTGGCCGACCGGGTTGTGTTCGATGGTCGTAATGTCTACGATCCAGCCACGGTCCAACGCCACGGGATCACGTATTACGGCATCGGACGCGGCGCGTCACTGATATCCATGGAATTCAACAAGGAGTAGAACATGAACACTCCCCGCAGCGCCGGCGCCCGATTCCGGCAGGCACTGGTAAACCACCAGCCACTACAGATAGTAGGGGCCATCAATGCCTATAGCGCCATGCAGGCGGAGCAGGCTGGCCACAACGCCCTGTATCTGTCCGGCGCCGGCGTGGCCAATGCCTCCTATGGCCTGCCCGACCTGGGTGTCACCAGCCTCAACGACGTCCTGATCGACGTCGAGCGAATCACCGGTGCCAGCGACCTGCCGCTACTGGTCGATGTGGATACCGGCTGGGGCGGCGCTTTCAACATCGCCCGGACCATCCAGCTCATGGAGCGCGCCGGAGCGGCTGCCGTGCACATCGAAGACCAGGTGGCCCAGAAACGATGCGGACATCGCCCCAACAAAGCCATTGTCAGCCAGACAGAAATGGTAGATCGCATCAAGGCGGCCGTCGATGCGCGACAGGATGGGGATTTCGTCATCATGGCCCGCACCGACGCGCTGGCGGTGGAGGGCATGGACTCAGCCATCGAACGGGCCATGGCCTGCGTGGAAGCCGGCGCCGATGCCATCTTTCCGGAAGCGATGACGGATCTGTCCCTGTACCGACGTTTTACCGACGCCGTGGACGTCCCGGTCCTGGCCAATATCACTGAATTCGGCGCCACTCCACTGTACAACACCGAGGAACTGGCTGATGCGGGTGTCGCCATGGTCCTGTATCCACTCAGTGCATTCCGCGCCATGAGCCGGGCCGCCGAACGGGTCTATGACCGCATCCTGGCCGACGGGCACCAGAACAACGTGGTGGATACAATGCAGACCCGGGCCGAACTGTACGACGTGCTGGGATATCATGAATACGAACAGAAACTCGATGCGCTGTTCGGCCAGGGGCAGGAATAAAGCCGTACCAACAGGAGACCGAAGCCATGAATGAATCCGTCAAGAAGAACAGCGCTGGTCTGCGCGGACAGGTGGCCGGCGAGACCGCCCTCTGCACCGTTGGCAAAACCGGGTCGGGTCTGACCTATCGCGGCTACGATATCGAAGAACTGGCTGCCAGGGCTGATTTTGAGGAAGTTGCCCATCTGCTGCTGAAGGGCCATCTGCCCGACCGACAGGAACTGGACGACTACCGAGAGCGTCTGAAGGGACTGCGTGGACTGCCGACAGCACTGCGAGAGGTACTCGAACGAATACCGGCCACAGCCCATCCCATGGACGTGATGCGAACAGGTTGCTCCATGCTGGGCAATATAGAGACCGAGCAGGATTTCAGCGAGCAGGACGCGGTTATTGATCGCCTGGTGGCCACGCTGCCCTCCATGATCTGTTACTGGTACCGTTTCAGCCATGACGGCGTGCGCATAGACACGGAGCTGGACGACCCCTCCATCGGCGCCCATTTCCTGCACATGCTGCACGGAGAAGCGCCGTCCGAGCTGGCTGCCCGTGTCATGAACGTATCATTGATCCTCTATGCCGAACATGAATTCAATGCCTCGACGTTCACGGCACGAGTCTGCGCGTCGACGCTGTCCGACATGCATTCCTGTGTCACCGGCGCCATCGGCACCTTGCGCGGGCCTCTGCATGGTGGCGCCAACGAGGCGGCCATGGAAATGATCCGGCAATGGAGCTCTCCGGATGAGGCGGAACAGGCGCTGCTGGACATGTTGGAACGAAAGGAAAAGATTATGGGCTTCGGCCATGCCATCTATCGCGAGTCCGACCCTCGTAATGCCATCATCAAACAGTGGTCGAAGCGCCTGGCCGAACACGTGGGCGATACTGTGCTTTATCCAGTGTCGGTGCGCTGCGAGGAAGTCATGTGGCGCGAGAAACGACTGTTCTGCAATGCGGACTTCTTTCACGCTTCGGCCTATCACTTCATGGACATACCCACCGGGCTGTTCACCCCCATATTCGTAATGTCACGGGTCACCGGCTGGGCCGCGCACGTCAAGGAACAGCGTGCCAACAACCGGATTATACGCCCGAGTGCCGACTACGTGGGTCCCGAAAAATCAGAGTGGAAGGACATCGACGAACGCTGATGAAAACCGGGCCGATCACGATCGGGAGGTCCGCAAAAATGGAGGGTGATGACGCCAGCGGTCACCCCGCTTTTGTCATCACCCTCCAGATCGCCGGAGCCGGACGCAGGAAGCGCGGATTGGGCGCCAGCTCCGGCTGCCCACCTTCCCTGAAGGGCTTGACCGCACAGTTCCGTGTGCGCAACAAGGTTATAGGCGAGGACCCGACACCACGCCAGCCATCCAGCGATGAATTACCGCTGAGACACGATCAATTGAGGAGAATGCAACAATGTCAGCCAATGTAGAAGTCAA
>JAWLFN010000168.1:0-6263 GCA_041685555.1 Gammaproteobacteria bacterium | reverse complement strand
TGGGATGGATCGGCTGGCACCCGTTTCTGGATCGATCCCGTGGAGAACATGATCACCATCATCATGGCCCAGGTTTCGCCGGCCGGAGGCAACGGCTTCCGGGAAGCTTTCAAGAACGACGTCCACGACGCCATCCTCGATTCACGGGCCCGATGAGTCGTCATCTGAATCCGGCGTATAGAGGCGCTCCAGCCAGGGTGGCGTGAAACGGTCGTCACCCACCAGCCGCCTGGCATGCACCAGGGTCCGGTACCAGCGTCGGCCGGCCGCCGGCACGATGGTGGGACGGGTGCTCAACAGACTCATGGCGGCCGGCGCCTCGGCATCGTATTGCGCCAGGATGTCGAGAACGCTGTCGCGGGCACCGTATGTTTCATGCAGAAACCGCCGGGCATCATCGGTCAGATCGACCCGGTAGTGACGGACCAGTGCCAGCGCCAGTTGCTCGGCCGCCTGCCCCATGTCTTCTTCAACATCCTGCGCCATGGTCTCTCCCAGGCGACGCTTTTCCCGCGCACTCATTCCCGGCTCCAGGTCCCCCAGATAACTGGAGCGCGTGGCGCCGATGCCACGCTGCACGCCCGGATAGGAAAGGTGGATATGCGGCTCCAGCGCCAATGCCACCTCCACGGCCAGCTGACGGGCACTGTCGAAAGTGAGAGGCCGGTTCTCCATGGGCTTGCGGCCGAAACCGGTCTTGGTTTCGCGGGCCTCCAGTTTCTGATCGCGCAGATACCGCACCAGGTGACGACAGACTGCCTTGCGCTCATCCTCTCCCAGCTCAACCAGCTTTTCCTGTATCCGCAGGCCACGGCGGCCCGGCCCGACCCGCAGCACCTCCTGGCGATTGTGGGCCGCTTCCAACAGGCGATTCCACTCGTCCACGCTGGCCAGGAAGTCGGCGTGAAGGCGACCGATCTTCTCGTAATCGGTGCTCGCGGCCCGATACAACCGCAACGCAGTCGCCATGGTCTCGGCCTGCTGGCGCAACTGTTGGCGCACCTCCGGCTCACCGCGGCGCCAGCGCCGGATCAATGAGCGGAGCGTTTCATCCAGATGATCCAGGGCATTCACCACCCGCTCGATCAGGAGCTCACTGGACAGCCCCTCGGGCACATCGTCATAGCTGATGGCGTCGATCTCCACCAACCACGAGGCCAGCGCCCGGATCCGGTTGCTGGCGGATGCCTGCGCAACGCGGTACCTGGAGCGCTGCCGCTCCATCCGGTGCAGCGCCGAAGCCAGCCGCCAGCGGCCGCGATAATTGAAGATCAGCATGGGGATCTGGCGGCCATTGATCAGCTCGAACGCCAGCACCAGCATGGACTCGACGTCCGCCATCGTCACCAGCAGCAAATTGTCCTGCTCGATCGCGGCCAGCACCCGCTCGATGAAATGTTCGTTGCGGGGCACCCCGTGATGGAGCTCGGCCGAACCACCCTGGTAGCGTTGGCGCAACGTGCCGGCGGCCACCGGAGAGACCTGGTGCAATTCGGCGATCCGGCGGTCGAAAAGTTCACCATACTCCCGATGCAGATCCTGGATGCGCGAGTACAGGCCGGCCCGGCGGAAGGTATCAATCTGCGCCAACAGCTGGCCCAGTTCCCTGTCATCGGTCAACTCCTCCGCCGCGAAAGCGACTCCCCCGGGCGACAGATCGACGCGCTCCAGCAGCTGGACAGCTGCTTCACGACGCCGGGACTCGCCTTCGTAGCTGGTGATCATCAGATCGCGTACAGCGAGCAGCAGATTGCCGAGCTTGTCTATGACTTCCTCGACATCTTTCTCCGCCTGCTCGCCCGCGTATCCCCAGGTACTGTCATAGACCACCTTGGCAGCCAGCGCCACCAGGCCGCTGAGAACGGTGAAGCTGATGAAGTAGGCCAACTGCTCGCTGGAAGGAGTCGATCCATAACCAATGTAGTATCCGCCATACAACCCGATGGCGGTCACCGGCCCGGCCGTCCAGGCCAGACCCAGCAGACTGCGGGAGACACGAATCCGTCGGGCGCTGCGCGCAAACTTGTCCAGGCGCTCGTTACCCTCCCGATTCAGCGATATACCGCCGCCGGTTTCGTTCCGCACAGCGCCGTCCGCCACATTTTCACGAGTTTTGCTGAAAGGCCAGCGCATGCACCACATCCTGATTTTCAACAGCGCGTACTATGGTGTCTCTGAGCACCCAAAGCAAGCAGTACCGGAGACCAGCAAAAATCGGTCCGATTGACTTCTCCGTGCCGTTGCCGTACCTTCAGCGCCGCTTCAGGTGCCCCGCCGTACGGCTACGGCCGGGTTAAACGGGAAGTCGGTGCGATCTGCCCGAAAGAGATCCAGTCCGACGCTGCCCCCGCAACGGTAAGCAGGCTCACCGTCAGTCACAGGCCACTGTCCATTCCGGTACCCGTACCGGTCGGGATGGGAAGGCGACATGACGGGACGATCGTGAGGTCGTCAACCTGCAAGCCCGGAGACCGGCCTGATGCACTGGAGTCTCCGCGGCGGGCGGAGGCGCTGACCGACCTGAGTTCGGTCGGGCTCCCGCCCGTGATCGCCGGGACATGAAACCATCCCCAGGCACTCGGGTGAGAGTGCCCAGGAGCCCATGTCATGCCCTATCTCAGAACCCTGCCCTTGCTGGGCCTTTGTACCCTGCTGCCAGGCACCGCACTGGCGCAGTCCCTCGACAACATTCCGGAAGGCGAGGAAGTGCTGGTCACGGCCCACCGCCTTCCCGAGTTGCAATCGGAAACCCTTGCCGCCACCAGCGTGATCACCCGCGAGGATATCGAGAACAGTCAGCCACGCGACCTGTTTGAACTGCTGGGCACGCGTGCCGGCATCCAGGCCACCCGCACCGGCAGCCATGGGGCGCAGACCAGTCTGTTCCTGCGTGGCAGCGAGTCGGATCATACGCTGATACTGCTGGACGGTGTCCGGATCAATACCGCCAGCGATGGCTTCGCGCGACTGGAACACCTGTCACCAGACCAGATCGAGCGTATCGAGATCGTGCGCGGCCCGCACTCCAGCCTCTACGGCAGCAATGCCATCGGCGGGGTCATCCAGATCTTCACCACGGAGCCGGCCACGGATCGCGAGCCGGGCCTCCGAGGCACACTCGACGCCGGCCTGGGCACGGAGCAATCCAGTCGCGGTCGTGCATCGCTGGCATTCGCCTCGGGTGCGACACAGGTCGACGTCAGTCTCGGCCATCGGCACACCGCGGGCATCCGCCCCCGTGGCGCGCCCCAGCCCAGCAACGAGCGCAGTGGCTACGAGAACCTGTCAGCGACGGTCGATGTGACCCGACAGCTGGCAGGCCATGGCGACCTGTCCCTGTCCTGGACCGGCACCGATGCCTCGCTGGACTTTGATGGCGGCGAATCGGAAACCAAGGGACATACGCTGAGCGCGGACGCCGACATCGTCATCACCGATGACTGGCACAGCAGACTGCAGGTGGCCCGTTTCCGCGACGACCAGCTCACCATCGGAAACAACCCGGGACGCAGCATCACCCGGCGCACCTCGGTCACCTGGCAGAACCGGCTGACGACCGCATCGGCGGGTGACCTCGTAGTGGGAGTCGACCACGACAGCGACGAACTGCGCTACGAAAGCAGCGGCGCCAGTCAGACCGACACCGAGCGCGACAACACCGGGCTGTTCGCGGTCCACACCGGTTCCATCGGCCGGCTGGACAGCACACTGTCGATACGCGTTGATGACAACGAGCAGTTCGGCCGCCACACCACGGGACGGATCGCTGCCGGAACGGACCTGACCGACAGTCTGCGAATGCGGGCTTCGTGGGGCACCGCGTTCAAGGCCCCCAACCTGGTGGACCTGTACGTGGATTTCCCGGACTTTTTCTTCTTCGCCAATCCGGACCTGACACCGGAAACCGCCACCAACATGGAGGTCGGTCTCGACGGGCAGCACGGCTCATCCACATGGTCCGTCAATCTGTTCCAGAATGATATTGACGATCTGATCACCACCAACAGCACTTTCGACAGCCTCACCAATATCGGCCAGGCGCGGATCCGTGGCCTGGAGACATCCGCCGAAGCACAGTGGCAGGACTGGTCACTGCGGGCAGAGCTCACGCTGCTCGATCATGAAGATCGTGCCACCGGCGAGCCGCTGGCGCGACGCCCCGATGAAATGCTGTCCGTTTCCGCCGGCCGTTCGATGTCCCGCTGGCACTTCCATGTGAACTGGCAGCTGCGAGGGGCCCAGCGCGACCTCGATCCGGTCACGTTCGGTCCCTCGGAAGTGCCGGGCAACGGCATCGTCAATGCCACCGCCGGCTACCGGATCGATGCCCGGCTGGATCTGAACCTCAAACTGGGCAACCTGTTTGACCGGGATTATGAAGTCGTCGATGGTTTCAACATGCACGGGCGCACCGCGATGCTCAATGCCCGATACCGGTTCTGACGGACTGGTCAGGAGGCTGTCATCTGCGCCATAATCCGGCTGGGCCCTGGTGGGCCATGCAGCTACCCGACCGCCGCTGGAGACCGGTATGAAGCTGTACGAGACAAGCACGGCCCCCAACCCTCGCCGCGTACGCATGTTCCTGTCCGAAAAAGGCCTGCTGGACAGGGTGGAATATGTGCAGGTGGATCTGCAGAAAGGGGAGAATCTCACGCCCGAGTTCACGGCACGCAACCCGATGAAGAAAGTGCCCGTGCTGGAACTCGATGATGGTGACTGCATCGCCGAAACCATGGCGATCTGCCGGTACTTTGAAGAACTGCACCCGGAGCCGTCCCTGCTTGGCCGGGACGCCCGGGAGAAGGCCCTGATCGAACAATGGACACGATGGATCGACTTCTATTTCATGATGCCCACCGGCATGTGTTTCCAGCATACCAGTGGCTATTTCAAAGACCGGATGAATCCGCTACCGGAATGGGGCGAGGAGTGTCGCGAGGGAGTTCACCGTTTCCTGGATTTTCTGGAGAACCATCTGGACGGTCGCGAATGGATTGCCGGCGACGCATTGACTGTCGCCGACATCAATGCGTTTGTCACACTGGAATTCAACCGGGTCAATGACATCCGCGTGCAGCCGGAACAGGTGAACCTGAAAGACTGGCACACCCGTATACGTCAACGCGAGTCCAGCACGGTCTGACAAGACGGTGAATGGCACTCATTCATTGAACTTATCACCTGACAGCCTGCTACCTGTCAGCATCGCGAGGAACCCGAAATTTCATGGCACGCATCACGTTCATCGAGTATAACGGTACCAGACACGAAGTCGACGCACGCTCTGGAGAAAGCGTGATGCTGGCGGCCATCAATCACATGGTACCCGGCATCGACGCCGATTGCGGAGGCGCCTGCTCCTGTGGTACCTGTCACGTTTTCGTCGATCCAGCCTGGCTTGCCGCCACTGGTGAAGCCGGCGAGTATGAGGAGCCCATGCTGGACCTGAATCCGGATCGCCGGCCGGAGTCGCGGCTGTCGTGCCAGATCACGGTAAGCGAAGCTCTGGATGGACTGGTTGTGCGGCTTCCGGAGTTTCAGTTCTGACCACCGAGGGAGTGCCCATGCCCACCCTGGCAGCCAAGAACCGCAAAAGACATGGCGATCGCAGCATGGTGGGGCGCGACCCCTGGACCATGCCTCTGGAAGAGATTGACCTGGCTCACCCCGGCATCTGGCATGCTGGCGTCCACCAGCCGTTCCTCGCGCGACTGCGCCGCGATGCGCCGATACACTATTGTGCCGACTCCGCCGTGGGCCCTTACTGGTCGGTGACGCGCTTTCAAGACATCATGGCCGTGGAGGCCGCCACGGACCGGTTCTCGTCCGAGCCGACCATCGGGATCGTCGACGTCATCCCGGAATACACGCTGCCGATGTTCATCGCCATGGACCCGCCCCGGCATGACGAACAACGCAAGACTGTGCAGGGCGTGGTGGCGCCGGCCAACCTGAAAAACCTGGAAGGCCTGATCCGTCAACGCGTGTCCGACATTCTGGACGGACTGCCTCAGGACCAGGAATTCAACTGGGTGGAACACGTATCGCGGGAATTGACCACGCAGATGCTGGCCACCCTGTTCGCTTTTCCATTCGACGAACGCCACAAGCTGACCTGGTGGTCCGATGTGGCCACTGCCATCCCCGGCGCCGGTATCATAGACAGCTATGAAGAAGGATACCAGATACTGCAGGAGTGCCTGGCGTACTTCAGGTCATTACCCGGCGGCGCATCCGCGCGTTCCCGCCAGAGCCGGCTG
>JAWLFN010000167.1:0-6267 GCA_041685555.1 Gammaproteobacteria bacterium | reverse complement strand
GGATTCTGGAGCACATGGCACCTGATCAGGTCAGTGTGTACGCCGGCAGCAGCATGAGCCAGCTGGATTACGAAGGCAACGGTGGCATGCTGCAGGCCCGACTGCTGGGCAAGCGCGTCACCTCCAAGCAGCTGGCCCTGGGCTTTGCGGAAATGCCGGCGGATTTCATCAATGCCTACCTGCTGGGCAATATGGGCACCACCGGGACCAACGTGGCCGCCTGCGCCACTTTCCTGTACAACCTGCGACAGGCCATGCGCGACATCCGCGGCGGCACTCACCGCATTGCCATCGTGGGAACGGCGGAGGCACCGATCACTCCCGAAGTGATCGACGGTTACGCCACCATGGGGGCACTCGCCGACGACCGCAAACTGCTGGAGCTCGACTCCGCCCTGGGCCTGACGACGCCAGACCACCGCCGGGCCTGCCGCCCCTTCGGGCCCAATGCCGGATTCACCCTGGGTGAGTCCGCGCAGTTCATCGTACTCTGCGATGACAGTCTCGCCCTGGAGCTGGGTGCCAACATACACGGTGCCGTCAATGACGTGTTCGTCAACGCCGACGGTTACAAGAAGTCCATTTCCAGTCCGGGCATCGGCAACTACATCACCATGGCCAAGGCCGCCGCCGCTACCGCGGCCGTGATCGGGGAACAGGGGCTGCGGCAACGCAGTTTCGTCCAGGCACACGGCACCGGCACACCACAGAACCGGACAACGGAATCGCATATCATCAACGAGGTGGCCCGGCAATGGGGCATCGCACAATGGCCAACCACGGCGATCAAAGCGTTCATCGGCCACTCACTGGCGTCGGCCTCCGCCGATCAGCTGGTCACGACACTGGGCAGCTGGCACTACGGCATTCTGCCGGGCATCGTGACCGTTGATCGACTCGCCGATGACGTCCACCGGGACCATGTCGATTTTCTGCTCCAGCACCGGGACGTGGGCCGGGAAGGCATGGACGCGGCCATCCTGAATGCCAAGGGCTTCGGCGGTAACAATGCCAGCGCATCCGTTCTGGCACCCCATGTGGCCCGGCGGATGCTCCGGAAACGCCATGGCGAAAAGGCCATGGCGAGCCATCAGCGTCGCAACGAAGCGGTACAGGAAGCCAGCGCGGCCCATGACAGCGCATGCAGCCGGGGGGAATTCCGACCCGTCTACCGTTTTGGCGAGGGCGTTCTGGACGGTCAGGACATCGAGCTGGACCGCCACAGCCTGCGCGTAAGCGGACAGCGGCATGCCATCACGCTGCCGGAGAACAGTCCCTACGACGACATGCTCTGATCCGCCCGCCAGCCGATCATCGCACCTCGACCGGTCGGGCTTCCGCGATCCGGGCCTTCCATTCGGCGGGTCCGGTCTGGTGGACCGAGGTGCCGTTGACGTCCACGGCCACCGTTACTGGCATGTCCTCCACCTCAAATTCATGAATGGCCTCCATGCCCAGCTCCTCAAAGGCCACGATACGCGCACTGCGGATGGCCTTGGAAACCAGGTAGGCCGCGCCACCAACGGCCATCAGATAGACCGCCCGGTGCTTGCGGATCGCCTCGATGGCCGCGGGGCCGCGCTCGGCCTTGCCGATCATGCCCAACAGTCCAGTCCGGGCCAGCATCGGTTCGGTGAACTTGTCCATGCGCGTGGCGGTGGTCGGACCGGCCGGCCCTATCACTTCCTCCCGCACCGGATCGACCGGCCCCACGTAGTAGATGAAGCGCCCTTTCAGGTCCACTCCCTCGGGCAGTGACTCGCCTTTCTCGAACATCTCCACCAGACGCTTGTGGGCCGCATCACGGCCGGTCAGCATCTTGCCGGACAACAGCAGAGTCTCTCCCGGCTGCCAGTCGGCGACATCCTCGGCTGTCACCGTGTCTAGGTTCACCCGACGCACCTGGCTGCCGACATCCCGGGTGATCTCCGGCCAGTCCTCCAGCTTCGGGGGTTGCAGGTGCGCCGGACCCTCCCCCTTCAATGTGAAGTGGGCGTGCCGGGTGGCCGCGCAGTTCGGGATCATGGCCACCGGCAACGAGGCCGCATGGGTCGGATAGTCCTTGATCTTCACGTCCAGCACCGTGGTCAGTCCACCGAGCCCCTGGGCGCCGATACCCAATGCATTGACCCGGTCCATGATCTCCAGTCGCAGCTCCTCGACCCGGCTGGCGGGGCCACGCTCGCGCAGTTCATGGATATCCACCGGGTCCATCAGCGACTCCTTGGCCAGCACCGCGGCTTTCTCGGCGGTGCCGCCGATGCCGATCCCCAGCATGCCGGGCGGACACCAGCCCGCCCCCATGGTGGGTACGGTCTTCAGGACCCAGTCCACGATGCTGTCACTGGGATTCAGCATGACCATTTTCGCCTTGTTCTCGCTGCCTCCGCCCTTGGCGGCCACGATGACCTCGACTTCCTCACCGGGCACCACCTCCATGTGAATGACCGCCGGGGTATTGTCCCTGGTGTTGCGCCGGGCACCGGCCGGATCCTCCAGAATGGAGGCACGCAGGACATTGTCCGGATGCAGATAAGCCTGGCGCACGCCTTCATTGACCATGTCGGAGACGCTCATCTCACTGTCCCACTGCACCTTCATGCCGATCTTCAGGAACACCGTGACGATGCCGGTGTCCTGACAGATGGGGCGCTTGCCCTCGGCACAGAGCCGCGAGTTGATCAGGATCTGCGCCATGGCGTCGCGGGCCGCGGGCGATTCCTCGCGCTCGTAGGCTTCATTGACCGCCCGGATGAAATCCAGCGGATGGTAGTAGGAGATGTACTGCAGCGCATCGGCCACGCTCTGGATCATGTCGTCCTGTCGGATGAGGGTCATGGATGGGGTTCCTGTCTGCGAACGTCTGGAAAATGCGGGTAATTCTACCACATTCGCCATGATCGATTCCCGGGCGGCTGGAGTGACGGTCGACCATGGACTACAATGACGGGAATGTGAACCAGTTCACATCTTCAAATGTGGCATCCGGGGTACGGATGCCCGGGCCGAAGGAGCGAAATCATGAGTGACACCGGGGAGCACATCCTGCAAAGCCGCCACAATGGCGTCTTGACCCTGCAGATCCACAGACCCGAGAAGAAAAATGCCTTGACCCGGGCCATGTACGGCGCGCTGGCGGATAGTCTGCGACAGGCCGATCAGGATGACGGGATCCGGGCGATCCTGATCCGCGGCGAGGAAGACTGTTTCACCAGCGGCAACGACGTCAACGATTTTGTGAAGGCCGACTCCGGCGAAGGCGAACGCCCTTCCGTGCAGTTCATGAAGGCCATCTCTGAAGTGCGCAAGCCGGTGATCGCCGCCGTCGGCGGCCTCGCGATCGGAATTGGCACCACCCTGCTGTTTCACTGCGATCTGGTCTATGCCAGTGAGAATGCTTTCCTGCAGCTGCCATTCACCCGCCTGGGCCTCTGTCCGGAAGCGGGGTCCAGTTATCTCCTGCCGCTGATCGCCGGCCACCAGCGTGCCAGTGAACTGCTGTTGCTCGGTGAGCGTTTCTCTGCCGACAAAGCCCGTGAATTCGGTATTGTCAACGAAGTACTGCCGGAGGCCGGTTATCTGGAGCACGCCCTGGACCGCGCACGGGAGCTGGCTTCGTTGCCGGCCGACGCCGTGCAGACTTCCAAGGCCCTGATCAAGGCGTCACAGCAACCGGCCCTGTCACGGGTCATCGGCACGGAGCTGGAAGAGTTCTCGCGACTGCTGAAGACGGAGGATGCCCAGCACATCATGCAATCGTTCCTCAACCGGAAAAAATGACGGACGCACTCAGTACACGACTGGCAAAGATCACCAGCGTCATGCCCGGCATCGTCTATCAATACCAGCAGGACGTCGGCGGGCAGATTCGATTCCCCTACATCAGTGAAGGCGCGGAGGAGTTGTTCGGCCTCTCCGCCGATGAGCTGATGGCGGATGCAGCGGCATTATTCCACCTCATTCATGAAGACGACCGGCAACCCTTTCTGGACCGTGTCACCGAATCCGAGCGCACGCTGGGCAAGTGGCGCCTGGAGTTCCGGATCGTGAAGAATCATCGCAATCGGTGGATATTCGGTCACGCACAACCCGAGCGCCTGCCCTGCGGCACCACACTGTGGCACGGCTATATGGCGGACATCACGGACCGCAAACAGCTCGAACGCGAACTGCAGCAGAGCCGCGACATTCTGAGCAAGGCCCAACAGCTGGGCCGGCTGGGCCATTGGCAGTATCACCCCGACACCGGCGAACTGCTGTGCTCGGACATCATCTACGAGATCCTGGGTCTTGATGGGGCCTCCATCACTCCCACCCTGGAAACGATGAGCCGGCTGGTGCACCCGGATGACATGAAGGCCGTACAGCACAAGACCCGGTCAGGTCGTCAGATCGGGTCGTACGATATCCAGCACCGCATCGTACGTCCGGATGGCGCGGTGCGCTGGGTGCACTCCCTGGCGGACTGGCACCGCTCCGACTCGAATGGCGAGATCCTGCTGGGCACGATAAGAGACATCACCGAACAGAAGGAGCTGGAGATCCGGCTGCGTCGACAGTCGGTTTCCGATGAACTGACCGGCCTCTGGAACCGACGCTATTTCATCGAGCAGCTCGGGAGGGAATTCGAGCGGTATCGTCGCCACCGACACCAGGGCAGCCTGATCCTGTTCGATTTCGACCACTTCAAACTGATCAATGACCGCTATGGACATGCCGGCGGTGACGTAGTGTTGATGCAGTCGGCCGAAGTGATGCAGCGCAGGTTGCGCGCCATTGACTGTCTGGCACGGATTGGCGGCGAGGAGTTTGCCGTGTTGCTGCCATCGACCCCTCTGGATGATGCCGTGGTGGTGGCCGAATCGCTATGCCGCGGCGTCGCGGAACAGGTGTTCCATACCGATCAACACAGTTTCAGTGCCACGATCAGTTGCGGCGTGGCCTCGTTCAGTGACAACGACAGGGGCTTCGAGCACACCATGCATCGTGCCGATGACGCCATGTATCAGGCCAAGTCTGACGGCCGCAACCGGGTCTGTCGGGCCTGAGCCGATCCATCACTTACGCGACAGTCGATCCCGGGCCTCGTTGATACGCTGGGCCAGATAGTCGGAACCCCCATGATCCGGGTGCAGTTTCTGTAACAACCGTCGGTGCGCCTGCTGGATTTCCTCCTGGCCGGCCTCGGGAGACAGACCCAGCACCTGCAGGGCTTCCTCCCGACTCATACCCGACTGCCCGCGGACAGGACCCCGCCCCTGAACTGACTCGGCCCGAGCACGCAATCGGCGCATCAGGGCAACCAGAGCCAGTACCAGGACGACGGCAAAAATGAGGCGGGTCAGCATGGCCGTTTCATCATTCTGATTCAGCCAGCTCCTTCATGGTCGCCAGCGCGCGCTCGAAAGTGGCCCGGCGGCGCTCCACATCGTCCTGACGCGCCGTCTCATCAGCCAGGTCCGACTGATCGAGCACCAACGTGTAAATCAGCTGTGAGCGGCTCTCATCAACCGGGCGGGCTTCAAGGAATCCATGATAGAGGTCATAGAACTCGCCTTCGACGGCGGGTTGCGTATAGCCATAGGACAGCTCGGTCTCGGCCACCAGCACCTCGATGATGCGACCATCGGCCAACGCCCTGACGGTGCCGATGCCCCCGTCACCGCTGGTGATCTCGCAGTCGATCCCCAGCCACTCCTCGATGTCGCAGTAACTCCCCACCCGGGCCCAGACATCCTCGGCCGGGCGCTCCACGTCAATATCCATCTGGATGCGGGTATATTCGGTCTGGGCCGAGGCGATGGAGACCGTTCCAGCGGCGACCAGTGCCGCTGTCCATGTTGTAGCAAGCAGTTTTTTCATTGTTTTTCTCTCTGGAATACCGGACGCCCAGGCCGGGATGATGGTAGACATGCATCAAAGCATATGTCCATGGCCCGTCGGGTTGCAAGCCTGATGCGGCGGGTAGCGCCCAGGGTCAATCCCGAGGACACGAGCACACAAATTCTCTCGGCGTCATTCAAGGTTTGTCCAGTGACTTGTCAGCTTCGTTCCAGGGGGAGCACTTTCTGGTTGGTCAGCAATTGGCGCCAATCGGACTCGGACACTGGTCGACAATAGTAAAACCCTTGGCCTTTGGTGCAGCCAAGATGCCGTAATCCCGCAATATGGCTGGTCAACTCGATCCCTTCGGCAACTACATCGGCGCCAAGCGACGCCGCGATGATAATGATCGCCTTGACGATGGATCGGGCGTAAAAACCTTCG
>JAWLFN010000166.1:0-6338 GCA_041685555.1 Gammaproteobacteria bacterium | reverse complement strand
GCGGGCAAACCACCGGGGCGGAGGACTTTTCCTACTACGCGCAGGAAGTGCCAGGTCTATTTTTCTTTCTGGGCGTGGCACCCGAGGATCCTGAAATGTCATTCCCGAACCATTCGCCGCGATTCTATGCCGACGAAAGGGGCCTGCCAGTGGGGGTGACCGCCATGACCGCCCTGGCGCTGGACTTTCTCGGGCAAGACGACTGATCAGAAATCGAATACCGCAATCAGGGAGACATTGTCCCGGCTGCGCATGCCATCACTGTTCTCGTAGCGTTCATACTCCAGCAAAAGGCGTTGTCCCGGCGCGAACTGCCGGACGACGCCGAGGCTGGCCATGCCGGTCCAGGGATCGTCGATCGGCACCGTCATGTTGTTCTCCCACTCATAATCCACCGCCAGCTCGCCGGACAGACTCCAGTTCTCGCCCAGGGACTGTGAAACAGCCAGGCTGGTACGGAGAATCCCGAGGCGGTTGTGATCGCCGAAGGGCTCCCGTACCCGCTGTCCCCGGCTGTCGATCCGTGGCTCGTAATCGTAGGTCATGTACTGCAGCGCCGAAATCCAGTCGAGCTGGGTGCCCCGCGGCATCCAGGCCGTATTGCCACGGTTGTAATGCGCCACGGCCTCGAAATCGACGAACTGCCGCTCGTATTCCACGTCCCGGGCGATATCCAGACGGCCGACCGGTGTGTCGACCGAAACATCACTGTCGCCCTGATAGGTCAGCCAGTCGTAACGGGCCGAAAAGGCCCAGATACTGTTATACGCAACCCCCGCATCCAGTCGTGGCCCCCACGCCAGACCGTCACTGTGACCGGAGATATACTTCAGGTCCGAGGTGGTTTTCTCCCCCACCAGACCGGCACTGACAAAGGAGTACTGGCTGGGCGCGTACAGTAGACCGATATCAACACGATCATTGCGGCTGCTGACCCGTTTCTCCTCGTTACGCCAGGCGATACGCGCCAGGGCCCGGACAAACAGCGGACGGTCCAGGCCGGTATCGAGCGGCAACAGCGAATCATTCTGGGCGACATAGGATTCGATGCGTGAATCCAGTCCGGAAAGGGCCGCATCCGGGTCCGCACGCAGTTGCTGATCGAGAATGCGCTTGCTCATCTGGTAACTGACCGCGCGGTTGACCAGTTCGCCCAGATCACCCCCGGAAGAGTAGGCACGGCGCAGGCCGGCTTCTCCCATCGTGGCCATCCACTGGCCCCGCACGGCGGCCGGTGGCTGCGCCCAGGCCACTGAACTGATCAGCGTGGCACCAAGAATCACCGGGGCTATCCAGTGCCCCGTACGTCGATTGTCCTGCATGATACTCCTCTTCAGGAAAATGGCTGAGCAGGCAGAGGCTGGTGCTGCTCAGCGTTTGCGGACCACGAGGCTGCCAATGGAATAACCGGCCCCGAAAGAACAGATCACGCCGAGATCACCGGACTGCAGGTCATCGTGGTGCAGATTGAAGGCGATCAGCGATCCGGCGGACGCGGTATTGGCATAGCGGTCCAGCACAATGGGCGCCTCCTCCGGATCGGGTACCCGACCCAGCAGCTTCTTCGCGATCAGCTGATTCATGTTGATGTTGGCCTGGTGCAGCCACCAGCGTCGCACATCCGCCGGAGACAGGTCATGCCGCGCCAGGTGTCCGGCGATATGCTCGGCGGCCATGGGACAGACATCCCGGAATACGGCCCGTCCCTCCTGATGGAACAGATTCTCCGGTGCAAAGGGGTCGCCGCCATAGGCACGCGACATGTAGCCGAAGTTCGAGCGGATATTACTGGAGTACACCGTCTCGGCCCGGGTGCCGAGAATGTCGAAAACCGCTTCACCCGAGGCGGTGTCGCCACGCTCGACAATGGCGGCCGTGGCCACATCACCGAAAATGAAATGGCTGTCCCGATCGCGGTAATTGACCTGCGGCGACACCAGCTCGGGATTGATGACCAACACCGCGCCCGCCGAACCGGCCCGAACCATTTCCCAGGCTCGATGCAGGGCAAAGGTGGCCGCCGAGCAGGCCACCAGCATGTCGAAACCGAAACCCCGGATGCCCAGGGCGTCCTGTACCTCAATGGCGATGGCCGGGTAGGCGCGCTGCGTATACGCGCAACTGACGATCACGGCATCGATGTCCTCCGGTTTCTTCCCGGCCGCATCCAGCGCCTTGCGCGCCGCATGCAAGGCAATCTCGGCCTGGTGGCTGAGCTCGTCCTCGCCCCGGGCGGGAATGCGGGGCCGCATGCAGTCGATATCCAGGATGCCATCCTTGATGTAGACATGGCGCTGGCGGATGCCACTGGCCTTGACGATGAAGTCCGGGTCCGAGGTCAGGGCCGGCTCCAGCGTGCCGGCCTCGATCTCTTCACGGTGCTGCTCGTTGTAGCGCCCGGCCCAGGCATTGAGCGCCCCGACCAGCTCTTCATTGGTCACCACGTGTTCCGGCGTCCACAGGCCGGTGCCGCTAATGACCACCTCATCCGTGCCCTGCTGCATGAACGTCACTCCGTGATGGCCGAGTACGTCAGGGCCTTGAACTCGGCGCGCAACGGCACCTGTACGTTCATGTGCTGGATCATCACCACCCCGGCGAGTTCTTCCTCGGGATCGATCCAGAAAATGGTGCCCGCGGCACCACCCCAGTAATACTCTCCCTCCGAAGCGACTCCACCGGCCCGTTTCGGATCCTCGATCACCGCGAAACCGAGACCGAAACCGGTGCCGTCTGCAAAGCCGGGCAGGGTATCCGGCGCATGCACTCCCTGGTCCCCGAAAATGGCGGGCAGATGATTCTGCGTCATGTACTCCAGGGTCTTGGCGCCGATGATGCGCTCGCCATCCAGTTCACCGCCATTGAGCAGCATCTGGGCGAAGCGCATGTAATCCTCCGTGGTGGACAGCAGACCACCGCCGCCGGACTGGAAGGTCTGGCGCTGGACAAAATTGCTATTGGCTGGCGCGTCACTGATCGTCATTTCGCCGGTGGCCGAATCGAAGGTGTGGTTGGTGCCGAAACGGTCCACTTTCTCCTCCGGTACCTGGAAGAAGGTGTCTTCCATGCCCAGCGGTTCGAAGATGCGCTCATGGAAGAATTCTCCCAGCGGCTGGCCGGATACGGCCTGCACCAGCGCACCCAGTACATCGGTGGCCACACTGTAATGGAAGCGGCTGCCCGGCTGGTACTGCAACGGAATCTCCGAAAGGCGGTCGATGAATGTGGTCAGGTCCGGGCTTTCCATGACACCCGCCTCGCGATACATGCGGTCGATCAGGGTATCGCCGAACACCCCGTAGGTGAGGCCCGCCGAGTGGGTCAGCAACATCCGGATGGTCATGGGCCGCTCGGAGGCGACCAGCGCTCCGCCTTCACCCACCACCCGGACATCGGAGAAGCCGGGCAGGTATTCGGAGACCGGATCGTCAAGCTGGAAATGGCCTTCCTCATAGAGCAGCATGGTGGCCAGCGAGGTGATGGGCTTGGTCATCGAGTAGATACGGAAAATGCTGTCCTCCTCGATATCCTGACCGGTCTCCATGTTGAGATCACCGTAGGTCTCGAAATGGACCACCTCTCCACGGCGGGCCACCATGGTGGTGGCTCCCACCAGTTCACCCTGATCCACATAGCTCTGTATGAGCGGTGCAATACGCTCCAGACGCTCGGCCGACATGCCGACATCCTCGGGATCGCCATATTCCAGATTGCCCTGGGCCGCGGCGGAACCGGCCAGCAGAAAAGCGCCGGCCGCCGTCAATGCGGTCAGTTGCTGTCTCAGTGCGATCATACCTCTCTTCCCCCCGGTTATTTCTGTTGTGATGGCCACGATACTACAACAGGCAGCCGGCGTTGGTAAGGCTCATTCGCCCAACACCAGCGTCTGCAGGTCCGGGTCGGCGGCGATTTCCTCTTCCGTGAATGGCAACCGCAGCCATTCGCCACGGGCATATAATCGGGTCTGGTCGGCGTAGTGTGGCGAGGCCGGATCCTCCGACTGCGAGTAAGTCAGAATTGCGCGGGGATCCACCCGCCCCTGCTCGTCCCATCCGACCACCTGGATGTAGCTGTTACCGTGTACCACGGGCGTATAGCCGGACTGTTCCCGCAGCCCGGCCATGATCACACTCCACATACCGGCCCAGCCTTCACCGCCCGGCACCGCGATCCGGTCGTCACCGTCCAGGCGGTACTGGATGTCACCCAAGCGGGCATCCAGGCGGTCAGGCGCTGCACGGCCTGTGCCAGCGCATTCAGCAACTGTGCACGGACTTCCGCATCCTCCGTATTGAGGCCACGCGGAGTCCGCACCGGTTGCTCGGCGTCGAAGGCCACCCGGTACAACCCGTCCACGGTACGTGCCGTGCGCATGAATTCCCGCCAGAGGTGCCCGCCCCGACTGTCCGGCGCCATTCTGCGGTCCCACTGTGCGAGCACAAGGCAGGCGGCGGACAGGTCCACCGATCCGTCCTCCGCGTCGGTCTGCACCGGACCTTCCTGTTCCTCGCAGAGCACCAACAGATCATCCAACAGCAGTTCGGCACCGAAGTTACGATGGCTGAACAACATGTCCTGCAGGTCTTGCTGCCGTACCTCACCATCACGGTCCAGTGTCTCCCGAATGAAGCTAAGGCCGGCCCGGGTGCGCAGTGAAACCACGCTGCGCTCCTCGCCGATGATGGGCGAGAAACCTTCCATTGGCGCCTCCGGATTGGTCAGCCAGTAGCTGTCGTTGGCGTTGTGCACATAGTCGCGACGGGTCATGGCGGGCATTTCCCCCGGAGGCATGACACCGGGTATGGCCGAGCGGTCATCCTCGCGCCATTCACAGTCCGGCGCGCTGCCATCCAGCACCACAACCCCCCCGGGCAGCCCGGGCGGTGCCAGGTCGCAGCGCTGCAACAGGGCTGCATCCACATTGGGTACGGCACTGTAATCCGCGTACAAGGCATCTCCGTGACGGTCCGCGGCGACGGTGTTGACCCAGGAGACCCCCTGCAGGGCCAGCGCTTCCCGCAGTTCGGCCACCGAAGAAGCCCGGTTGATGGCGTCATAGGTGACCGCCTGCCTCGTGTTGTACAGGTTCGCATCCCGGATGGCATACGCCTCCTGGTCGGTCCAGGGCAACTGGTCGGAAGTCACCACGGGTCCATAGTGCGTCCGATACACGGTGTGGCTGACCGGCTCGGACTGTCCGTCGACTGGAATACGGATTTCCGCTGCCTCGATATCCCGATAACTGTCACCATAGCGATACTGCATGGGGTCATCCGGATGCAGTTCCAGCTGATAGAAGGTCGAGCGCAGACCCGTGGAAACAGTGTGACTCCAGGCCACATCGGCATTGAACCCGATGGCGATACGACTGGTGTTGTACAGGCTGACGCCCATCACATCGACCTCGCCCGGGATGGTGGTATGGATCATGTGAAAGCGCGACGAACCCTGCCACGGATAGTGCGGATTGCCCAGCAGCAGGCCACCCCCGGAGGCTGTAACATCGCCTCCCATCCCCACGGCATTGCTGCCGAAGGCGGCCGGCACGGTGAAATCGGACTCCAGCGCGGCCACAGGCTGGCCGGGTGGCGAGGCATTCGCCACTTCCCGGATGAAGCGCCCCAGCCCATAGCGGATACCGACGCCGATATTGAGCCGCTCAACATCCTCCTCGTCGACCGATCGCACCCATGACTCTCCGGCACAGGCGGCCGGCAGCGAGCCGGCATGGTCGCGGACAAAGCGGTTGTAGCCGGCCACGTAGCCGGCGGCAAACTCGCGAGCGCGGGCACTCTGCTCCGCCCGGTAGTAAGCCAGCATGTCCTCGTCCAGCATGGCTCGGTGAAAAGCATCACTGGCCAGATTGGCCGGCTCCGCCCCGAAATGCCGCGATAGCTCACCGTTCACCATGGTCACGTCACGGGCCATGGAACAGATCGCGTCGGTGGCCGTCGCGTAGGCAAAACCGTACCCCAGACCGCCCCAGTCGTCGGCATCCACATGAGGAATGCCATGGCCGGTCCAGCGGATGCGGGTTTCGTATTGAAGCGGCTCATCGGCCGTATCAGCGCCGGATTGTTCCTGCGTCTGATCGCAGGCGGTAACGGAGAGAGAGCTCAGCGTGACGATGGTCAGCAAGCGGTTTCGGGAATGCAAGGGCATGGCACACACCTCGGCGGAATTGTTGTTATGGAATGCAATGTCCTCCAGAATAGGACTGGACGCACAGCCTGTCAAAACCACGCTGCAGCACCAGGAGAGCGCCAATGACCACACACGAGGTGTTCAATCAGCCACCGAAGCTGGAACCGGTGAATCTGTTCAGTACCGACCAGTGC
>JAWLFN010000165.1:0-6342 GCA_041685555.1 Gammaproteobacteria bacterium | reverse complement strand
CAGCTGCACCGGGTCTGTGTGGAATGCGGGCTGTTGCCGATCGCGGCCCAGCATGTCATCGAGGCATGGCGTGACGAGGTGGCGGCGCTGAACATGGCGGATCTGGGCAGTGGCGGTGTGCGCCGCACCGAGTCCGCGAGCGAGCCGGACCCGGTGCCAGAGCCAGCCCCCAGAGCGCTGCGTCTGTATACGGGCAATGTCCGTTCCGGGCAGCAGTTCCATCACGACGGAGACCTGGTCATCCTGGGCACCGTCAATCCCGGTGCCGAGGTGCTGGCCACCGGCGATATCCATGTCTATGGCGCGCTGCGCGGACGGGTGCTGGCCGGCATAAAGGGGGATGGTTCCGCCGTGGTTGCCTGCCAGCAGTTCGACCCCGAATTGCTGGCCATTGCCGGGCAGTACCGCCTGTTCGAGGAGGAGCGCCCGCATCGCGATCAGCCGGTGGTGGCGCGCCTGGACGGGGATCGCTTGAATCTGACCAGCATATAGGAAATACTCGACACGTTCTTTTCGCTTATTGGAAAATCAGAGGGTTATCAGTTTGGCCAAAATCGTCGTCGTCACTTCCGGAAAGGGGGGCGTGGGGAAAACCACCACCAGCGCCGCCTTCTCCTCCGCTCTCGCCCTGAAAGGCTTCAAGACCGTGGTCATCGACTTCGATGTGGGGCTGCGCAATCTCGACCTGGTCATGGGCTGCGAACGCCGCGTGGTCTATGACTTCGTCAATGTGGTGCAGGGCGAGGCCTCGCTCAAACAGGCGCTGATCAAGGACAAGAAGACCGAAAACCTGTTCATCCTGCCGGCCTCCCAGACCCGGGACAAGGAGGCGCTGACGCCCGATGGCGTGGAACGGGTGCTGGATGAGCTCGCAAAGGAGTTCGACTACATCATCTGTGATTCGCCGGCCGGCATCGAGCATGGCGCGCACATGGCGCTGTACTTCGCCGAGGAGGCGATCATCGTCACCAACCCGGAGGTTTCCTCCGTGCGTGACTCGGACCGGATCATCGGCATCCTGCAGAGTCGCTCCCGGGTGGTCGAGCAGGGCGGCAGCGTCAAGGAGTACCTGATGGTGACCCGTTACAATTCGGAGCGGGTGGCACGTGGGGAGATGCTGTCCATCGAGGACGTGCAGGACATCCTGGCGATTCCGCTGCTGGGGGTGATCCCGGAGTCCGAGGCGGTGTTGAATGCTTCCAACAAGGGCGTGCCGGTGGTGCATGACCACGACAGCGATGCCGGGCAGGCCTACGACGATGCCGTGGCCCGCTACCTGGGCGAGGAGCGCCCGCACCGTTACATGGAGCGGCAGCGCAAGGGTTTCCTCAAGCGCGTCTTCGGAGGTTGATATGAGTCTGCTTGATTACTTCCGCAAGGAACGCAAATCCAGCGCCAGTGTCGCCAGGGAGCGCCTGCAGATCCTGGTGGCCCATGACCGCGTGCGCACCAGCGGCCCGGAATACCTGCCACAACTGGAGCAGGAGATCCTGGCGGTGATCCGCAAGTACGTGCAGGTCGGCGACGAGGACGTGCGCGTCGAACTGGACCAGCAGGGCACCACTTCGGTGCTGGAACTGAACGTGACCCTGCCGGACGACGACTGAACCCGTTTCCCTATCCGCTTGCTGCCCGGGGTGGTCCGTCGCCCCGGAATGCCTGCCCCCGGGCCACCCCGGCTCTGGCGGCTCACTTTCCCCACTGACACTCCCCTTGGCCTGGGCCATTGCGTGACAGGCATCCGGTATCTGGTGCAGAAACAGGTCAACCGGCGTAGTATTCGAGAGAAACGCTGCCGCTTCCTGGCATATTCTTGAACGTGGTGATGGCCTTTCCTGGTGGCACTGATATTGCAAGATATCAGGCATAAATGGAAAAAACGGGCAAATACCGCGTCAACCACTGGTCCGAGGGCCGCAGGGCGCTCCAAGCTGGTGCAGTCAGGTCATGTCGTGAGACAGCCTGGTGCGGGATGACTTCGGCGCGGTGACACGGAGAGAAAAAGGCAGGGAGAAACTGTGGTGCAGGAACAGTTATGTGGCACCGAAAGGTAATATAAACAGGTAGAAGAAATGGGGTATCAGATGAAAAAAAAGATATTATTTCTTGCGGCATCAATGGCAGTCAGTGGCGCCGCCAACGCACAGTGGGACAGTGTGGTTGGGGAATCGAGCGTTATTGAAGGCTATGATCGATACTGGGTATCCGCCCGCAGTGGCGACACCGTTTTTCTGGTGGACGCCGACTCCGGTGACGTGGGTGGTACGTTGATCGTGTCGTCCTTCTCACCAGCCATCGCACCACATATGGATGCCGGGCGCATCTACAGTTACGACAGCTATTACACGCGCGGTGCCTACGGTGACCGCACGGACTTGGTGGTATTTCATGATACGGGAACGGCTGCACCGGTGGCTGAAGTCGAAATTCCCGCGCGATCGGCCGGTATCGGTCATCCGGGCATGATCGGGCTGATCAATGAGCGGTTTGTCGGTGTCTGGAACATCACCCCGGCCACCTCCATCAGTCTGGTCGATACCGAAGAGGAAACTTTCATCGGTGAAGTCTCTCTGCCTAGCTGTTCCGGCGTCTATCCCGAGGCGCAAGGGTGGATCTCCATCTGCGGGGATGGCACGGCCCAGTACGTCCAGTTGAACCCGGCCGGACAGGAAGCCGGTCGACTCAGCAGTGAACCATTCTTCGATGTTTTTGAAGATCCGGTCTATGACTACTCCGTGCCGGCGGCCGATGGCTGGATGCTCATGTCCTTTGATGGGCTGTTGCGCAAAGTGACGCTGAATGACGATACACTCGAAGTCTCCGACAGCTTCGATATCAACCCGCAGAACGATGGCATGGCAGACGTCAACGGGGTCGTGCCTCCTGACGACGACCACTGGCGTATCGGTGGGTATCAGCCCTTCGCCTATCACGACGATGAAGCCCTGCTGGTCACCTTGATGCACGAGGGCGGTGGTCAGGAGACGTTCGAAAAACCCGGCACCGAAGTGTGGGGTTACAACATGCTGACCGGTAATCGCGGCTACCGCGTTTCATTGGGCGAAGATGTCACCGCGGGTCGTATCCTGCTGACTCCCGGAGAAGACCCGTTGATGGTTGTTTCCACCAATGAAGGGCTGCAGATTCGTGACCCGAGATCCGGTCGCCTGTTGCGGACCGTCGAGAATGCTTCGGGTTCCCTGCAGAGTCTGTACGAGGGCATGGAATGATGATCGATCCGTTGATTACCATCGTCATCGCCACATCGCTGGCGATACTGTTCCTGCTGGCCGCGCGCCACAAGCTGAGCGAGCCGCTGCGGTTCGAAGCGCAGCTGGCGGCCTACCGTCTGGTACCGGATCGTCTGCTGACACCGTTCGCAAGAACGTTGCCGTGGATCGAAGTGGCTGTTGCCCTGGGTATGTTGTTTGCAGCGACACGGCCCGTGGCGGGCTGGATAGCAGCCGCTTTGCTGATGAGCTATGCGCTGGCCATGGCGGTGAATCTGAGCCGCGGCCGTTCAAAGATCGACTGCGGCTGCGGTGATACCCCGCAACCACTGTCCGTCTGGCTTGTGCTGCGCAATGTCATTCTGTCCGCTGGCGCCATTCTGCTGTCAGCGCCGGTCGCCACGCGTCCGCTGGATCTGTTGGATATGCTGTTCGCCGTTCTGTTCGTCGCAGCCATATCGCTCAGCTACACGATGCTGGAACAGCTGTCCCGAAACCATTCCCTTTTGATGAGCAAGGAGTAGAACATGAGCAACTCATTGGCTGCGATTCTGATATTGCTGACACTCGTGGTGTTGGCGCTGGTGTTTGCCGTGATAGCGCTGGCGCGGCAGATCGGCATTCTCCACACACGTCTGGCGCCCGCTGGCGCTCTGATGACCACGGCTGGCCCGAAGCCCGGTGAGAAGATCGACAACATGAGCATTCCCGACATCCATGGCAATCCGGTGGATATCGGTGTCACTGGTCAGCCGGCCGGTGCGGCAAAGCCCCAGCTGCTGTTATTCGTTTCTCCGACCTGCCCGGTCTGCAAGGAGCTGGTGCCCACCGCCAAGAGCATGGCACGCAGTGAGAACGTGTCCCTGATCTTCGGCAGTGACGGTGGTCAGGCGGAAAATCATCTGCAATACATCGAGAAGATGAAGCTGGAGGGTTACCCCTACATCGTTTCGCTGGAACTGGGCATGCGGTTTGAAGTGGGCAAGCTGCCCTATGCGGTACTGATTGACGAAGATGGCGTGCTGCGTTCCAAAGGGCTGGTGAACTCCCGTGAACACCTGGAGTCGCTGGTCCTGTCGATGCAGAGTGGTTACGAGTCGATCCAGGATTACATGGTCAAAGAAGGTCATATGGAGGAGCAGGCGTCATGAGCAACCGACAAGAACTGATTGCACAACTGTGCAAGGATCTCGATTCAGTCACCACGGGAGCCATCCGGTTCCTGGCGGCCCGTACTTCACGGCGATCGTTTCTGGGGAAGTTTGGTGTTTTCTTCGCCGGCATGGGCGCAATCCCTCTTCTGCCCATGGCCAGAGCCTCCGCCCAGACGCCGTTTCCACCACCGGAGACGCCGGCGCCTGTAAATGGAGTTGAAGACATCGAGGAAATGGGCGATGTGATGAGCTGTGACTACTGGCGCTATTGTGCGTTCAGTGGATCGCTGTGCAGTTGCTGTGGTGGTACGTTGACCACCTGCCCGCCCGGATCGGAGACCGCGACCGTGGCCTGGGTCGGTTCCTGCCACAATCCGACGGACGGACGCGACTACCTGATCTCCTACAACGACTGTTGTGGCAAGGGCAGTTGCGGTTGTGGCTGTTCTCGTTCCGAGGGCGATCGGCCGGTGTATTTCCCGTCCAAGTCCAACAACATCCTGTGGTGCTTTGGCTCAACGAGTCACGCCTACCACTGTACTCTGGCTCTGGTGATCGGACATGCCGACAGCAATACCATGCGCTAGGATTCGCCTGATGGCGAAAAAGCTGACGTGGCTGTGCCTGCTGCTCGCCCCCGGGTGGGTAGCAGCGACCACGCCACATTACCAGTATCTGCTGCATTGCGCCGGCTGTCATCTGGAGGACGGCTCCGGGATGGCTGATGTGGTGCCGGATCTGACTGAGCATCTGGGCTGGTTTGCCAGCACGGATGAGGGGCGCTCGTACCTGATACGGGTGCCCGGTTCGGCACAGTCTCCACTGGACGACGCCGAGCTGGCCGAGCTGATGAACTGGATGGTGGCCCGTTTTGCTCCTGAAGCGGCCCCGACCGAGTTCACGGCAGGGGAAGTGACGGCGCATCGCCGGGATCGGATGAATGATCCGGCGGCAACCCGTGCGGCCCTCCTCGAGGAGCGAGAGTCCGAAGCGGAGTCCGCTTCACCCGAACCGGAGTCCGATTCACCCGAACCGGAGTCCGATTCACCCGAACCGCTGACGAGCGCCCAGAAGGAGTCGTTCGGCCGGTTGCTGTTCCTGGACACCAGTCTGTCTGCTGGAGGTAATCAGTCCTGTGCCAGTTGTCACGATCCGGGACGGGCGTTTTCAGACCCCGCTCCCTCTTCGGGCAACTTTGGCGCCTCGCTGGGCTCGGACGGTGTCTCCCTGGGGCGGCGCAATGCGCCGTCTCTGACCTACGTCGGCCTGACGCCTGCGTTGTCCGCGGATGATATGCCCGTCAATGATCCGGCCGCCACGGCGGCGGATGCCATCCGGGGCGGGTTTTTCTGGGACGGACGCGAACCCACGCTTGAGGACCAGGTGCTGCAGCCTTTCCTGACGCTGGGGGAGATGGGGCTGGATGATCCCCTGGAGCTGGTCAGCCGGGTAAGACAGAACCGCCAGTACGAAAAGTACGGCGTCAAGACCGCTGCTGATGAGGAGGTTCTGTCACGTATCGCGGCGGCGCTGGCGTCCTATCTGCGCAGTGATGCGCTGAATCGCTTCGATTCGCGATATGACCGGTATCTCCGGGGAGAAGTGACCCCCACCCGTGAGGAAGTGGTGGGCATGGGGCTGTTCTTCTCGCCGGGTTTCACCAGCTGCGCCGAGTGTCACCAGTCGGAGACGGTAAACTACGCGGCCGGTGAACTGTTCACCAATCACCGCTATGCCAATATCGGTACGCCGATCAATGAGTCACTGCTGGAAAACAATGGTCTGGGCACTTCCTTCCGGGATGCCGGATTGGCTGCCAACCCGGCCGCGCGCAAGGCATTCGATGAGGAAGATCCTGCCCGTGATGCCCTGCAGGGCCGTTTCAAGGTCAGCAGCCTGCGCAATGTGGCCGTGACCGCTCCGTACATGCACAACGGGGTGTTTGATGAACTGTCCAC
>JAWLFN010000010.1:0-25842 GCA_041685555.1 Gammaproteobacteria bacterium | reverse complement strand
CGCCCGCCCGTAGGGCAACTCATAGCGCTGGTAGTCGCCCCAGTCCACCAGAGTGCCGTCATCCAGGGACAGCGGATAGTAGATCGGATAGACATAGAGGTTGTCCGTCTGCCGCGCCGGACTGAATGTGCCTTCATCGAACAGTTCGGGACGCTCGTTCAGTGCCGTGGCCAGCGCCTGGGCCGTGCCCAGCACGACCTGTTCCTGTCCGCGGCGCAGGTAGTCCTCCATTTCCATGATGTACTGATAACCCAGCCAGGGGATCACCAGCAGAAAACTGGACAGGAAAACCAGCTTGAAGCGGATGCCGAAAGGATTCTTGAGAACACGCGACATGAATGGTCCTGCAATGGTCAGGGGCCGGCCCGGTACGGCCGGCGCACATCAGTCCGCGGAAGCCGGCATGTTCCAGCGGTAACCCATACCGTAAACGGTCTCGATGCAATCAAACGATTCATCCACCTGCATGAACTTCTTGCGGATGCGCTTGACGTGCGAGGTGATGGTACTGCCATCGACAAAGATCTTCGACTCCTGCATCAACACCTGCCGGCTTTTGACGTGACCGGGAAACTTCACCAGTGCGTGCACCATCCAGAATTCGGTGACCGTCAGGGGCACCGCCTTGCCTTCCCATTTGACGCTGAGACGACCGATGTCGAGGGTCAGCTTGTCACGGCGCAGCAGGTTGTCCGGCGAGGTCGGCTGGTTCAGGGCATCCTGGCGACGGAACAGGGCCGCAATGCGGGCCGAGAGATGGGGCAGGCTGATATCCTTGGTCAGGTAGTCATCCGCTCCCATGCGCAGGCCGCTGACGGTGTCGAAATCATTGTCCCGGGCCGTGAGAAAGATGATCGGTAGCGCATCGGACATGGATCGCAGGGATTGACACAGAGTGAAGCCGCCGTCGATCTCGTTTTCCAGCCCGATATCGATGATGGCCAGGTTGGGCAGGCGCAGCTGGAAGGCGTCCATCGCTTCCTGGCGGTTGGCATAGGTCTGCACATCGTAGCCCTGCTTGCGCAGAACGTCGGCATAATTCTCGCGAATGGCGGCTTCGTCCTCCACGATGGCGACTCTTCGAGCCATAAGCATGCATACCCCTGATGAATTCCGATGACTGCGGAATATAACGTATTTGCCCGCGCCACGTCAGTGTTGCGAGCGGACGAGGGGCATTGCCACGATTCTGCCATAAAGTGTCAGCGGATGGCCTCTGTTACTGCTTTGCAGGGCAACAAAGCTTATGTTTAATGGAGTCATCGGAAAAATCCACGGACAGTAGCGAGGGGCAGGCATGAGCGTAAGAGAAGCAGTCCATTCAGCGTCAGGCGCCTTGAGGCTGGTGATCGGCAACAAGAGTTTTTCATCATGGTCGATGCGGCCCTGGCTGCTGCTCAGGAATTTTGACATTCCCTTCGAGGAAGTCCGGGTCGAGTTGTATCAACCCAATACCGCCGAGAAACTCGGTCCGTTGTCGCCATCACTGAAGGTCCCCGCACTGATCCACCACGACACCACGGTCTGGGACTCGATCGCGATCTGCGAATATATCTCGGAGGCCCTGCTGGACCATCGCGGCTGGCCGGTCACTCCGCGCAAAAGGGCCACGGCCCGCTCGGTCTGCGCGGAAATGCATTCCGGGTTTCCCCACCTCCAGCGTGACTGGCCCATGAACTGTCAGGCCTCGGTGGAGCTGTTCGAGACGGACGAAATCAGCGATGAGATCGCCCGGATTGACGCTATCTGGAGCTGCTGCCGCCGCAAGCATGGCAGCGGCGGAGAATACCTTTTCGGTCGCTTCTCGATCGCCGACTGCATGTTCGCACCCATGGCGGTCTGCTTTGACGCCTATGGTGCCGAACTGAGCGGTGAAGCGCGCCGTTATGCCGACACGCTACTGGCGAACCCGTGGGTTCGTCAGTGGGTGGAAGAAGGCCGCAGAGAGCAGCAACCTGTGGCATTGAGCGCTGTAAGCAGTATGTAGTGGTAGTGTAACCAACCCGCTTTCGTGTAGAGATGGCTCCTTTCTCCCCGCGAAGTGCACGACGTTGACGCAGGCCACCCGGCCTGCGTTTTTTTTGCCGGGTACAGGCTCTCCCCCGGAAAGGCAGTCAGTCCCTCAAGCGTCGATTGACCCCGTCCGACCATGCCATGGGCGCCTGTTCAAGCGGGAAACGGGTGTTTATACTGTTTTGCGTAAGAGCGGAACAAGAAATCCAACAACCGATGGAGTATCACCGCATGTTGAAACGTATTCTGACTGCTGGCACAGCAGTACTTGCCTGTGCCGCCATTTTTACAGCCACGGCCCAGGACAGTCCCGACCCTCGTCAGCAGGCGATGGCCGCGACGGAAACCCGTCAGGCCATATTCAAGCTGCTGGGATTCCATATGGCACCGATCAGCGCCATGGCGCGTGGGGACAGGGACTTTGATGCCGAACTGGCGGAACGCAATGCACGGCGCATCGCCGAACTGGCACCGATGATTCCGGATGTCGTGGCCGCCATGGACACGCGTGATTTCGACGTGGAAACCGAGGCACTGCCACGGATCTGGGACAACATGGATGCATTTGAACAGGCGGCCGCCGATCTGGAAGAAGGCGCCAATATATTCGCGGAGGTGGCCGCCGGCGGTGACCGCATGGAAGTGATCGGCGCGGTACGGGAATTCGGTTCCAACTGCGGCGACTGCCACGATGACTTCCGCGTTGATGACGACTGAACCGGAGCACTGATCAGCCCGCCGTTCCGTCACCCGTGTGGCGGAACGGACGGGGTGCTCTGCTTTTACCGCAGACCGCGGATGAAGAAGGCCGACAGGGCCTCGCGATCTTCTTCGGTGAGTTCCGCCGTGTTGTGCTCGACAACATCCCCCATTTCACCACCCACATAGTCTCCGTCCGGCAGCATGCCCAGGAACAGCAACAGCTCGAAATCTTCCTCGGTCCAGTCGGACAGTGCCTGCGGGTCAATGGCCGGCACCGATTCTCCCTCGACCAGTTCCGCACCGGCGAACTCCCGCGTCATATCCGGCACGCCCAACGCATTTCGAGGGGTATGACATTCTCCGCAATGCCCCAGACTGCGGGCCAGGTGGGCGCCCCGCTGGAGCTGCGGATCATCACCGACCGGGGCGGGTTCTTCCTGCAGCACATCGGCCATCAGATTCCAGAACCTCATCTGCCAGCGGCTGATCCAGCCGGACAGCTCATGCTCCGGCACCTCGTTCCGCACTGCCGGCTGCGACATCAGCCAGGCACCGATGGCCAGCGCCTCATCATCACTGATGCCGGCATAGGAGCGATAGGGAAACGCGGGATAGTAATGGACACCTTCCGGCGCCCGGCCGTGCTTCAACGCCAGGATAAAATCCTCTCCGGACCAGCCACCGATGCCGGTGTCCCCATCCGGGGTGATATTGGACGCATGGAATGTGCCGAACGGCGACTCCAGAGCATGACCGCCGCTGAGGCTGTCATCCTCATCCGCCTCGTTCTGATGACAGCTGATACAGCCTCCGGCATGGACCAGATACCGGCCCCGCTCGATGACTTCCGCCGAATCCGGCAACGCGGTTCGCGAAACCGACGGCGGGGAGGACCATTGCCAGATCAATCCGACCACGAGCACAATCAGAGCCGCGATGATGCCGTTTCTGTTCATGGATCGTCCTCCTTCCGGCTTCCGCCGGATTGCGCCGCTCAGTCCGCGCTGTTCCGGTTCGGAAGCACCGGTTTCAGCTTCTCGGCCATCTGGCGCAGACTGCGCTCGGTCTCATCCCAATCAATACAGGCATCGGTGACCGATACCCCGTACTCGAGCTGTGAGAGATCCGCTGGAATTTTCTGGTTACCGAAGTTGATATTGCTTTCCAGCATCAGGCCGACAATGGAACGGTTACCTTCCAGGATCTGGTGGGTGACATCCTTCAACACCAGTGACTGAACCGTGGGATCCTTGTTGGAATTCGCATGACTGCAATCGATCATGATGTTGGTACTGACCCCGCCCTTCTCCAGCTCCTTCTCGGCCTGGGCCACATGTACGGAATCGTAATTGGGACCCGAGCTGCCACCGCGCAACACCACATGTGCATAGGGGTTACCGCGCGTGGTCACCACGGATACCTGACCACTGGCGTCCACGCCCAGGAAACGGTGGGGATGACTGACCGACTGCATGGCGTTGACCACCACGGTCAGACCACCATCGGTGCCATTCTTGAAGCCCACGGCCGAAGACAGGCCACTGGACATTTCCCTGTGGGTCTGCGATTCGGTGGTCCGCGCGCCGATGGCCGACCAGGCGATCAGATCCTGCATGTACTGCGGTGAAATCGGGTCCAGCGCTTCGGTGGAGGTCGGCAGACCGATCTTCGAAATATCCAGCAGCAGCTTGCGACCGGTGCGCAGGCCCTTTTCGATCTGGAACGTGTCATCCATGTCCGGATCATTGATCAGTCCTTTCCAGCCCACCGAGGTACGGGGTTTCTCGAAATACACCCGCATGACCAGGAACAACGTGTCCCGCAGCTCGTCGGCCAGCTTCTTCAGCCGGGCCGCATAGTCCAGCGCCGCCTCCACGTCATGGATGGAACATGGACCGACCACCACGAACAGACGCGGATCCTTGCGATCCAGGATGTCGTAGATGGTCTGACGGCCATTGCGCACGACCTCCAGGGCCTCGCCTTCCAGAGGCAGTGCTTCCTTCAGTTTTTCGGGGGTGATCAGGGTATCGAAGGATTCGACGTTAAGATCGTCCACCCGTTCCCGTGTTTCGTTCGACATGTCTCTACAACTCTCATTCGTGATGATGGTGGTCCAACCGCATATCCGCGGCAGGCGGGTCCCGATCAGACTTCGCGATACAGCTTGCGTCCGCCCTGTTCGTATTCCTCGGACATTTCCTGCATGCCCACTTCCAGCGCGTCCTCCACGCTGTTGATGTTGTTCTGCGCCGCATAGTCACGCACTTCCTGGCTGATCTTCATGGAGCAGAACTTCGGTCCGCACATGGAACAGAAATGTGCGACCTTGGCCGAATCCCTGGGCAGGGTCTCGTCGTGATACTGCCGCGCCGTATCCGGGTCCAGCCCCAGGTTGAACTGATCTTCCCAGCGGAACTCGAAGCGCGCCTTGGACAGGGCGTTGTCCCGCATCTGCGCCCCCGGGTGTCCCTTGGCCAGGTCGGCCGCGTGAGCCGCGATCTTGTAGGCCATCAGGCCTTCTTTCACATCGTGCTTCTCCGGCAGGCCCAGGTGTTCCTTGGGGGTCACGTAGCACAACATGGCGCAGCCGTACCAGCCGATCATGGCGGCCCCGATGCCGGACGTGATGTGGTCGTAACCCGGAGCGATATCCGTGGTCAGCGGCCCCAGCGTATAGAACGGTGCCTCGTCACAGGCCTCGAGCTGTTTGTCCATGTTTTCCTTGATCAGGTGCATGGGCACGTGGCCCGGCCCCTCGATCATGCACTGCACGTCATGCTTCCAGGCGATCTTCGTCAGCTCGCCCAGGGTCTCGAGTTCGGCAAACTGGGCCTCGTCGTTGGCATCGGCGATGGATCCGGGACGCAGGCCATCGCCCAGCGAGAAGGAGACATCATAGGCCTTCATGATCTCGCAGATTTCCTCGAAGTGCGTATAGAGGAAACTCTCCCTGTGGTGTGACAGGCACCACTTGGCCATGATCGAGCCGCCACGGGAGACAATCCCGGTCACCCGGCTGGCGGCCAGCGGTACGAAGGGCAGGCGCACACCGGCGTGGATGGTGAAGTAGTCCACGCCCTGCTCGGCCTGTTCGATCAGCGTGTCGCGGTAGATTTCCCAGGTCAGGTCCTCGGCGACGCCGTCCACCTTCTCCAGTGCCTGGTAGATCGGTACCGTGCCGATCGGCACCATGGAGTTGCGGATGATCCACTCGCGCGTTTCGTGGATATGCTTGCCGGTGGACAGGTCCATGACCGTGTCCGCGCCCCAGCGGGCCGCCCACACCAGTTTTTCGACTTCTTCCTCGATGGAAGAGGTGACCGCCGAGTTGCCGATATTGGCGTTCACTTTCACCAGGAAATTGCGGCCGATGATCATCGGCTCGACTTCCGGATGGTTGATGTTGAGCGGAATGATCGCACGGCCACGGGCCACTTCGTCGCGCACGAATTCCGGCGTGATGTCGCCCGGAATCGAGGCACCGAAGGACTGTCCGGCGTGCTGTGCAGCCAGCGCGGGTTGCTCGCGCATCTGCGCACGACTCATGTTCTCGCGGATGGCGATGTATTCCATTTCCGGCGTGATGATGCCCTGCCGCGCGTAATGCAGCTGTGAGACATTGGCACCGGCCTTCGCCCGACGCGGCTGACGGCGGTGTTCGAAACGCAGGTGCGCCGTACTGATGTCACTCTGGCGGCGCTGTCCGTACTCGGACGTTGTGCCGGGCAGCACTTCCGTATCACCGCGCTCTTCTATCCACTGCTCGCGCAGACCCGGCAGTCCAGCGCGCAGATCGATGGCGACGTCCGGATCCGTGTAAACACCAGAGGTGTCATAGACGTTCAATGGCGGATTCTTCTCCACCCCGTTGAACGTGCCGGTATCCGACAAAGTGATCTGACGCATGGGCACACGGATGTCCCGGCGGCTTCCGGTGACATACACTTTCCGGCTTTTCGGGAACGGCTGCCTGGTCTTGTCGTCCAGTGCTGTTATTCTGTCGAGAAAGTGTTCAGGGTTGGCACTCATTTCGTCTATCCTGTGCTCGCATTTCGGGATGACCGGGAAAACGGTTCATTATGCCTCAATCCACAGTACGGTTAAACCGCGGCCCGGCGCCATCCGTAGTGATGAATGCCGTGGCAACGCGCAGTGATGTCCTGGCGGCATCCTCCGCCGCCGTGGAGAATGCCGGAGCCCGCGGGTAGCCGGCCCACCAGACAGCAACCTCGGAATATTGAACAGGACAACGGACTATGGGACGTTTTATCCGCGTGACAGGCCTGCTATCGCTCTGCCTGCTGACCACAAAGCCGGTATTGGCCGACGACCTGCTTTCCATTCTGGAGCTGGCCATGCGCAACGATCCGCAACTGCGACAGGCCGAAGCACAACTGAACTCGGCACAACAGCAGGTGATCCAGGCCCGCTCATCGCTTCTGCCCCGCGCCAATGCCAGCTTCTCGGAAAGCCGGGAGGCCTCCGGGCCCGCCGGTACAGTCAGCCTGATGCCCGAGGACGCCAGTCGCCGCTATGGGGTCAATATCCAGCAGAGCCTGATCAACCTGGCCGCCTGGTACGACTATCAGGGCGCCAGGGCTTCGGACCAGGCCCAGGTGCTGAACTTCCAGGCCCAGGAGCAGGAGCTGATCCTGCGGGTGGCCACGGCCTATTTTGACGTGTTGCTGGCCATCGACTTTCTGGAAACCCGGCGCCAGGAAGAGGAAGCGGCGGAGAGGCAGTTTGAGCAGGCCAGCCAGCGCGAGGAAGTGGGACTGGTGGCCATCACCGAAGTCTACGAGGCACAGGCCGCCTATGACCTGGCGCGCAATAACACGATCCTGGCCGAGGACGCGCTGGACAGTGCGTATGAAGCCCTGGAAGCGATCACCGGGCAACCTCACCCCAACGTGGACATTCTCAGCGAGGATTTTCCGATCGAACCCGTCGAAGGGGCCATGGCGGACTGGACCGACGAAGCGCTGAACAACAATCTCTCCCTGCTGGCGGCCGAATCAGGTGTGGAAGCCAGGCAACAGGTGGCCCGGGCCCGGCGCTCCGATCACCTGCCCACTGTCAGTCTTCAGGGTGGTTACAACCGTTCCGAATCCGACACCACCGTCAGCTCGGATGGCGGCCAACGGGCCGGCGGCGCCTTTGAGGGCACCTCCGTAGCCGTCAGCGTCTCGATCCCCCTTTACAGCGGTCACGCGGTCAGCTCCCGCCGCCAGGCAGCCGAGTATGATGTGGTGGCCCAGCAGGAGCAGCTCAACCTGATCCGTCGTCAGACCCGGCAGGAAATCCGCAATGCGTACCGCCGGGTCAATACCGATGCCATGGTGGTGGCGCAGCGCCAGCAGGCGATCCGTTCGGCCCGCTCGGCGCTGGAAGCCATCGAGGCCGGCTATGAGGTGGGTACCCGGAACATTGTCGATGTGGTGCAGGCCCGCCAGCAGTTGTTCCGCGCCCTGCGTGATCACGCCGAGGCCCGCTACAATTATGTGCTGGACACGCTGACTCTGCAGCAGATCACCGGCACCCTGACACCACAGGACATCATCGACATCAATGCCTGGCTGGAAGAAGAAGCGGCATCAGCCGCCAATGGCGACGACGCCACTCCCTGAAGCAGCAATTACTTCGCGGCGCCCAGGGCTTTTGCCCTGGCCTGTCGCTCCGGATCGGATTCTGGCTCGGTCCAGCCCGCCAGATTTTCCTCCACCAGAGATGCCAGTGCCTCGATATGCTCGGGACGATCATTGAGCGCGCTGATGTACTCGTAGCGCTCGCCGCCGGCTTCCAGAAAGTACTCCCGGTTTTCCTCACCGATCTCCTCGATGGTTTCCAGGCAGTCCGCCGAAAACCCGGGGCAGAATACCTGCACCGACTTCACCCCTTCGCCCGGCAGGGCCTTCAGCGTCTCATCGGTGTAGGGCTTAAGCCACTCTTCCCGGCCGAAACGCGACTGGAAAGTCGTCTTCCAGGCTTCATCCGGCAGACCCAACCGCTCGGCCAGCAAACGCGAAGTCTTGTGGCATTCACAATGGTACGGATCCCCCTCATGAAGGTAACGCAAAGGCACTCCATGATAGGAAAACAGCAACAGATCCGCTTTACCGCTCTCCGCCCAGTACGCTTCGATACGACGGGCAGCCGCCTCGATGAAGGGCGGATAATCGTGATAGTGGTTGATGAAGCGCAGCCCCGGCAGCCAGCGACGCCGGCTGAAGTCCGCGCTGATGGCGTCGAAGGTGGACGCCGTGGTACTGGCGGAATACTGCGGATACATCGGCAGCACCAGCAGACGCCGCACGCCTCGCTCCAGCATGGACTCCAGCACCGAAGGGATCGACGGATTACCGTAGCGCATGGCGAACTCCACCACGACGTGCTCATGGCCCCGCTGCTGCAGAGCCTGTGCCAACGCCTCAGACTGATCCCGGGTATGGGACAGCAATGGCGAGCCGCGATCCGTGAACACCGTTCGGTAAGCGGCCGCCGAACGCCGCGGCCGGATGCGCAGGATCACCCCATGCAGGATCAGCCACCACAGTGGCCTGGGCACCTCGACCACGCGGGGATCCCACAGGAATTGCCCCAGGTAACGGCGCAAGGCCGGCGTGGTGGGCTCGTCCGGTGTACCCAGATTGGTGATCAGTACCCCGATACGCTCCGGCTCGTCATGACTGAAGTGCGGGCGTCCCCTGTATTTCATTCTGCATCCTCTTCCGGATCGTTGTCCCCATCGCGCGGGGCCGTCTGTTGCTGAGCCAGCCAGCGTCTCGAAATCAGGCTGGCCACCAGAAATTGTGGTACGGACAGCAAAGTCGCGTAGATCAGTGCTATCGGCGCCATATCGCCCTCGCCACCCAGAATCACAGCGAAGACCTGACCGACCACCATGGCCATGGGCCAGCGCCAGGCCCGCAGCGGATACTTCCAGGTCACCAGCGCCACCACGGCGCACATCAGGGGCCAGCCCAGCCAGTAGTAAAGCCCTGCGGTCCAGGGTACCGGCTGACCCACCAGTTGACTGACCAAGAGCGCAATGACCAGACCCGCGATGCCGGACAGCCACAGCCCGGCCCCGTCCCCGGGTAACCTTGTCGTCAGCTCACTGCTCATCATGCCACCCGCCCTCAGGATGAAGTGACCCGATCGAGGGCCTGGTCGATATCGGCAATGATGTCATCGACATGCTCGATACCGATGGACAGGCGCACCAGGTCCTCCGAAACGCCGGCTGTCTCCAGTTCGGCCGGACTGAGCTGTCGGTGTGTGGTGGTCGCCGGATGACAGGCCAGTGACTTGGCATCTCCGATATTGACCAGACGCAGGATCATCCGCAGCGCGTCGATGAACTGCGCACCGGCTTCCCGGCCTCCATGGATGCCGAAACTGAGAATGCCCGAGGCCCTGCCCCCGGCGATTTTCTGGCAGACGGATTGATATTCACTGCCCTCCAGTGCCGCGTACCTGACCCAATTCACCCTGGGATGTTGCTGGAGATGCCTGGCCACCTTCAGTGCATTCTCACAGTGCCGCTCCATCCGCAACCCCAGCGTCTCCAGGCCCTGCAGAATGAGAAAGGCGTTCATCGGAGACAGAGCCGCACCGGTGTTTCGCAACGGTACAACACGGCACCGACCGATGTAGGCGGCTTCACCGAGCGCTTCCGTGTAGACCACGCCATGGTAGGAAGGGTCCGGTTCGTTGAGCATGGGGAATCGCTTGCGGTTCGCGACCCAGTCGAACTTGCCGGAATCGATGATGATGCCGCCCACCGTCGTGCCATGTCCGCCGATGTATTTGGTCAGGGAGTGCACCACGATATCCGCGCCATGGTCGAAACAACGACACAGGAAGGGTGTCGCCACCGTGTTGTCCACGATCAGTGGCACCCCGTGCCGGTGCGCGATATCGGCAAGACGCTGCAGATCGACCACATTGCCCGCCGGGTTGCCGATGGATTCGCAGAATACCGCCTTGGTGCGGTCATCGATCAGGCTTTCCAGCTTTTCGTAGTCATCGAACGAGGCCATGCGGACCTCTAGCCCCTGGGCCGGAAAGGAATGCGCGAACAGGTTGTATGTACCACCATACAGCTGACTGGTGCTGATGATGTTGTCACCCGCGGTGGCGATACACTGGATGGCGTAGGTGATGGCGGCCATGCCGGAAGCCAGCGCCAATGCGCCAATGCCGCCTTCCATTTCCGCCAGGCGCTGTTCCAGCACCGCGTTGGTGGGATTCATGATCCGCGTATAGATGTTACCCGCCACCTTCAGGTCGAACAGATCGGCGCCGTGCTGCGTGTCCTCAAAGGTGTAGGAGGTGGTCTGGTAGATCGGTACCGCGGCCGACCGGGTGGTGGGCTCGGATTCATAGCCATGGTGCAATGCCAGTGATTCAAGTTTCATTCGTGTGCTCCCTTGTTGGTTCTTTCCGACAGGCCCGCAACCAGCGCAACTGCAGCTTGAAGGCTCCCGGTTGTCGGGCGATCAGCAGGCTGACCCGGTTCACCCGGGCCGCCACCAGAGGGCCCGCCGTGGTCAGTTGACGACCACGGAACACCGCCTGGAATCCGTCCAGCGGCAGCACCATCGTCACCCACCGCCCTTCGGTGGTATCAAAATCGAAGCGATAAGAGACGCCTTCAAAACGGTCCGCCTGTCGCAATCGCAGGCTGTAGCGCCTGCCATCGCCACAAATCCGCAGCGCTACGGCATGATAGCCGCTCAGCACGCCCGGCTCCAGCGCCCGATGCACTGAAGCGAAACCGCCGTTGTTTGCCAGCGACACGATGCCGGCGAAGCTGGCCGTGCCGTCGGGACCTGGGTGCATGGCACTGAAGGACTCGCCTCCCATGACCGGATCATCCGTGGCGACCCACTGGCTGGCCGGCATCGTGGTGGCGTCAAAGAGTGTCAGTTCCTGCCTTGATCCGTTCATGTCCGCTCCGACTCATGACCTGCTCCCAGTTCGGCCTGCAGCGCGCGGATGGCATCATGACGGCCACCGGTCTCGGGCTCATCCAGCCATTCCGGCCGGGTCCTTGCGCGGCGCAGCGCCACTGGCAGCGCTCCTTTCCAGGGGGCTACTGCCTCCGGGATGCCGGCCTGCCCCTGCAGTGCCAGCGCCGCGGTGGCGGCATGCCCCCGACCTTCCAGAGCGCGCAGCAGTTGCAGTTGCCGCCAGGCCAGCAGCTGCAGGATACTGTCCCGCACGCGCAATTGCTGTTCGCCTCCGAGCGCGCCCACCAGGCGGTTGCCATAGTGACGGACGGTCTGGAAACCGCCCCCGGCCAGGGCTCCCATGGCTGTGCCCGCGCCCAGCGTGAGTCCACCGAACATCACATCGACGCCAAGACCTCCGGCGGCCCCGAAAGCGGCGCCGCCACCAATGCGTGCACCCAGCAGTCGCAGTGTATCGGGATCGAACAGGTCGTTCTCCCAACGCCCCTCGCGGATCGGCAGCTCGTGCAGCTCAATATCCTCGCGGGTGAAGCGGTAGAGATCCAGCAAGGCTTCGAGGCACTGCTGCTCGCGCTCCCGGACCCGCTGATTGAGTCTGCCAGCCGCTTCGGCCAGCACCGCTTCGTCCCTGCCCCGAACCGTGGCACGATCCGCCGCCACATCCACCAGCATTTCCGCGATCAGCCCGAAAGCCGCCTGTCGGCGATGACGGGCATCCTGTTCATGACTCTCGATCAGGGCCAGCAGTCGTTCCCGATGGCCATCGATCAATGTCGCCAGCTTCTCGTATAGCAGGCGCTCGCTGCCCTGTCCCGGGGCCACGGTATCAAACCGGACGATGGCATGCAGCCCCGCGCGGGCCAGTACCGTGCGCCAGCGATCCTCGGCGGCCCGCTCGTCCGCCACGAAATTGAGCAGCGGCAACAGTGGCACACCACACCAGCTCAACAGCTCCAGTTCATCGCGGTATTTGCCCAGTATCGGGTCGCGTGCATCGATCACATAGAACGCGGCATCGCTCTGCAACAGCTGCCGCAGCACCTTGGCCTCCTGCTCGAAGCGCCCGGTCGCCCACTCCGACTGCAGAAAACGCGCAATCCGCGTGGGCCCGTCCAGGCGCTTGGCGGCCCGCACCTTCATCCCGTCCATCTGCTCCAGCAATGCGATCGGGTCCTCCAGCCCCGGCGTATCATACAGTTCCAGTACCACCCGACCATTGACCAGCAGCCGGGCCATCTCCACGTGCCGGGTGGTCCCCGGACGGAACGACACCTCACCAAAGCGGCGATCACGGGTCAGAGTCCGCAACAATGATGTTTTGCCGGTATTGGTATGACCGACCACGGCGATCCGCAGCGGCGCCCTGGCTGCATTCACGCGTCACCTCCCCGCACCAGCCATTGCCTGGCACCCGGAGCATCCATGTATTGCATTGATGGCGCGAACCCATTGACGGCCAGCGTATGACGCCAGCTCTGCAGCCTTCCCGTGTCGGCCTGATCCGCCTGGATCAACCAGACTCCGCAGGCCGCACTGAAGCCACACTGTCGCAGCATCCAGTTCATCAATCCGCGATCCGGGGACAACCTGGCGTCGACGGCGAACAACAGACGGGCCGGCCGGATGTCCTGAAGCCGTTGCTGCACTGCCTGACGGCGATCCCGGTCGTCAGCGGGCCCCAGGTATTCCAGTCTGGCCACACTCCAGTCCGCGGGCGGCCAGGGGATATCATCCCCCAGCTCCGCCGCCAGCACGGCGGGCACACCGCTGGCTTCCGGGTCCAGCTGCAGATCGGGAATGCCCGCCTGCATGGTGTCCGGATCCACCACGCCGCCCTGCTCGCTGGCCGGCGCCAGTCGCGTGGCCAGCACGGCCCACTCGGGGCTGTGCAGGTCCAGCCGGCAGCGGCGCACACGATACAACAGCATGGCGGCACTACCCAGAAGCAGGATCAACCTGGGCAACAAACCATAAATGACCAGGCAACCCAGCAACCACGACGACCAGATCCGGCGCTGACTTTCCCCGTTGACTGCCTCCGCGGCCAGCTGGCTGGCTCGCACCATGCTCTCATCAGGAACGGCGAATCCGACCCGCGCTGGCAACCAGGCACTCCACTGTACGAAGCGGACAAACACGTCGGAAGAGAGGATGGTGGTCTCCCAGACGAACTCATAGGCCCGCAGGGACAGCGCAAGCAATAGCGCCAGGACGGCCGCCAGGGTATAGAGACACCAGAATCCGTGGGTCACGCTGCCCAACATCCAGCGATGCGCGTTACACTCCGTGCCCAGTGAATACCAGGCTCTTGCCGCGATGCCGCGCCGCGCGCCTCCGGGCCAACGGGCCATCTGCAACCAGCTCCGGCCCAGCGCGCCGCCGCTGGCACGACCACCAAACAGCATGCCGACCAGCCAGAGAATGAGCATGAGCAAGTTCAACCCCAGCAGCGCCGCCAGCGTCCAGATGATATTGACGCTGCGCTGGCCATCACCCAGCACGGCGAGCGCGGCTCCGAACCCGGTAAAAACGGCAATCAACGCCAGGCCGGCCAACCCCCAACGCAATCCGGTGCGCCACTGTTGCACGGCCTCGCCCAGCCCCATCCGCTCCGCCAGCACCTGTGCCCGGCGCACAATCCGTTGTTCCACCGGGTCCTTGCCAGCCAGCAGGTGACTGACTTCCCGGCTGTCATCCAGCCGCCCGTGACGACGTTCATGCAGACGGACCGCTTCCGCGATCCAGCGGCCGGTGAAGGAAAGTTTCCCTGTCGATGCACTGGACTCAGCCAATCGGATTCCCGCCCGTTGAAAGAAAATGATCCGGCATTCTACCAGCCCGGCCGGAGCGGTGCATGATACCTGCACCGGGCGCTCTTGAGTTTGCCTGCCGCCTTGCTTAGCATGAATCCCATGAAACCGTCTCGCGCCCGTGTCCCGACCATCGACGGACCATCCCTGCCACGCCTGCTGGCCTGGCTGGCGGTGACCACGTTGTTGTGGGCGGTGCTCAGCGCGAACAGCGGCTGGTACCTGGGCGTACCGGCCGTATTGCTGGCCACCGCCACCGCGGCCGCTTTGAATACCCGACCGTGGACACTCCGGCTCCGTCACCTGCCCGGGTTCGCACTGTTTTTCCTGCACAATTCACTGCTCGGCGGCTGGGATGTGGCCCGCCGCACTTTGAAGCGCTCGGCACCGGTGGCACCCGCCTGGGCGCGACACGAACTGCAATCGGACGATCCGGCGGTCCGCCTGGCGCTCTCCGCCATCGTCGGATTGCTGCCCGGCACGCTGGCGTCGCATTTCGACGAGAAATATCTGCACATCCATCTGCTGGACCGAAACACCGACTGGCAGAAAACCGTGGATCGTCTGGAACATCAGTTGATCCGACTTTCCGGCCGGGAGAAAGACAGTTGATGGCGTTGCTGATCGCACTGACGGCCCTGACCATGCTCGCTGCCGTGTGGCGCCTGCTGAACGGGCCGACCACGGCAGATCGCCTGCTGTCCGTGCAGATGCTGGGTACCACCTCGATCGCCGTGCTGCTGCTTATGGCGGAATGGCAGCAACAGAGTCACTGGCGCGACGTGGCGCTGGTGCTGGCATTGCTGGGCGCGGTGATCAGCGCTGCACTGGTGCAATTGCTGAGGCCAGTGCAAAAAAGAGACCCTGCACGACAGCGGGGACAGTCATGACGTTATTGCTGGAGGCGTTGTGTATTGCCCTGCTGATGGGAGGGCTGTTTTTTTTCCTCACAGGGGCGCTCGGGCTGCTGCGCTTCCCGGATACCTATTCCCGGCTTCATGCGGTCACCAAAGCCGATAACGTGGGCCTCGGATTGCTTTCGGCCGGACTGGCCCTGTCCGCGGCGGATTTTCAGAGCACTGGATTCATGGCGCTGATCTGGTTGCTGGTGATGGCCTCGGGTGCCACGAGCGCGCAGTTGTTGGCACGCTATCAAAGGGAACAGGATCAACAGGAGCCACCCACTGATGGCGATCGCTGAGATCATCCTGGACGCCACGCTGATCGGCCTGCTGCTGGTCATGGGACTGGGAACTCTCCATACCCGGCGCACCGGCGCGTCCATTGCGCTGTTTGCCGGTTTCGGCATGATTCTGGCGCTGGTCTGGGCCCGGCTCGGGGCACCTGATCTGGCGCTGGCCGAGGCAGCCATAGGCGCGGGCCTGACCTCCGCCCTCTTGTTGCGCGCCGCCTCCATCACCGAGGAAGAAGAAATCAGCATCCCTGCGCGCCGCCAGTGGCTAAGCTGGCTGTTCGTGGCGGTCGTCTTCGTCTGGCTGGCGCTCCATGTGATCCGCCTGTCCACCCCGGTCGATTCGCCCTCCCTGCCCAATCTGGTGGCGGGCCACCTGGCGGACAGCGGTGTCGACCATCCAGTCACTGCCGTACTGCTGAATTTCCGCGCCTGGGACACCTTGTTGGAGCTGCTGGTCCTGCTGCTGGCACTACTCGGCTTCCGGCAGGTGGCCCGACGCAACCAGCATCCGTATGATGCCGATTCCCACCCGGCGCCGTGGCCGCTGCTGAAGGCCTGGTCACGCTCCCTGGCTCCGCTGCTGGTGGTCACGGGCATGTACCTGCTATGGCGCGGCAGTGAAAGTGCTGGCGGCGCCTTTCAGGCCGGCGCGGTGCTGGCGGCGGCATTCGTGCTGTTGCGGCTGAGTGGTCAGTTGCCGGTAGTCCATTGGTCCCGATGGACGGTGCGCCTGGCGGCGCTGGTCGGACCAGCACTGTTCCTGACCGTTGCGGGTGCCTCGGCGCTGGCGGGAGAAGGCTGGCTCGACTATCCGGACGGGATGTCGACCCCGCTGATTCTGCTGATCGAAGCGGCCGCCACCGTATCGATAGCCGTAACGCTGGCTTTTCTGGTATCAGGTGAAGAGGAGGACATCGCGGAATGACGGCCGTGTCCACCTACCTGCTCACCGGAATGGCCCTGTTCCTCGTCGGGCTGCACGGACTGTTGACGCTGCAGAGCATGTTGCGGCGCATCATCGCCGTGAACCTGATGGGCAGCGGTGTGTTTCTGGTACTCACTGCACTGGCGGCCCGGGTGCCGGACGCCGACCCGGTCCTTCACGCACTGGTCGTGACCGGCCTGGTGGTATCGATCAGTGCCACCGCCCTGGCGTTGCGACTGCACGGCGCCATCCAGCGTCACCGGGAGGATGATGACTCATGAACCTGGCGCTGTGGAGCATGGCCATTCCCCTGGTGTCCGGACTTGTGCTGCTGCTGGCCGGACCCCGCCAGGTCCGGCGGTGGGGGGGTTACCTGACACTGGTAGCCTCGATGGCCAGCGGCCTCACTGCCTGGTATGCGTTGCAGTCCACCACCATCCAACTTCGCCAGTACCTGTTACTGGGCAACTGGGAGGAGGGGCTGGCCATCCGCCTGGAATTGACCACGCTCTCCGCTCTGCTGCTGCTGTTCACGGCACTCATACACGGCCTGGTGGCCCTCTATGCCCGGTTCAGCCGCCACGGCATCAGCCATGCCTACTGGCCGCTGTCCTGCCTGCTGCACGGCACGCTGGCCGCACTCTGGCTGTCCGGCGACCTGTTCAACCTGTACGTGACTCTGGAATTACTGGGCCTGACCTCGATCGCATTGCTGACCCAGTCTGGCGCCCGCGCATGGCGACCGGCCCTGGACTACCTGTTGCTGTCACTGGCCGCCTCGCTGTGTTACCTGCTGGGCGTAGCCATGCTATACGGCCAGTACGGGCTACTGGATATCACACTGCTGTCGGACATGACGCAGAACGATGGCGCGACCCGGCTGGCCCTGATATTGATGACAGGGGGCCTGATGCTGAAAGCGGCCATGTGGCCCCTCCATGGATGGTTGCCAGCGGCGCATGCCAGTGCACCGACTGCCGTCAGCGCGTTGTTGTCGGCTCTGGTGGTCAAGGGGCCTCTTTTCATCCTGTGGCGGCTGTGGAGCGAGGTCGCGCCAATTGATGCGGCCGTCCAGGCCGGCCCCCTGTTTGCCGCCGCTGGTATCGCGGCGCTGATCGGTGGCGGCTACGCCTCCCTGCGCAGTCCTTACATCAAGACGCTGGTCGCCTACTCGACGGTGGCGCAGATGGGCTATGCGATGATGGCACTGGGCCTGCTGTTGTTCTGGCAACATCCGCAGATGCACGTGGCCCTGTGGCTGTTCGTCATTGCCCATGGCCTGGCCAAGGCCTCCCTGTTCATGGCGGCCGGTGAGATACAGAACACACTGGGCACACGGCGCATCAGTGCGCTGCGGGGCGCCACGCAGACCGTGCCGATCGCCATGTTCGCTTTTGCGGTGGCCGGAGGCAGTCTGATCGGCCTGCCGCCCAGTGGCGGCTTTCTGTCCAAATGGGTGCTGCTGGGCCCGTTATTGAATGACCCCTGGCACTGGCCCTGGGCCGCCGGGGTCTTTCTGGGTACGCTGGTATCCGCCGCCTATGTGTTCCGGGCTGTGATCATGGGCTTCGACAGGGTCCACATCAAACGGCCCGACCTGAACCCGGACCGGACCGCCCAGTGGCTGGCGATGTTGCCCGCCCTGCTGGTCTGGGCCATGGCCCTCAGCGGCAACTGGCTCACGGCATGGCTGGGGGGAGGTGGCATATGATCCCGCTGACCTGGAACGCACTGCTACCACTGCTGATCATGCTCAGTTCACTGATCCCCGGTCTGTTGATCTTCTCCACCCGGGAGAACCAGCAGAGACTGCGAACCACCCTCAACCTGGGCGGCGCCACCGTCAAGCTGCTGTTGGTGGGACTGATGCTGTACGGCGTCAGCCAGGGTCAGGAGTTCCGCTTTGAGCTGCCGTTCCTGGACCAGGCACCACTGGTCTTGCATGGCGATGCACTGTCGCTGCAGTTCATAACATTGTCTGCCGTATTGTGGCTGGCCACCACCATCTATGCCATCGGCTACATGGAGGACTCACCCCTGCGGGCGCGCTTCTTCGGCTATTTCAGTCTTTGTGTCAGTGCGACGGTGGGTGTGGCGCTGGCGGGCAATCTGGTGACATTCCTGCTGTTCTACGAACTGTTGACCCTGGCCACATTTCCGCTGGTGGTGCACCGGGGTACGCCAGAGGCGATACGGGCCGGGCGCGTCTATCTGGTCTACACGCTCGCCGGCGGCACTGTGCTGTTGATGGGCATTGCCCTGCTGCACTCCCTCTACGGCACACCGGATTTCACGCCCGGTGGCAACCTGGGTGAACGCATGGAGGGCGACGCACTGGCACTGCGGGTCGCGTTCGTGGCAATGATCGCCGGGCTGGGTGTCAAGGCGGCACTGGTGCCGCTCCACAGCTGGCTGCCACGTGCCATGATCGCACCGGCGCCGGTCAGTGCCCTGCTGCACGCGGTCGCCGTGGTAAAGGCAGGCGCCTTCGGTATCATCCGCGTGGTCTACGACGTCTACGGAGTAAATACCGCGACAGAATTGTCACTGACTCCGGCACTGATGGTCTTGGCTTGCATCACCATCCTGTACGGCTCACTGCGGGCTCTGCAGCAGACAGACCTGAAGAAACGCCTGGCTTACTCGACTGTCAGCCAGGTGTCCTATATCACGCTGGGAGTCGCGCTGGCGGGCCCACTGGCCGCCATTGGCGGCGTGGTGCACCTGATCCATCAGGGCCTGATGAAGATCACCCTGTTCTTCTGCGCCGGCATTTTCGCGGAAACCCTGGGCATTCACGACATTCGGGAACTGAGCGGCGTCGGACGTCGCATGCCCTGGACCATGGCCGCTTTCACAGCGGGTGCTCTGGGCATGATCGGCATACCACCGCTGGCGGGCTTCATCAGCAAGTGGTATCTGGGAGTCGGCGCACTGCAGGTCGGGCAGGACTGGGTCGTCCTTGTTCTGCTCGCCTCGGGACTGCTCAACGCGGCCTATTTTCTCCCCGTGATCTACCGTGGCTGGTTCGGTGAGCCGGACCACGAGCACTGGAAGCGGCGCATCTGGCCAGGCCAGCGGCTGGAGACTCACTGGATGCTGCTCCTGCCGGCGGTATTCACGGCCATGCTGGCGCTGCTGTCGGGAGTGCTGGCCGGCAGCCCGGCCAGCCCACTGAGCTGGACGGAACTGATCATCGCCACGGAGTTCGAGCCATGAATAACCTGTGGTACCTGATCCCTGCATTACCACTTCTTGCTGCTGCCAGCCTTCTACTGGTCGGGCAGCGAGCCAGAGCCGGCATCTGGCTGAGTTGCCTGCCAGCCCTGTTTGCGGCAGTGGCGGCACCGACGGCCATCGAACCGGAATTCCTGTGGCCCGGGGCCAGCTGGGGCGCCAATACCATCCTGCAGCGGGGCCTGCTGGGAGGCAGTGCACTGCTCTGGCTGTTCGCGGGCGTGTTCAGCCTGACAGACCTGAAGAAGGACCCGCACCGGCTGACCTTCCAGTTGTTCTGGCTGGTCAGCCTGAGTGGCAACCTTCTATGGCTGGTCGCTGGCGATGCCCTGAGTTTCTACGTCGGTTTCTCGATGATGAGCCTTTCTGCCTACGGCCTGGTCGTGCACCGCCGGACCACGCGCGTCAGGCAGGCGGGCAGGCTGTACCTGCAGATGGCCGTCACCGGCGAAATGCTGTTGTTCACGGGACTGATGCTGGCCTGGCATGAATCGGGCGGCAGCTTCCGCTTCAGCGTCTGGCAGGAAGCGGAATTCGATGCCATCACGCTTCTCGCCCTGATTGCCGGACTGGCGCTGAAGGCCGGTTTCTGGCCATTCCATGTCTGGATGCCACTGGCGTACCCGGCCGCTCCGCCCGCCGCGGGGGCGGTGCTTTCTGGCGCGATGACCAAGGCCGGCATAGCGGGATTGTGGCTGCTCCTGCCCGCTGAAAGCCCGCTTCTGCAGCAATGGGGTCTACCGCTGCTGTGGCTGGGCCTGATCAATCTGTTCTACGGCGCTCTGGCGGGACTGCTACGGCGCGATGCCGGTGAGACCCTTGCCTTCTCGTCAGTCAGCCAGATGGGCTACCTGATGCTGATCACGGCCATGGCGTGGCATGCCCCGGGACTGCGTCCCGCACTCATGATCGTGGTGACTCTCTATATTGTGCACCACGGCCTGGCAAAAGGCTCACTGTTCATGGCAACGGGTCTGCTACGGGAAGGAACCCCCTCGGGAGCCATCGCACGCGCCATGCTGGCGTCCGGCATCATGCTGCCCGCACTGGCCATCAGCGGCCTGCCTTTCACCACCGGTGCGGCCGTAAAGACCGCATTGAAAGACCAGTTGCCCGCTGCCGGCCTGGAGCCCTACTCGCTGGCGGTCCAGATCGGAGCCCTGGCCTCCACCTTGATCATGCTACGCACTCTGTGGCTGCTATACCGTGTTTCTGCCAGTGGCCCCACACGGGATAAGCTGTCCACGCTTCACCTGGTCGGCTGGTCAATTCCCGCGAGTGCATGTCTGTTCCTGCCGTGGTTATGGCCAGCGATGCGGAGCCCGACAATCGACAGCCTGGCCCTGTATAAACTGGTGGAACTGGGCTGGCCGATCGCCGCCGCCGCCATAATGGTGGCGGTGACACTGTATATGCGATGGACACTGCCGGATCACATCGGACGGCGTCGCAGCCCCGCGCTGCCTCTGTCACTGTACCTGTACCGTGTGCTGCAACGCCCTCCCGTGCCGGCACCCGATCCGGAAGAGATTCCAACACAGCGGACACGAAAGCTGGAAAGAAGATGGAATCACTGGTGGCCACGCAGTACCATCAACAATACCATCTGGGTGCTGCTGGCCGTGCTGATGGCCGGCAGTCTATTCATGGCTCTCTGACCAATCTGCAAAAGGGTACGACATGGCGACACTGACCTTTCACGGCGCGGCACGGGAAGTGACCGGCTCCTGCTATCTGCTGGAATCTCCGGCTACCGGGCAGGTACTGCTGGAGTGCGGCATGCACCAGGGGGGAGATGCAGTCGACCGTGTCGGCGAGGAGAAGTTCCCCTTCAATGCCTCCGAGCTCGATGCCGTGATCCTGTCACACGGCCACCTGGATCACTCCGGACTGCTGCCACTGCTCGTCGCGGAAGGGTACCGGGGCCCCATTTACTGTACCGACGCCACCCGGGGACTGCTCCGCATTCTGCTGGAGGATGCGTATGGTCTGTATGCACGCGACCTGGAACGCCAGAACCTGAAACGCAAGCGCAGCGGCCGGCCGCTGCTCAGCCCGACCTACACCGAGCGCGATGTGGCGCGGGTGCTGAAACAATGTGAAGGTCAATCCTACCGCCGCCGCTTCGAACTGGGTCCGAAGTCCAGCGTCCGCTTCCTGGATGCCGGGCATATTCTCGGTTCCGCCATTGTCGAGCTGACACTCGAGGAAGAGGGTCGGGAGAAGGTACTGGTGTTCTCCGGCGACCTCGGTAACAGCGATTCCGTGCTGATGAACGACCCCGAGTCACCGACCCGCGCTGACGTGGTGTTGATGGAAGGCACTTACGGCAATCGTGACCACCGGAACATGGATCAGACGCTGCTGGAATTCGAGGACGTGCTGGCCGAGACCTGGGAGCGCGGCGGCAATGTCATGATTCCCTCATTCGCCGTGGGTCGCTCCCAGGAACTGATCTACCATCTGGGATGCCTGCATGCCTCGGGCAGGCTCGACGACTGGCAGGTATTCCTGGACAGCCCCATGGCCATCAGCGTCACCGAGGTCTACGACCGCTGGCTGCACATCATGGACGATGAGGATGTGCAATGCCTGAGCGAAGCCGGAAAGGAGTACCTGCGCGAGTTTCTCCCGGCCCTGAAACTCTGCTCCAGCACGGAGGACTCCATGGCCATCAACGAGGTGGAACAGGGCGCGATCATCATTGCGGGTAGCGGCATGTGCACGGGCGGCCGCATCCGCCATCATTTCAAGCATCGGATCTGGAAGCCGGAAAACTCGATTCTCTTTATCGGCTTCCAGGCGCGCGGCACGCTGGGCCGCATCCTGGTCGACGGCGTCAGGGAAATACGCATGTTCGGAGACGAGTTCGTCGTCGGTGCCGACATCCATACCCTGGGCGGCTTCTCCGCCCACGCCGGGCAGCAGGCACTGGTCAACTGGATATCGGCCTTCGAAACCTCGCCACGGGTCATGCTCGTGCACGGCGAAGAAAGTGTATTGGAAGCATTATCCGAGAAATTGTGGACAGACAGGAGTATCCGTAGCGAGATGCCGGAACAGGGCAGTCAGATCAGTTTCTGACAGGCCTCCACCAGCATTGGCGCCAGGTCGATCCTGTTGCTTTCGTCGGGAATCGAGTTGGAGGTGACTACCTGCAGTCCTGCCTCTCGCAGCGCCTGCCTGGCTCCCTCCGCAAACAGGCCATGTACGCCCACGCAATACATCTGGCGGAAACCGGCGCTGGAGAGGTGGGCCGCCGCCTGTTGCATGGTGCGGCCGGTACTGATGATGTCATCCACCAGCACCGGTGTACGATCACGGTGCTTATCGACATGGGGCAATGAAATCTGTACATCACGGTCGCCGAAGCGCTGCTTTTCCAGCACCTCCCATGGGCAGTCCGCTGCCCTGGCGACACTGGCGGCCCACTGCTCGGACTCGCTGTCGGGACCGATCACCAGGGGCCGATCCACCGACCGGACCAGCCATTCCGATATGGGCTGCACGGCCGTCAAGGCATGGGCCGGGATGGAATAGATGTCGTTCAGATCGTGAATGCGATGCAGGTGAGGATCCACTGTCACCAACCAGTCGAAATGTTCACTCAGCAATCTTGAAAAATAATGCGAGGTGACGCCTTCACCAGGACGAAAACGCGCATCCTGACGCATGTAGGCCAGATACGGAGCAATCAGTCCGACCCGTTTCGCCCCCAGGTCCCGTAGCGTATCCACGAGCAACAGCAATGGCAGCACGGTGGGATCCGGGCGATACAACTGACAGAGGATGGACACTTCGACATCCTTCACATGCTCCAGCACACGGACATAGCTTTCACCGTCCGGGAAATGCCGCAGAGTGAACCGACCCTCACCGAATCCGCCAAGTTTCCTGATTCGGCTGCCCAACTGTTCGTGGCCGGGCATCGTAAACAGATGCATGCTCATACCGCCTCCTCCGGGTCAATGTGCAGCATTTCCGGATGCTCCCGGAAGAAATCCAGCGCATACTCCAGCTCGCCGGTCGACTCCGAATGCAGCGTCATGATGGTCTGACCGGGCTCGACCAGGTCTCCCACCGACACATGCATGTCCAGACCGGCCGCCGGGTCACCGGGAGCGCCAGCCAGACTGGCCAGACGAGAGATGATCCGGTTGTTGATGGCCACAACAATCCCCTTCCGCTCGGTCTTCAGTGCGTGCTGATACCCGGCGCGGGGCGGCTCCCGTAATCCTCCCTGGCTGTTGCAGATAGAGCGGAATTTTTCCAGCGCCCGGCCGCTGTCCAGTGTGTCCCGCGCCAGCGCCGCCGCTTCTTCTCCAGCCTGTGCCACGCCTCCCATGGACAGCAGTTCGCCAGCCAGCGTCAGTGCCCGCTCACGAAGGTCCTTTGGCGCATCGCCATCATTGCGCAGTACGGCCAACATGTCCCGGGCTTCCAATGCCGGCCCCACGCCGCGGCCCACCGGTTGACTGCCATCACTGATCAACGTCCGAACCTTCAGACCCAGCGCCTCTCCCGTGCGGACCAACAGATCGGACAGCCGCCGCGCCAGATCATGACTGCGGACCTTGGCGGTGGGACCTACGGGAATATCCAGCAACACATGCGTCGAGCCGGCCGCCACTTTCTTGGAAATGACCGAGGCCACGAGCTGCCCTTCGCTATCGAGGTCCAACGCCCGCTCCACCCGGATGATGATGTCATCGGTGGGGCTCAGAGACACTGACCCGCCCCAGGCCAGACAGGCACCCTCACGCTGGACCACGTCCCGCATCTGATCATAATCCAGAGTGACCGTGGTCAGCGTTTCCATGGTGTCCGCGGTACCGGCCGGTGACGTGATGGCGCGCGAAGAGGTTTTTGGAATGACCAGGTTGTTGGCGGCCACAATGGCCACCACGATCGGGGTGGTGCGATTCCCCGGCAGCCCACCCACGCAATGCTTGTCCAGGATCGGTCCGGCAAGCCCCCAATCGTAGCTCCTGCCGACATTGACCATGGCCCGCGTGATGGCAATGGTCTCGTTGACATCCAGACTGCTGGCGGCACAGGAGGTCACATACGCGGACAGCTGTATGTCCGAATAGCGCCCGGCGGCGATATCCGCGATGATCTGGCCGGCGCTGCTGTCAGCGTAGCGACGCCCGTACAGCTTGCCCCGGACATGACTCATGGAATCCACCGGACGTGGGTGACTGAATGTGGCCCTTTCTCCCTCAGTGGCGTCGAGCAGCCGCCATGCGGCTTCACTCAGGCCAGCGTTCTCGTGACTGAGAAACTCGCCACGGACCACATTCAGGGTGCAGATGATATACCGATCACCGATGGCCACCCGCACACGAGTCTGGGCCCGGAACCCCTCCGAGCGACAGACATGACAGTCATCACGCATGTAGACGACGGGCTCCTGGTGGGTGTCGATACCCAGCCGGGTGAGGTAGAGAAAACTGTAGGTCATGTCGCAACCGGAGTCGGTGGATTCAACGCAGTATATCAGCAGCCTCCCGGCCGTCCAGCGCGGCCCGCTGGCTATTGGACAACCACTCTGCCGGACTCTGGCCCAGCAGCTGCGCGGCTTCGTGGACAATATGAGCCCATGTCTGTCGGTTCCGGAACTGTGTACCGAACAGATCGATGGCGCCACCACAGTTGCGGTATCCCATAAAACGGCTGCGTTCGGGACCAGTGTCCAGGCACCTCAACACACCGGCCATGGGCTGGGCCCGGGTATGGCATACGAACAACCGGTGCGGCACGGGAGGAATGATGCCTTTGAGCTTCGCATGGGACTGCCGGAATCGTGTGGGGTCGATGATCGCGATCACGGAACAGGCCACGTCGTGCGTGAGCAGCAGCTCAGCGGCCCTGAGCACCGCCTGCAGCTGATGCGCACCCACGGCGATCAGCTGCAGGCTGGCCTCCGGCTCATGCCGCAGTACCACCGCGCCCTTCTCGACTGCCTCCTCGGCGCGAGGG
>JAWLFN010000009.1:0-26034 GCA_041685555.1 Gammaproteobacteria bacterium | reverse complement strand
GTCCAGCGAAGTGGCCATCGAGCGGGCCGGTGTGAATCGTGTCCGCCGACAGGCGAAGGGAAGTCCGACCATGAGCGTGGGCATGCGTCGTGACCGGGGCGATGCCTTCCAGCCTTACAACGACGCGCTGGCGCTGTCTTTCAGCGTACCGCTGGGTGGCGGGTCGGCGGTATCGACCCAGGTCAGGGATGCGGAAAGCCGTCGGGTCGAGTCGGAGGTGGACCTGATCAATGCGCGTCGTGAATTGATGCGCCAGTTGCATGAAGTACAACACGAGATGGAAATGACGGAGGAAGCTCTGGCAATGAGTGCCGAGCAACTCGAGCTGGACCGGCGGCGCCACCGGATGGCGCGGATCGCTTTCGAAACCGGGGAGACCGATCTGTTGCGGGCCATTTCCGCGCTCCGGACTCTCCAGTCCACGGAACAGCAACACCAGTCCCTTTCGCTGAGACAGCAGGCGCTGGTATCGGAATATAACCAGATCATCGGAGTACTGCCATGAATATGCTCATCCGGATCACGCTGCTGACCCTGTCGCTTTGCGGCGCCACTGTGGCCCAGGAATCGATACCGATCTCAGAGCGCGATATCGATCGTCTGGGCATCCGGTTCAGTGCAGTGGAAACCCTGCAACGCCACAGTGGTGACCGCTTCCCCGGACAGGTGACCCGTTCTCCCGAAGCGCAGGGTACGCTGCGGCCTGCGTACGGTGGTTATGTACAACAATGGGCCGTGGGTAGCGGTGACAGTGTTCAGGCAGGCGACCTGGTCGCCGTGTTGCGCAGTGAATCGCTGCTGGACATACAGCAGCAATGGCTGGATGCACGGGTTCGGGCTGATCAGGCGGCGTCATCGTTGCAACGTGATCAACGGTTGTTTGATGCCGGTGTGATAGCGCAGCAGAGACTCGAACAGACGCGACGCGAGCACCAGCAGGCGGTCAACGCCGTGCGCTCGGCCGAGGGACGCCTGACCGTGGCGGGTGTGAGCGCCGCTGACCGTGAGGCATTGCTGGATGATCCGTCCACGCTGGGGATGTACCGGCTGCGTGCGCCGCTGAGTGGTGTACTGACACACCGGGCCAGCGCAGTGGGTAACCACGTCCCGGCCGGAGCGGTGTTGGCGACTTTTGACGCTCGGGAGCGTCTCTGGGTTGGCGCATGGCTGCCCGCCCGCGTGGCCCGGAACCTGAGCATCGGAGATGTGCTGGACATTGCGGAGTCGGATGAGGCGGTGCGAGTGCAGCAACGCGATTTCCAGGTTGAGGCTGGCAGTCAGATGGTCCACGTATATGCCCGCTTCGAGGGCGACGTGGGCCTGATGATCGGCGAGATCATCAATCTGGTCGTGCCTCCGGATCAGACCGGTGTGCTGGTGCCGTCAAGCGCGGTGGCGCGCGACGGACAGGATACGCTGGTGTTTGTACGGACGGAGGGTGGCGTCGAGGTCCGGCGTCTCGGACTGCAACCGGCCGGTGCCGACTACGTCGCCAACAGCGGCCTGCGGCCCGGGGAGCTTGTGGTCAGCCAGGGTGCGGCGGCCATCAAGGGAATGATGCTCGGGCTGGGAGGGGGTGAGTGATGCTGGCTTCCATCATCCAGTTTGCGCTCAGTCAGCGATTGCTGACGGGCCTGGTCGTTGCTCTGCTTGTCGGATTCGGGATACGGGCGCTGACACAGCTGCCCATCGATGCTTTTCCCGACATCTCGCCGACCCAGGTCAAGATCATCATCAAGTCACCGGGCATGACGCCAGAGGAAGTCGAGGCGTTGATCACCCAGCCAGTGGAGGTCGAGCTGCTCGGTACGCCCCGGCAGACCGTGCTGCGTTCTGTGTCCAAGTACGCCCTCAGTTCCATCACGCTGGATTTTGAAGAAGGCACGGACATCTACTGGGCACGGCAGCAGGTGGCCGAGCGGCTCAACAATGTCTGGGGCGATCTTCCCGGTGCGGTCAGTGGCGGCATAGCGCCAATGAGTACGCCACTGGGCGACATGTTCATGTTCACCGTGGAAAGTGACACATTGTCTCTGGCGGAAAAGCGATTTCTGGTCGACTGGACGTTACGCCCGGCGCTGCGGACCGTGCCGGGTGTAGCTGATGTCAATGCCCTGGGAGGGTATGTGCGGACCTATGAAGTCAGCCCGAAGCCGGATCGCATGGCGGTGCTGGGGATCAATACCGAGGACATCATCGAGGCGCTGGAATCCAACAACACCAACGACGGTGCCGGCCGTGTGGACCAGGGTGAAGAGGCGCTGCTCGTGCGTGTCGTGGGCGCCATCGGCAGTTTCGAGGATATCGGCCGACTGCAGGTGGAGACTGCCGATGGTGACAGGGTGCCGCTGTCGGAGGTGGCGGGAATACAGGCCGGGTCCCTGGCGCGGTATGGGTCGGTGACCGCGGATGGAGAAGGAGAGGCGGTACAGGGCCTGATCATCGGTCTTACGGGAGCGAATGCGCAGGATGTCGTCAGTGGCGTGCGGGACAGACTGGATGAACTGGTCCCGACATTGCCGGAAGGCACGCGGGTGGACGTATTCTATGACCGCAGTGTACTGATTTCCGATGCGGTCGGCACGGTGTCATGGGCCCTGCTGCAGGCGGTGGCGCTGGTGGTGATACTGTTGGGCCTGTTCCTGGGCAATGTGCGGGCCGCGCTGACGGTGGCCGTGGTGCTGCCGTTGTCGGCGCTGTTCACCTTTCTGCTGATGGACCAGGTGAACATGAGCGCCAACCTGATGAGCCTGGGCGGGCTGGTGATCGCCATCGGCACGCTGGTTGATTCCGCCATTGTGGTGGTCGAGAATGTGGTATCCCGACTGCAGCCGGACAGTCCGGCCAGCCGACGACTGCCGCGTCTGCATATCATCTACCGGGCGACCCGTGAAGTGGCTGTACCGGTGACGTCCGGTGTGCTGATCATTGTCATCGTGTTCCTCCCGCTGCTGTCCCTGGAAGGACTGGAAGGCAAGCTGTTCGGCCCTGTCACGCTGACGATCATATTCGCGTTGATCGGTGCCCTGATACTGTCCCTCACGTTCATACCGGTACTGGCCTCCCTGTTGCTGCGGGGTGATGAAGGCAGGAGCCCCTGGCTCGCACGGGTGCTGCTGCGCTGGTATACGCCTGTTCTCACCAAAGTGCTGCGCCGGCCTGTGTACATCATCGGGCTCGCCGCGGCCCTGCTGGCCGGCTCCGTTGTGATTTTTCCTTTCGTGGGCAAGACCTTCATGCCGACCATGGATGAAGGGGACATCATCATTCAGCTGGAGGGGATTCCGTCGGTCAATCTCGATGCCATGACGCGCATGGTGTTGCAGGTGGAAAAGGCGGTGATCGAGGAGGTGCCCGAAGTGGAACGAGTGGTATCCCGCAGTGGTTCGGATGAAATCGGCATGGATCCCATGGGGCTGAATGAAACCGACATGTTTCTGCAGCTAAAGCCGCGTGATGAATGGGAAGTGCCGGACAAGGAAGCATTGCAGGAACGGCTGCGCGTGGTCATGGATCAGTTTCCGGGGATCGACTATGGATTCACTCAGCCCATCGATATGCGGATCTCGGAAATGCTGACCGGCTCGCGCGGTGACGTGGCGATCAAGCTGTTCGGCAGCGACCTGCCGACGCTGAACGAACTGGCGCAGGCCATTGCCACGGAAGTGGAATCCATCGAGGGCAGTGTCGATACACTGGCTTCGCTGAATGAAGGCGCACAGTACCTGCAGGTGGAAGTGGACAGAAGCCGGGCCGGACGCCTGGGTCTGGATGCCGATGCCCTGCAGCGCACGCTGCGGGCCAGGATCGAGGGGTTGCAGGTGGGTGTGGTACTCGAAAATACAGCGCGGGTACCGCTCATGCTGAAACAGGACGGACTGCGGGGTGATGGTCTGGCACGGATGCGGAATATACTGCTGACCTTGCCGGACGGAACCATTACCCCGCTTTCCGAGGTCGCCACCGTGCGGCGTGTGGAGGGACCGGTCAGCGTCGACCGGGAAGCAGGCCAGCGTTTCTCCGTGATACGCACCAATGTGGAGGGTCGTGACCTGGTCGGCTTTGTCGACGAGGCAAGTCGGGTGATCGCCGAGCGGATCGATCTGCCGGAAGGATATACCATCGAGTGGGGTGGTGAATTCGAAAACCAGCAGAGGGCAGCAGCTCGCCTGTCCGTTGTGGTGCCGGTGGCGATTCTTCTGATCGCGCTGGTGCTGTTCATCACATTCCGCTCCATCAAGCAGGTGGTGATCATTCTGTCCAACATCCCGTTTGCCATGACCGGCGGATTGATTGCGTTGTGGTTGTCGGGAGAGTTTCTGTCGGTACCGGCATCGGTCGGCTTTATCGCGCTGCTCGGCATCGCGGTGTTGAACGGGGTGGTACTGCTGTCCCACTTCAATCAGCTGGCGCTGCGCGGCATGGCCATGGCGGATGTGGTCAGGGAAGGTGCGCTGCGACGCCTGCGACCGGTGATGATGACGGCGACCACCTGCGGGTTCGGCCTGGTGCCCTTGTTGATGGCCAGTGGACCCGGATCGGAGATCCAGCGACCGCTGGCCATTGTGGTGATCGGCGGTCTGATCACGTCGACGATGTTGACATTGTTTCTGCTACCGGTGATCTATCGCCACTTCCATCGACAGCGTGACTACACGGAGGCAACCTCATGACAATGACCATGCTGGTACTCAATGTGAACCCGGCGCTGGCCGAGGAAATGGTCGATTACCTGCTCGTGCAGGAGGGAGTGAACGGTTTCACGTCCTATCAGGTACATGGTCACGGCAGGAACCGGGGGCTTTCCGTGACAGAACAGGTGACCGGACGTCAGAACCGTGAGCAGTACGAGGTGCTCATGGACGTGTCGGATGTTGACGCCGTGGTCGATGGACTGGCGGAAAATGTCGGGCGCGATATCGTGTACTGGCAACAGCCGATGACCGGCATGGGACGGACCTGATCCCGGCATTGGCTTTCATGGTCTGGAAGCAGGTCATTGCCGTCAGTGGTATGATTCCAATGTTTCCAACCATGCCGGAGTGTCGGGTAGATGCTGTTGTTGATTGCCGTCGGCCTGTTGCTGGCGTTGATGTTCCTGCCCCAGTTCTGGGTGAAGTTCGTCATGCACCGCCACCATCGTCAGGATGCGTCCATCCCGGGTACTGGTGGTGAACTGGCGCAGCACCTGATCGATCGATTCGGCCTGGAAGGCATAGGCGTGGAGCAGACCCAGGAGGGTGGTGATCATTTCGATCCGAACGATTGCATGGTGCGGTTGAGTCCCCGCAATTATAAGGGGCGGTCACTCACCGCCGTGGCGGTGGCGGCCCACGAGGTCGGTCACGCCATCCAGTATCACCGCAATGAACCCATCTTCGAGCTGCGCAAGAAATATATTCCCAAAGCGGTGCTGTTCAACAAGATCGGTGTGGCCATGATGATGTCAATCCCTTTCGCCGGGCTGATTCTACGTTCACCCGTTGCCATTGGCGTGGTGATTGGCGCTGCCATCCTGTTGCAGGTCATGGGCGCCCTGGCCTATCTGATCATCCTGCCGGAGGAGTGGGATGCCAGTTTCAACAAGGCGCTGCCCATACTGAAGCAGGGTAGATACATTGATCGCCGACAGGAAGGTCCGGTGCGGCAGGTGCTGCGGGCGGCCGCTCTGACCTATTTCGCGGCGGCGCTGGCCAACATTTTCAATATCGGGCGTTGGCTCATGGTGCTGCGTCGTTGAAGGCACGGTCCCGCGGTCGTCCGGGCGCGCTTCACTTGCCAGACAGTTCCTGTTGACAGGAAAGCAGCAGCAGCTTGCTGACAAGGCGGTGCATTTCTTGCTGAGCCGCCTTCTCGTCCATTCCCGGTTGACAGGAGCAACACCAGTTCAGACATTCGCGTCCCGATATGGCGTCGACGACACGGACGCAGGGGCGCCCCTCCTCAAGTCGTGCGTGGATATGATAGCCCATACTCTCCACCTTTATGATAATGAGAATCGTTATCATAAAGGGTAAGTGATTGACTGCCTGTGGTCAAGCGCCATACGTGCGCGACGCACTTGGCTCGCGGGATGGCGGAAACGGCACTGTCAGACCCGTCAGGCATCAGTCAGGGCTGCCCAGGAAGCCAATGATTCGGGACGTGACCCATTCCCAGGCGCTGTCTCCCAGTGAGTTCCTGTCTACGATCACATGCTCCAATACATCATCATCACCGGCAGCGTTGTAGACGAGTTGAAGTTGCCACCGGTCCAGTCCGTTCTCGGTGATGAATACCTCCAGTCCTTCGCCGGAGACCAGTTCGTCCTCGGGTGAAATCAACAGCAGCGCGGGGATGTCGAGCCGTTCGGGACGGATCTGCTCCTCCAGCTGTGCCACACCCTCGTACAGGGCTTCGTAAGCGGACACCGGCATGTATTCGTTGGCTTTGTATTCGTCCGGCCCCACGCTGGGAAGAAGGAAGTCGGGCAGAGCGCCCAGGGGACGCAGCAGCCAGGAGGTCCAGCGCAATGACAATGCCGGCGCCAGGAGTACCATGGCCTCCACGTCAGAGTGCGGGTGGCGGTTGAGGTGATCCACGCTGAGCAGGCCGCCCATGGAAAATCCCAGCAGATAGAGTGGCACATCCAGTGCATTGGCGCGTTCACTGGCCTCCATGATTGCCTGGTCCATGTTCGATTGCCAGGTGTCAAAACCGGTCATCACCGCCATTTCGTCGATCCGTTGTTCCGCGGTCAGAGAAGAGCGGTGTCCGGCCAGTGACAGCTGCAGTACATCCATCTGCTCCCCTTGCAACAGTCGGCTCAGCCCGGTCATGATGTCCGGTGCCAGATTGAATCCATGAGTGACCACCACCACCGCGCGGGCCTCCCCGGCCCGGAGCCATGTGAGCTCGGGCTTACCGTACTCATGGTTCTCGACATCGGTGGCAGACACGCATGCGCTGATGGTCAGGGCAATCAGAATCCAGCCCGCGCGGCACAGGCGGCTTCGGATCGGTTTCATGGCGTGCAGTCCTCATTCAGGAAGCAATGTAATGCCTCCATCATTTCGCGGTGATCGGGGTTGAAAGTGGTGCGGCGTACCAGCTGTCCGCGGAAATGTTGTCCCTCCTCGAGCAATCGGGCGGGCTCTCCGTAGACGGTTGCCGCGTCATCTTCCCGACATTGTCGGAGGAGCGTCGGATCCGGGCGATATCGAAGACAGTGGCGGTACTGGCCATCCAGGCCATAATGCGGGTCATCGGGCGGCAGGGTGATGCCGACATGAGAATGGGTGGCAACGCGCAATTCCGGCGTCGCACTTTCCCTGACCCGCAATCCCCGGCATTGCCGCGGCGGTGTGTCCGCGGTGGCCTCGGCCCGATACCAGATCATGGCACGGCGGGGTGCCGCGACCTGATCACAGAAAAAGCGCAGGGCAGCCCGTGGATCGACGGTGATGTCATCCGCCGTACTGACCATGAATACCGGGATCTGTAATGGTGATATCCGGAACGGCCTCAGTTCCCGCAGCATCAGATAGGCTTCCGCTACTGCGTTGAGCGGAAAGGATTCATACTTGGCGGCGTCCCGGTCTTCCGCCAGGCTCAGCCATGGGCGCACGTGTCGCAGCCATGGCGTCAGCCAGTCCAGCGGATTGCCGAGATCCAGCGCGGGAGAGAGAAGGACCAGTCCGGCCAGTCGATCATCGTCACGGCGACGGTCGGCCTGTTCCAGCACCAGGGCAGCCCCTGTCGAGTAGCCGATCAGATAAAGGGTATCGACCGTCCGCAGCATGTCATTGGTGGCATGATTCACCGCGGCCCGTAATTCATTGCGGTCGACAGAGCGCAGGTCACCGGGAACGGTGCCGTGGCCCGGGAGCAGGATGTTGCGAATCTGGGCACAGGGATACATGCCTGACAGTGATTCGGCAACGCCTCGCAGTGTGTAGGGAGAGTCGCTCAGGCCATGAACGAGCAGCATGCCGATGGTGTCCCGACCCGGCTCGCATTCCGGTGCCGGCGCATATGCCCTGGGAACCCGCATATTCACCACGTCCTCCAGCGTGTAGCCGGGACCGAATGGCGCATTCTCCCGCTCGAAGGGTATTTTCCGCAGTGCGGCGCGAATCCGCTCACGGGCCATCTGCTGTTGGCTGGTGAACGTCTGGCCTGCTTCCGGTGCGCCGACAGCATGACCGGAGGGCAGCAGTCGGGCATCGGTATCCGGTCCACAGGCAGCCAACACCGCAAGCAGCATCATTGCCGCGGACCATTTTGTCCGACTGTACAGACTCTGCCACATTGCTGTATTACCCGATTGTCCGCATGGCCCACTCGTGTTGCCGCCGTACAGGATCCCTGACCGGCAGACCGGCACAGTAAACCAGCAAACGGCGTCGCTTGCCAGTGTCAGTGGGTCCAGGCCGGAACAATGCGGCGCGACAGTTGACGGGCTGGCTGCGGCGCGTTCGCCCCGGAATGATCCGCGTGCCTGGCCACTTTTGTGGTTCAATCCCGTGAAAGCTTCCGATACCATGTCAGTCCCAATTGTCCACTGAGTCTGGAACAGGAGCCTGCCCATGAAGCATGTAGTCATTACCGGAGCCAATCGGGGCATCGGACTGGAGCTGGTGCGCCAGGTTGCCGCCAAAGGTCACGCGGTAACCGCGGCCTGCCGACGCCCGGATGCCGCCGAACATCTTCTGGCGCTGCAGGAATCGCAGCCGGAAGTGGATGTGGTGCCGCTGGAATTGAATGATGCGCACTCGATTGATCGCTTCGTCCATGAACTGGACGGCCGCGGTATTGATGTGTTGCTCAACAATGCGGGCATCTACGGTCAGCGCGATGCCACTCTGGGCAAGGTGGATGCCGAGGCATGGCACGAGGCCTTCCATGTCAACACGATTGCCCCGCTGATGCTGACCCAGAAGCTGCTGCCCCATCTCCGCAAGGGCGCGGACCGACGGCTGGCCTATCTGAGCTCGAAGATGGGTTCCATTGCAGACAATACCAGTGGTGGCAGTTATGTATACCGGAGCACCAAGGCGGCGTTGAACCAGGTGGTCAGGAGTCTGTCCGAGGATCTGCGCGCCGATGGCTTTATCGCCCTGGCACTGCATCCGGGCTGGGTACGGACCGACATGGGTGGACCAAACGGGCTGATCGATACCGAGACCAGTGCTAGTGGTCTGTGGTCTGTCATCGAAAATGCCACCACTGAACAGAGCGGGCATTTTCTCAACTACGATGGCTCCACCATAGAATGGTGACTTGACATCACCCGGCGCGACTTGCATCATCCCCGCCCATGAACATCAACCTGCGTATGTTTTTCTGGTGGTATGCTCCTCAGGGCCGCCAGAATGTTTCACACTGAGAAACCACTGGCTGCTCTCCGACCGGAAGGCGGCCTGCGTTGTGTCTGACAGTTTTTCCTGACTTTCCAGCCTGATCAGTTCGCCTCCCGCCCGGAGGTGGCCCTTGATATGAAGGGAACTGATCATCATGCCGATTCAACATGCCCGATATGACACCGCTGGTGGTGTAACGATACAGCGCTCCGAACAACGTGTTGCCATGGAGGATGCCGTCGAGGACCTGCTGGTCCGTCTCGATTCGCATCGCGGCGTTCTGCTGAGCTCGTCCTTCGAATATCCGGGGCGCTACACACGCTGGGATATCGGGTTCGTCAATCCACCGATCGTGATCACGACACGGGGCCGACGGATGCGCATCGATTCATTGAACCGACGCGGCAGGCTGTTGCTGCCAGAGATCCACCGCTGTCTGCTGGATTGTGACGCGGTGCGGTCACTACAGCCCGGTGATGGCATGCTCGACCTTGTCGTCGATGAGCCCGATGCGTGTTTCGCGGAAGAGCAGCGCAGCCGGCAACCGAGTGTGTTTTCGATACTTCGGGTCATCACACGGCATTTTCACAGTGACCGGGATACCCACCTCGGACTGTACGGTGCCTTCGGCTACGACCTGGCTTTCCAGTTCGAGCCGCTGGCGCTTCACCAGCTTCGCAACTTCGCTGATCGCGATCTGGTGTTGTATCTGCCGGACGAACTGCTCGTTGTGGACCATCACAGCGGGCAGGCGCGCAGGCTGCGTTATGAGTTCATCTGCCGTGACGATCCCCGGGCACGGCAACCCCATCACGCCGATCGGACCACCACGGGTGGTCTGCGGCGTGATGGGGTGGAAGATCCCTACCGGGCGGACAGCGCTGCCACCTCCGGGGCCGATCATGCGCCTGATGAGTACGCGGAGACGGTGCGTCGGGCGCAGCAGCATTTTGCGGACGGGCGCCTGTTCGAGGTGGTGCCAGGACAGGTTTTTCATGAACCCTGTCCCGACAGCCCGGCCCGGGTTTTCCGGCGGCTGAAGCAGGCCAATCCCTCGCCGTATGGCGCCCTGATCAACCTCGGGCAGCAGGAGTACCTGGTCGCCGCCTCTCCGGAGATGTATGTGCGCGTGCGCGGTGACGAGGTCGAGACCTGCCCGATTTCCGGCACCATTGCCCGGGGCGCGGATGCGCTGGCGGATGAACGCCAGATCCGGGCCTTGCTCAACTCCGGCAAGGACGAGGCGGAGCTGTCCATGTGTACCGATGTCGACCGCAATGACAAGAGCCGGGTCTGTGTGCCGGGCTCCGTCCGGGTCCACGGCCGGCGGCAGATCGAGATGTACTCACGCCTGATCCATACCGTGGACCACGTCAAGGGCACCATGGCGCCGGGGTATGATGCCTTTGATGCCTTTCTCGCGCATACCTGGGCGGTCACGGTCACCGGCGCTCCGAAGGCGGCGGCCATGCAGTTCATCGAGGAGCATGAGCGCTCTCCGCGCCATTGGTACGGTGGCGCCATCGGCCAGATCGGATTCGATGGCAACATGAATACCGGACTCACCCTGCGCACCATCCGCATCTGCCAGGGCCGCGCCGAAATCCGTGCCGGTGCCACGCTGCTGGCCGATTCCCGTCCGGAGAAAGAGGAGGCGGAGACCCGGCTGAAAGCGTCCGCGTTGCTGTCCGCCGTACGCGGGCCGATGGTCCCCAGGACAAATCAGGCGTGGCCCGGGATTGACCCGATACTGCCCGGTGCCGCGTCCCTGCGGGTGTTGATGGTCGATCACCGTGATTCCTTCGTCCATAACCTCGGCAGCCACTTCCGGGAGTGCGGTGTACAACTGCAGACCATGCGGCCGGAGATGGCCCGGCGTATGCTGGCCGATGCGCCGACGCCGCCCGATCTGGTGGTGCTCTCGCCCGGTCCCGGTTCGCCGACGGATTTCGATACACAGTCGACATTGTCCCTCTGTGAACAGGCGGGCATTCCCGTGTTCGGCGTCTGCCTCGGATTGCAGGCCATTGTCGAGTACTGCGGTGGCCGGCTGGCGCAACTGGATCATCCGGTTCACGGCAGGAGTTCGCGCGTGATCCATCGGGGGCAGGGACTGTTCCGTGACCTGCCGTCGGGCATGTCGGTCGGGCGTTACCATTCCCTGCATGCCGTGGATCTGCCCGATTGCCTGGAGGTGATGGCACGGACGGAAGAGGATGGCGTGGTGATGGCGATCAGACATCGCAGCCTGCCCTTCGATGCCGTGCAGTTCCATCCGGAGTCCATCATGTCGCTGGAAGGCTGCATCGGACACCGTCTGATCCGCAATGTATTGTCCCGTGTCGTACGGGATGTCGCCGGCGACAATCAGGTACAATACGCGCCCCGGAGATCCGCGTGAGCCTTCCGGTTACATACACACGACCTGACAGGACGTAGTACATGACTGCCACCGATGCTTCTCAACGGTTTCTATTCGATGACAGTGATATTCGCGGCGAGCTGGTGTGTCTGACCGACAGCTATCGCGACGCCGTGGGGAATCACTCGTATCCGCCGGCGGTTCGCCGGTTGCTGGGCGAGTTCCTGGCCGGCGCGGTATTACTGTCCACCACCATCAAGTTTGATGGCCGTCTTGTGCTGCAGGTGCGCGGCAGCGGAGCCCTGTCCCTGATCATGGCGGAATGTACCAGTGATGGAGATATTCGCGGTATTGCCCGGTACGAGGGAGAGCCGCTGACGGACACCTTTCGCGGACTGCTCGGAGACGGGAATCTGGCCATCACGATCGAGCCGCGCAAGGGCGAGCCGTATCAGGGGATCGTGTCCCTGGATGGCGCCTCGCTGGCGGAATGCCTGATGCGCTACTTTGAACAGTCCGAGCAGCTGGGCACCCGTTTCCGGTTTGCCGTGGATGACGAGCGCGCGGTGGGTCTCCTGCTCCAGCAATTGCCGGACCGGGACGGGGTGGAACCGGAGCAGCGTGAGGAAGACTGGCGCCGCATCCGAATGCTGGCCGATACGCTGGAATCCTCGGAGATGCGCAGTCTGGATAACGAGACCATGCTGCATCGCCTGTACCACGAAGAGGCGCTGCGTGTCTTTCCGCCCGCGCCGGTGCGCTACCGCTGCAGCTGTTCTCGCGACCGCACGGCCACGGCGCTGCTCACGATCGGCCGTGAGGAAGTCGAGAGCATTCTGGCCGAACAACACTCGGTGACCATGACCTGCGAGTTCTGTGGCACTGTGTATCGTTTCTCCGAGGACGAAGTGAAGCTGATGCTGCACGAGCCGGACGATCGGGCCGCGCATTGATGTCGATGGCAATATGGGTGGCAACTGTCACGGCCGTGCCGTCCGGAATGCCTGTATGACCTGCTCCAGGTCTTCATCGTCGACGTCGAGGTGAGTGACCAGTCGCAGATGTTCAGGCTCATCCGCGTCCAGCCTGACACCCGATTGCGCCAGACTCGATTGCAGACGATCGGCATCGACGCTGCTTCCGTCCAGAAAGACCATGTTGGTGGGTGTGCGCTGCACGGGGTAGCCGAGCTGTTCCAGTGCATCAGCCAGTTGTCGGGCTCGCTGGTGATCTTCGGCCAGACGCGCCACATGGTGCTCCAGGGCATGCAGGCCGGCGGCGGCCAGCAATCCGGACTGACGCAGGCCGCCTCCGGTTACCTTGCGCCAGCGTCGGGCCCGCTCGATGAACTGCGCGGAACCCAGCAGCACTGAACCGACCGGGGCGCCCAGCCCCTTGGACAGACATATTGATACGGTATCGACTGGTTCCGTCAGCTGCCTGACGGGCAGGTCAAGGGCGACGGCTGCATTGAACAGGCGGGCGCCATCGAGATGCAGCGCGAGGTCATGATTTTGCGCCAGAGAGTAGGCCGCCTGCATGTATTCCAGGGGGAGCACCTGCCCGTGGGTGGTGTTTTCGATGCACAGTAGCCGCGTGCGGGCAAAATGGAAATCATCGGGCTTGATCGCGGCTGCTGCCGCGGCCAGGTCCATGCCGCCCTCGGGGCGGGCCGGTACGGGCTGCGGCTGAATGCCTCCCAGCACCGCCGCACCGCCGCCTTCATAGCGGTAGGTATGGGCATCCTGGGCGGCAATGTATTCATCGCCACGTCCGCAGTGGGTCAGCAGCGCCACCAGATTGGATTGCGTACCCGATGGCATGAACAGAGCGGCCTGCTTACCGGTCATGCGGGCCAGCGTGGTTTCCAGTTGGCGGACCGTCGGGTCCTCGCCGTAGACATCGTCGCCGACGCTGGCCTGCTGCATCGCCAGGCGCATGGCTTCCGTGGGGCGTGTCACCGTGTCGCTGCGTAGATCGACCCATTCACGTTGTGCAGTCATTTCCATTCGCTCTGTTACCTGTTGGTGATTGTGTCGTCATGGCCGGATGACAGTGCGTTCACTCTCCAGCAGCGACCAGACGAAACCTGCCCCGGCGCTCATTCCGGTTGTACTCCTGAATAACGGGCTGTTCCGGTTGGTGATGCCAGTCTGCCACAAGGTCTGCAAACCGGCAAAAAGTCGTAGCTTTTCAGAAAAGTGCCATGTGGCATAAAAATTCAGATGGGTACCGAAGTAACCCGCCTCCGCCTGAAAAGCGGGGCGCCCTTGCCGGGCATTTTCCTCGGGGACATCATAAAAGTAGCCCTGCAGGGCCCGGTTTGCCCACACCGGGCGCAGCGTCACGGACAGGTCCAGTGGATCGTACAGCAGGCCATGGTGGCGATAACGCACCATGGGTTCGACAACGAACCCGCGATGACTGAGGCTCTCCAGATCGGTGGACAGCACAGCCCGGGCCTGAAGAGACAGATGCAGCTCGCCTCTGCCATGCTCCTCGGATTGGAACTTCATTGCCTCATACAGCCACTGCGGACCGATTTCAAACAGATAGTCCAAGTCATCCATGCCCTCACGGGCCCGGTTTCTGTCGGCGCTGGCATCAAATGCGGCATCAAAGGACAGGGACAGTTCGTAGCGCTGCCCCTCGGCAGCCACCGCCCTGGCGGACTGACCATCGCCGATCCGGAGAATATCCCCGCGGTAGACGACGTAAGGCAGTGTCAGACCGCGTGCCTGGCGTTGGTCGGATCCCGGATAGTCGGGAGTATCCAGTACGCCACCGCCGAAGCCGAGTTCCCAGAGCGGCTGTTCGATTCCTTCTGCCCCGGCTTCAGTGGATGCCAGGGCCGGACCGGCTGTTGTCATTGACAGCAGCCATAACATTCCCGGGACCAGCCGGCTGCCGGGATAACGGCAGGTTCGGCTCATTGCGGTAGACCGATGTCGGACAAAGCGGCAGCCATACGCTCGGCTGAACGTATCAATTGCGCCTGTGCAGTGCGCAGCATGGTGGCTTTGTAGTCGGTAGACGGGTCGAACCGGGGCGATTGTCCGTTGCGATCGATGCCCTGCCGTATTGCCGTCCGTAATGTGGCCGGGTATACCCGGGTATGCAGAAGCTCGCGACTTTCCGCCAGCCAGCGTGTCGGTGCCCAGTCGGTGTCCGGGGCTGGCTGCATGAGGGCGCGTTGTTGCTGCAGGTCCCGCAGCGGGCGTTCGCCTTCCATGTTTCGCAATGCCCGGTCCCACAAAGCGTGCAGGTTGCCTCCTTCGTGGCCCGGAGAGACACGAATCAGATTACCACCGCGGTCGCCATTCTTCAGCGGGCCGGGCGCGAAAAGAGCGCCTGTGTGGAGCGGCTGGTGGATGTCACCGGACAGGTGCAGAAACCAGCTTAGTGCCACTGCGCGGTCCGCGGGACCTGTATCCGGCGCCAGCAATTGTAAACGCGCCTTTTCCAGAGCTGTCAGCACGTTATCTTCCCGGTGTCGGTGGCCGTCCAGGTCGGGCCGGCGGGGTACCTCCAGGTAAATGTTTCCCTGCTCGGCCGCGTGATCGCGGACCACAGCGCCATCGATCCAGTGCCAGTCCGGGCGGTTGTACTGCTCCCGGATGTCATCGGACAGACCGCGGGCCACATCGGGCCACACCGCCGCCTGCCCGAACAGCCATCGCTGCTGTTCGGGCGGGTTGCCATTTCGCACGGTCGTGGGCATGACCTCCATGAAGTCCGCAGCAAAGCGCGGATGTGCAGAGAGTATCCGGCCCAACTCCTGTTGTGTCGGATCGGTCAGTTGATCCCAGACCAGATAGGCACTGATGCGATGCGCCGTAGCGTCCCATGCCATGGTCGGTCCGCTGAAAAACAGAACGGCTGATGCCAACAGGCTGGCTACCATGGCTTTGGAGAGGTTGCCAGGATTCAGGTAATGTGGTTGCTTCATGAGTCTGTGATCGGCCAAGGGGATACAGGCGCCACTTTACCGATTCTGCGTGGAGGCGGCAAAAAAAAGACCTGCATTCCGGGGAGTGTGGAATGCAGGTCCAGCAAGCGGGAGGGAGATCAATATCTGTCCCGAATAAGAAGAGTTACTGCACCCGAAGCAATGCAAATGATGGGCCACTTTGGAAAAATAAATATTTATCAATGTCTTATGTCTTCATGGCCAGGCATGGCCAAGGCGCGCACGGGGCCGCGGCCCCGACGGCGCCCCATTACTGGGCGCAACCGGCGGTCGCCGCCCTTTTTTTGGGCGAAGGCGGAATCGGATGCATTACAATGACCGATACGGTAAAAGCAAATGAAGGAGCAGGCTGATGTTGACCCCGTTTCATCTTGCGATCCAGGTGCGTGACCTGGACGAGGCCAGGGAGTTCTACGGCGAGCGCCTGGGACTGCCGGAAGGGCGTAGTGATAAGCACTGGATCGACTTCGATCTGTTTGGCCATCAGCTGGTCACACACCTGAACCCGGCCCTGGGTAGACATGGTCAGGTGTCCCGCATTGCCAATCCGGTGGACGGCCATGGTGTTCCGGTGCCGCATTTTGGTGTGGTGATGGAAATGGAGGAGTGGGAGTATTTCGCGGACCGTCTGCAGGAAGTGATCGATGAGTTTGTGATCGAGCCGACGGTGCGTTTCGAAGGCCAGTCCGGTGAGCAGGCCACGCTGTTTTTTCTGGATCCTTCTGGTAATGCCTTGGAGTTCAAGGCGTTCCGGGATATTGCAAGTCAGCTTTTTGCAAAGTGACGATGCTGGAGGAGAGCCGGCCCGGTCGGGGCCGGGCCGGTCGGGGCCGGGCCGGTCGGGGAGGGGCGGCTCAGTAGACCTCGAACAGGCCCGCGGCGCCCATGCCGCCACCCACGCACATGGTGCAGACGACGTACTTCGCACCACGGCGTTTGCCTTCGATCAGTGCGTGACCGACCATACGCGCTCCGCTCATGCCATACGGGTGCCCAATGGAAATGGCGCCACCGTTGACGTTCAGCAATTCGTCGGGAATACCCAGCTTGTCGCGGCAGTAGAGGACCTGCACGGCAAATGCCTCGTTGAGCTCCCACAGACCGATATCGTCCATCTTCAGGCCGAAGCGCTCGAGCAGCTTCGGAACGGCGAAGACCGGGCCGATACCCATTTCATCGGGTTCGCAACCGGCCACGGCCATGCCGCGATAGGCGCCAAGAGGGGTCAGCCCCTTCTGCTCGGCCAGCTTGCCGTCCATCAGTACGGCAGCGGAAGCCCCGTCCGAGAGCTGACTGGCATTGCCGGCGGTGATGAAACCACCCTCGATGACCGGTTTCAGTGACGCCAGTCCTTCCAGGCTGGTGGAGGGGCGGTTACCTTCATCCCTGGCCAGTTCCACTTCCTCGTAGTGTTGTTCCTTGGTTTCCTTGTCAATCACAATCTTGGTGGACTTCATCGGTGCCAACTCGTCATCCAGCTTTCCGGCCTCCTGGGCCGAGGCCGTTCGCTGTTGGCTTTGCAATGCATACTCGTCCTGCTGGTCCCGCGTTATACCATAGCGGTTGGCCACCACTTCGGCGGTCTGCAGCATGGGCATGTAGGCGTTCTCGGAAACGCGCAACACATTGTCATCCTCGGTGCGGTAGGTGTTGCGATGTTCATTCTGTACCAGGCTGATCGACTCCAGGCCGCCGCCGACCACGATCGGCATCTCGTCCGCCATGATCTGCTTGGCGGCGGTGGCGATGGCCATCATGCCGGAGGCGCACTGACGATCCATGCTCATTCCGGCCACGGTATTGGGCAGGCCGGCCGCCACGGCGGCCAGCCGGCCGATATTGTACCCGGTGGTGCCCTGCTGCATGGCGCAGCCCAGGATTACGTCGTCCACCTCGTCGGGGGCAATGCCTGCGCGTTCCACGGCTGTGCGGATGGCGTGCCCACCGAGTGTCGGCCCTTGGGTGTTGTTAAAAGCGCCACGATAGGCTTTGCCTATTGGTGTACGTGCGGTGGATACGATGACGGCTTCTCTCATGATCGGCTGCTCCCTTTTGCTCATGGTCCTGCTGAGTGATTGCCGTCGATTCTAGCGAATGTGTCAGAGTTTGACCATGTACGCCCGGTGCAGTCGGCGGGTCAGCGTATGATTGACGCCAGAAATGGGCTGGGTTATGCTCCGCGACCAAAATTACAACAACACGTCTCGATGCGCTCCCCGCCTTCAGCATTGCCCATGCCGATACTGGACGAGTGTAGCGGGACGTTTTTGTATTCAGCATTTGTCAGAAGCGAGGCGCGTGGCCGGGGTACTGTTCCGGTTCCATTCTACCTTTACCATCATGGACCAGATGTCTGACAGAAATGTGACATTGAGCGTACCGGCCAGCTGATCGGCACCTTCACCGTCACAGGGCCCCATGGCCCAATGGGGATGTACCGTTGCACTCATCGCCGCTCGGCGTGCGGAATACGGCTCTACATCAAACAAGCAGTAGAAGTAGCAGTAGAGAAGTAAGGGGGGAGTATGAGGATCAAACGATCTGTCCTGCAGATGGGTTTGACGGCAAGTATCGTATTGCCAGCACCTGCCGCCGTCATGGCGCAGCAAGAAGACCAGATCGAAGAGGTGGTGGTAACCGGCTCTCTGATCAGCCGCACCGACAACTTCGATACCGTATCGCCCGTCGATACCATCGATTCCGAGTCCATCTCCGAGCAGGGTACGCCCAATATCGGGGAGGTCATCCGCAACACCACATTCAACTACGGTGTCGCTTCGGTCACCAACATCCTGGCCTCCACATCCCAGGGTGGTGCCTCACCGAGTGCCAACCTGAGGGGGCTGGGCGCCGGCGCCACACTGACTGTCATCGACGGACGTCGCAGCACATCGCAGAACCTGTCCAATCTGTATCCGCAGATCGCTGTCCAGCGCATTGAAACGCTGACCGACGGTGGTGGTGCAATCTATGGTACCGATGCAATTGGTGGGGTGGTCAACGTAATTCCGCGCCGGCAATTTGAAGGCCTGGAAGTCCGGCTGTCCAATAATGCCACTACCAGCGGCGATTGGAACGAGGCCACCTGGTCTGTCATGGGCGGGGTGAATAACGGCACCACCAGTTTCACCGGTGCTTTCGAGTATCGGGATCGTGATCAGATGAAGTTCATGGACCGTCCCGAATTTGCACTGGGTGCTCCGTCTTTCTCCACGACGTCAAGTCCCGGTACGGCAACCGTTCCGGTCCGTGATGAGAGCGGCAACATCGTCGATCAGCGCTCACAGATAGATCCGGGTTGTGGCGTGAACAATGACCCGGATGGCACCAAGGCCGAAGTGGGCGGTTTCCAGCAGGGCAAGAGCATCTTCGGCGCAGCCTGCGGCATGGAATTTGGCGCCAATTTCGATTATATCGCGCCCTCCGAACAGTTCACCGGCGCGTTCTTCTTTGATCACGATTTCAGCGACTATCTGAGCTTCGAGTCCGAGGTGCTGCTGGGCAGCCAGACGGTGGCCGGACGTGGTTCACCCCAGAACCCGGGTGGTCGCGTGTCTGAGTTGCCGACGGTGCCGGGCGAAAACCCGGGCAACCCGTATCGGGCCATGAACTCCGAGGGCGAGCTGCTATACGCACAGCCGCGGCGCAACAGTCAGGGAGACCTGGTAACCGATGATCTGGGACGGTATATTCCGGCCCGTGACGAGAGCGGCAATGTGATTCTGGCGCAGAACCAGTTCGCTTCCATGGACAGTGATCCGCAGGGCGGTATCGCGTTCAATGAGGATGTGCGACTGGCCGGCTGGCGCCCGCCAATGTACCCGAACGTCCAGCCCACGCGGAATAACCCGGATGGCAGCGGTATCGGCGATGGCGATTTCGAGTCCTACAAGTACCGATGGGTCGGTCAGTTGAACTTCGAGATTCCGGATTCGACCTGGGGCGGCTATGCGTCGTATACGCACGATCGTGTGACCACGGAAAGTCCAGAGCGTCGTGAGCGCCTGAGTGCTATTTCCGCCGGCCTGACCGGTGATCTGGTAGTGGCCGCCGATGGTGCCGAGGGTTCACGGACAGCCTGGTTCAACCCGTTTTCCACCATGAACTACACCTGCGTTGACGGGGTATGTGACGGCTCTGTACCGGGTAGCGGTGAAGTCCAGACTGATCCGAACGCAAACAATCCGCTGCCGGTGATCGATCAGATCCAGATGATCGATACCGACAAGGACACCACCAAGTTCAACATCGTTGATCTGGTCATGAGTGGTGAGATGTTTACGATCGGCGATCGCGTGATTGATGGCGCGGTCGGTGGCCAGTGGCGCAATATCAATTTCCGTGAAGACCGCGGACCGATATTCGACAGTCAGGACGCCTGGATCGGTAATGGTGCGCCGGGCTGGGAAAGCGAGCGTGACATCTACGCGGCTTTTGCCGAGGTGAGCGTTCCAGTCTGGGAATACGCTTCCATCGGTGATTTTGACCTGGGTGTACTGGAGTTCAGCGGCGCTGTCCGTCACGAACTGGTCGATGATGACTCTGAATCCGATCTGGACTCCACCACGGCCAAGCTGGGCCTGCGCTGGGAGGCACGGGACTGGCTGTCACTGCGCGCATCGTACAACGAAGCGTTCATCACGCCATCATTGAGCCAGCTGTTTGCGCCGCAGACAACCGGCATCAATAACGCTACCGACCGCTTCACCGGCGACTCCTTCTTCATGGCTCGTTCGCTGGGTGGCACCCCGACCCTGGAGCCGGAGGAGGCCGAGATCATCAACCTGGGCTTCACGGTGGACATGATGCAGGGTGACATGACGTTCTCCTTCGATTGGAAGGATTTCGACTTTACCAACCGCATTGTCCGCCTGCTGCCACAGGATGTGCTGGACGCGGACTACGAGGATTTCCAGGAGTGGTCCGCCGGCAACCCCGACGCAGGACTGGAGGAGTGGTTGGACAGCGGTCTGGCGGATCCCAACATCCAGCGCGATCCCAACAGCGGTATCGTCTCCCAGATCGTAACACCGTTGGTTAACGCGGCGTCGATGACCTGGAAAGGCTTCGATACTACGTGGACGTATCGCTTCCTCGCCGAGGACCTGCCGTTCGTCGACCGACCCATGGGTGAGTTCAACATGAGTGTCACAGGCACGTATTTGGATGAGTTCAACTCGCAGGCCCGGGAAGATGCTCCGCTCACCCGGGGTGCCGGTAACCGCAACAACGCCACCGGCTTCCTGCCTCCGGCGCCGCGCCTGCGTGCCAACACTCGTCTGGGCTGGACCATGGACAACCACCGTGTGGCTCTGATCGGTCGTTACACGGATGGTGTTCGTAATCCGGCTTCGAACGAGCCGTTTGGCAGCGTCAACCCGGCCGTGCTGGATCTGATGGGTGTGACCAATCCGATGCGTGATATCCCCTCGCACACCGAGTGGGATGTGAACTACTCGGTCGATTTCTACAACCTGCTTGGCGATCGTCGCAGCACGTTTGAACTCGGCCTGATCAACGCGTTCGACAACGAGGCACCGGCGATCCGCACGCTGGGTGGTCTCGAGACCTTCATGCATGATCCGCGTCGCAGGGTCTGGTACGTGAAGGTGGCACAGGAGCTGTAAGTCATTCAGCTTCCTGAATACAGAAAAGGGCGCCTCCGGGCGCCCTTTTTTGGTTGAATCATCGGGTATCAGGCGCTATGTGAAGGGAAAATCCGGGAGAATCCCGGGTAAACAGGTCCAGATTGCCACCCGCATCGATACAGAGGAAGAAGCCGGTAGTAGCGTGCCAGCTGAGGCATGTATGATGAAATTTCAGCCATAAGCAGGCGCATCATGGATGGTGACTGGTCCGCTTTCCTGCAATTGATTCTAGACAAACGGGAGATACCGCATGATGAAGCGCAATATGACAGCATTCTGCTTTCTGATATTCACCGGTTTGATGGGTACGGGGACCGCCGCACTGGCCCAGGACTCGGAACTGGAGTTCGTCAGCACGGTTGTGGCCGTCTCGGGAGAGGGTCGCATCATCACCATCAGGATCAGTGGGATCGACGTTGACGTGGACATCACCGATGACACCGAAATCGACATCAAGGGTGACTCGTTTCCGCTGACAGGCCTGTCGGCAGGGGATTCCGTGGAAATCGAGGGATTCTTTGCGCCCGGCGGCAGGATCATTGCCGAAGAGCTGTCCATATTGGACAGACGCCAGCAGGAATTCAGTTACAGGGGCGAGGTGAGCGATCTGGACTTTGACGCCGTGGCGCCGGATGTCAGTGATGATCCGGTTGCCCGGATGGAGCTGTTGGGTTCCGACGTCTATATAAACGAAGACGCCAGAATCATTCTCAGGGGCGCGAGGGCTGAACGAGGCCGCAGTGAGCAGAGCACCTTCAGCGATCTGAGCACGCATCTGAACGTCGGTGACACCGTCTCCGCGCGAGGCACCTATGATGGCACGGCCCGCTGGGTCAGCGATCTCAGGATCGGCGACCGCAACAATGGCGAGATAGAGGTCGAAGGTCAGGTTCAGTCACTGCTGGACGACGGCTTTGTCATCCGCATAAAAGATGCCGGCGATTTTGTGATACTCATCGACGAATTTTCCGAAGTTGACGGTGCGATACGGGTTGGCGCTTCGGTCGAGGTTGAAGGCATGCTGACCGAAGATGCCGCTTTGTTGGCTTTCGAGGTCGACACTGACGCCAACGACGAAGACGACGAAGACGAAGATGACGAAGATGATGACGACGAAGACGAAGATGAGGATGAAGACGACGACGGTACAGATGAGTAAAAGGTAACGCGGCTGGTGCCGGGTCGCACAAGAGACCCTGTACCAGTCATGCACGGAAGCGCTGAAGCCTCCCGGTGCTGATCGGGAGGCTGTTCCGACAGGCATTCAATCAATTGCGAGTCCCGCCAGTCCGCCGCCAGTCAAGGCAACGCGTACTCCACGCCGGCGCTTGGCCCCAGTGGCAATCCAAGAAGAACCCACGCCGCCGTCATGACCAGGCCCGTAAGCATCATCCATATGGAATACGGGATCATGGTCGCCGCCAGACTGCCCAGGCCGAAACTCTGCTGCCAGCGCTGGCAGAAGGCCAGAATCAGCGGGAAGTAGGGCATAAGCGGTGTGATGATGTTCGTGGCACTGTCGCCGACGCGATAGGCGGCCGTGCTCATCTCCGGACTGACGCCCAGCAGCATGAACATGGGGACGACGATGGGTGCGAGCAGTGCCCACTTGGCGCTGGCCGAACCGACAAACAGGTTGATCATCCCGGTGAACAGAACGACCACGCAGAGCATCACGGCCATGGGCAGGTCCGCGGCCTGGATCACGGCCGCGCCATTGACGGCCAGTATCAGGCCCAGATTGGACCAGTTGAACATCGCCACGAAATGGGCGGCCGCGAAAGCCAGCACCAGATAGTAGGCCATGTCCGCCATCGCCTCGGACATCATGCGGACCACGTCCCGGTGGCTCCGCACACTGCCGGTGACCGCGCCATAGGCCCATCCGGCGGCCAGGAACAGCAGGAAGAAGGCCGCCACCAGCGACTGGTAGAACGGTTGCAGTGGATTCTGCGCGCCCTCGTTGATCAGAGGTCGCCCAGGCAGGAAGCACAGTGCAATCCAGATCAGGATGACCACGAGAGCCGCCAGCCCGGCGGCGCGCAGGCCCTTCAGTTCCAGATCCGTTGTCGGCTCGTCCCGGTCCTTGACAACGCCGGCCGTGGCGCTGGACGGCGGCGTGCCGATGGGTGCCATTCGGGGTTCGATGATCCGGTCGGTGATGTACCAGATGACCGGCAGGTAGATGACGGTCATGGCGGCGATGAAATACCAGTTACCGGAGATGTTGGTGGTCCAGTCGCTGTCGATGGTCTCCACCGCCGCCTGGGTGAGCCCGAACAGCTGGGCATCGAGTGGACCGACGATGAGGTTGGCCGAGAAACCGCCGGAGACCCCGGCGAAAGCGGCCGCGATGCCGGCGATGGGATGTCGTCCGGCGGCGGCAAACACAACGCCCGCCAGCGGGATCAGTACCACGTAGGCGGCATCGAAGGCCACGTTACCGAGCATGGCGATCAGGCCCACGACCGGTGTCAGCAGCGAGAGGGGCGCCCGCTTGACGGCGCTGCGCATGGCGGTGGCGAACAGACCGGAGCGTTCCGCCACACCGGATCCCAGCATGACCACCAGCACCATGCCCAGCGGATGGAAATAGGCGAAGGTTCGCGGCATTTCCACCAGCAGGCGCTGGATGTTGTCGGCCGAGAGCAGGCTGGCCGCCTCGATCATCAGGGGGCCACCGCCCTCCGCGCGCTGTGTGGGATGTTCGGCGGACAGGCCCAGCAGCTGGGCAATGACGCTGACAGCCACCACGATGGCGATGAGCCAGACAAAAATGAAAACCGGATCCGGCAGGCGGTTGCCGGTGCGTTCAATCCACGCCAGCATGCCGCGCTCGCCGCTGCCCGGTGCCTCCTGATGATGGTTTGTCATGTCGGTTCCCTGCGTCAACGGATTCGCTGAAGCATAAAGGACCGGCCGGAAACGGGCAAGGTGGCCCAGCAGGGGATGATGCTGAATGCATCGGCTGAAAAAAGCTGGCGGTGCACTGCCCGATTCTTGTTCGGGATCAGGCAGTGCACCACAGCTGCCAGCGCCCAGCGCGCTTCCTGCTTGCTGAGTCCCATGATCACAAAATGAACCGCATGTGGTTCGCTGATAGCAGTATAAACCATATATGGTTTATCTGCGCACCCGCCTGGCGGCATACATACGGGAACGGCGCGGCGACACGCCGCAACGGGAATTTGCGCGTCGCATCGGCGTTGCGCAGTCCACGGTCATGCGGGTGGAGAACCTGGATCAGAATGTCACCCTGGAGACACTGGAGCAGTTGTGCTTCGGTCTCCGGGTGGATGTGGCCGAGTTGTTTCCGCCATTGCCAGCCGGCTCGGTCTATCCCGCACGGCCCGAGGTCCGGCCCGCCAATCGGATCCATGAACCGCACGCCACTGGGGAGGGGGGCTCCGATCCGGAGAAAGCGAAAACAAAAGGAAAGCGAAAGCGCGGACGCTGATGGGCATCCCGATCCTACAGTGAGCTGCCCCTGATGAAGCTCAGCGTGGCCAGCGCGTTGCTGAGGTTCAGCAGCAGAAACAGCATGGCGATCCGTGCCAGCGCCTTGCCCGGATCTTCACCCCGATAACCCCGGTCGATACCAGTCAACAATAGGAATGTCCAGGCCAAACTGGCCGCCAGCATCACGGTGTACCGTGTCCATTGTCCTTCAATGACCGCCAGGCTGCCGAAGACGAAAAACAGGACGGCGCCAGCCAGGAACAGTGTCCAGTAGGTGGCTGCCAGGCCGTAATGGCCGGTCACGAGTCTGTGGAATAATGAGCTTTTAGAGGTCTGGTCGGTCATGGGGTTTCCATTGGCTGATTTCGCTATCGCGCATTCTAGCCTGCTTTGGCCTCGTCGAGAACCTGTCCCGCCCGGATGTGTTGAGTGAGTCGGGGAAAGGCGATGTGTTAGAATATCTTTTTACGTCGATGCCGGAAATCGGCGCTGCCATCGTTTCATGCCCGATCCGGGAGCCATTGATGAGTGACCGCAGGCCAAGCCACTTCTTTGCCTATATCAGCAAGCTGCGTTGGCTGCAGCGCTGGGGTATGAAGCGCAATGTGATCGAGGAAAATGTCATGGAGCACAGCTGGGAGGTCGCCACGATCGCCCACGTGCTGGCGCTGGTCCGCAATCGGCTGTTCGACGGTGATGTCGATGTCAACGCGGTGGTGGTGGCCGCTCTGTACCATGACTGCAATGAAGTGATCACCGGGGACATGCCTTCTCCGATCAAGTACCACTCCCCGGAAATCACCCGTGCGTACAAGCAGATCGAACAACAGGCGGACCGGGAACTACTGGAATTGCTGCCAGAAGAGTTGCAAGCGGATTTTAGTGCATGCCTGGTGGAAGAACAGGTTCCGTCCGAGCACCATGACCTGATCAAGGCGGCTGACACCATTGCCGCCTTCCTCAAATGCGAGGCTGAAGTCCAGGCCGGCAACAGTGAATTCAGCCGGGCCCGCGAGGATGTGTACGCCAGGCTGGATCGGCTTGCCCTGCCTGAAGTGCGGTATTTCATGGAGACATTCGCACCCAGCTACCGGCTCACACTGGATGAGCTGCTGCGCTAGTGGGCCATGCGGGAAATAAGGTAATGTTCAGAGCATTTGTACGAACGCAATCCATCGTTGCGATCCTTGCCAAGGGAACCACCCTTGCCTGCGGATCGCGCCTCGACTTGCGTTCGTACAAATGCTCTGAACA
>JAWLFN010000164.1:0-6444 GCA_041685555.1 Gammaproteobacteria bacterium | reverse complement strand
AGGAACTGGAATCGTCGTCCGCCACCGAAGTCGTACTCATACTCTCCGCCCAGTTCCCATGATTCTTCCGTGTACTCTATGTCCTCTTCCTCGCGTCGCGGCATGTCGCCCGCGGCGGTAAAATCGACGAAGTCCCTTTCGATGGGTCGAGTATAGCTGGAGTCCTCAATCAGAGCATTGAACTGGATGCGATGGGCCCCGCTCTGATAACTGAGGTTCGCGCTGGCTGACAGCGGCTGCTGATCCCGGATATTACTCTCGCGCAGGGTGCCAAACGGTTCATTGTCAGCGGAATAGCTGGTTTCGTTACTGATGCGGTTCTCGTAATTCGGTCGCGACTCCAGCGTGATCAGTCCCTGCAATCCGCCGATCTGGCGACTGTGTGCAACTGAACCGCCAATCTCATACTGGCCATCGTGGTTACGGCGACCCACTGTCTCCACAGTAGTGCTCGCCCGGCTGGCATCCTCAGTAAGTACAATATTGATCACCTGGTCGGCGCCGCGCACGTCCAGCTCACCAGAGGTACCACGGATGATCTCGATACGCTGCACCTCCCCGGCCGAGATGCGCTGTAGCTGGTCGCGAGGGGAGTTGTCCTTGCCCGCAATGCGCTGCCCGTCGATCAGCAGGTTGCCACCAGTACCAAGGCCACGGCCACCGCCACCGCGACGCCCGTCTATGGACACACCCGGTATCCGGTCAAGCATGTCGCTGGCCGAGGACGGATTGTACTGCACGAAAAACGAATTCGGATAAACGACCGTGGAATCGTCGGTCTCGACGGCTTGATCGCCGGGAAGCATCTGCACGGGTGCTCCGGGGCGGGCCGGAGGCTCTTGAGCCTGCGACATGGGCAGGCTCAGCGCCATACTGAGTCCGGAAAGCCAGACTGCCAAGACCCTGGCGGATCGTTCCGGATACATCATCACCCCCGTCAATCTGCTGTCTATCTACGATGTTTTCAGATTCTAGCATTCTTATACGCAGATTATCGAAATCCTGGATCAACCAGCAAGCGCATACCCAGGCAGCCGGGTACGGTGCCGCGACACCGCTCACCCCTTATCCGGCGCATCTTATGCAGAGACTGGCGTCTGGCAGGGTCTCGAGTCGACGGGAATCAATGGGGCCAGCGCACTGTTCGCACTGCCCATAGGTCCCCTCGTCGATCTTCCGCAATGCTGCGGCAATGCGATTCAACTGTTCCTGAGCTTCAGCAAGCAGGCCGTTGAGCACCTCGTCGTTCTCGCGCTCCTGGGCCTGCTCCTGGGAATCACGGCTGTGGCCGCGTGACAGGTCCTTGCGAATAGCGCTTACACGCTCTTCCAGTTCTCTCTGTTGCAACAGCAACTGCTGTCTTTGTTGTTCCTGCGACACAGTATTGCCTCCGTATATTCCGGGCCTTCGAAAGAAGACCATGGTAGCCCGCCGGGAACATACCGGCGGTTTCGGTATTTGCGATCCGCCCCAGGTTCCAGGCCTCGTTCCACCGGTTCGGATCCTGTTGGCGCGCCGCCCAGAGATCCATGCTGCGCTGGCCGCCGCCGCGATTGGACGCGAAACAGAGAGTCTGACCATCGCGGCAATGGCCAGCGCCAGGCTGGTTGCCCTGATGGACTGATGCAAATTGTCCACCTCTCTATCTTCATTATGATTGTTACCCGTCCGGTGCCAGCCGGACGCTGCCATGCTTGATCCGGCTACCTGCAATCGGTTGATACCACGACCCGCCAACGGTTTCAGCCCAGTCGCAGCGGCAGACGCGTGAACGTCCGCCCGGTGGCTGCTGTCAGCGCATTGGCCACGGCCGGCGCGATCGGCGGCGTACCGGGTTCCCCGACCCCGGAAGGGGCATTGGTGGAGGGCAGGATATGCGTTTCCACCACCGGCATGTCCGGCATGCGCAGAACCCGGTAGTTGTGGAAATTGTCCTGGTCCACTACGCCATCGGTCAGCGTCAGTTCATCTCCCAACGCGGCAGAAAGGCCATAGGCGATGGCACCTTCCACCTGGGCGCGGATCACATCCGGATTGACGGCCGTACCGCAGTCAATGGCCGCCACCACGCGTTCCACCCGGAACTGGTCGCCGTCGACCGAGACTTCGGCAATCTCGGCGACGCTGGAACCGAAAGAAGTATGGACCGCCACACCGAGTGCCCGGCCCTCCGGCAACTCCCGACTGCCCCAGCCCGCCTTCTCGGCGGCCAGTTGCAGTACCGCGGTCTCGCGCGGATTATCCCGCAACAGGGCCAGTCGATACGATACCGGATCGGCATCCGCCTGGCGGGCCAGTGTGTCGATGAGCACCTCCTTGCTGAACGCCGTGTGGGTGTTACCGACCGAACGCCACCACTGCACAGGGACGCCCACGACGGGAGAGTGGAGCTCCACCCGACGCTGCGGCACGGCATAGGGGAACCCCGCCAGTCCCTCCACGGAACTGTGGTCGATACCGTCGGTGATCATGCCCGCCGCCATGGATGTACCGGCCATGATCGACTGCCCCGCGATCCGTGCCCGGAAGGCGTCAGGCATTCCACTCCGGCCCACGGCCGCCGACAGTCTGTGTACATAGGCGGGGCGATAATAACCGCCCCGCATATCATCCTCGCGTGACCAGACCAGCTTGACCGGTTGCCCCTGCAGGCGCCGGGCGATGTTCACGGCCTCCACCACGTAGTCGGAATGCGGATTGGCCCGTCGACCGAAGCCACCACCGGCAAACACGGTATGGATGGTCACGTCCTCCGGACTGCCGTCGATCATCTCCGCCACCACCTGCTGGTCCCGGGTGGCACTCTGGCAGCCGTACCACAATTCGGCCTGACTGCCATCAATCCGGGCGACACAATTCATCGGCTCCATCTGGGCATGTGCCAGGTAAGGGAACTCGAATGTCAGTTCCGTCACCTCCGAGGCCTGCTGCAGTGCTGCCTCGGTATCACCCTCGGATTCGGCCACCACGCCTTCCGTTTCCACGAGCTGATGGTATTCGTCCAGAATCTGGCGACTGCCACGCATTTCCGCCCCGCTGTCGTCCCAATCGATCTCCAGCTGCTCCCGGGCCTTTAGCGCGGACCAGTAGTCCTCCGCCACCACGGCCACGCCAGAGTCGATTTCGAACACATCGATGACGCCCTTGCGTTGGCGGGCCGATGTATCATCGAAGGACGCCACTCTGCCTCCAAACCGGGGTGGATGCGCCACCATCGCGGTCACCATGCCCGGCAATTTCACATCCTGGGTATAAACGGCCGTGCCGTCCTGCTTGCCCACGTCCTTGCGTGGCAGAGAATCGCGCCCGATCAACCTGAAGTCGGCAGGCCCCTTGAGGGTCAGGGTATCGGCATCCGGGGCGGAAAGCTGCCCGGCAGCAGAAGCCAGGTCACCAAACGTGGCCGACCGGCTGCCATGTGAGACACGCCCTTCCTGCACAGCGATCTCATCAGCCGGTACCCGCCATCGTTCGGCGGCGGCGGCCACCAGCATGGCTCGTGCAGCCGCGCCAGCCTCGCGCATCTGTCGATAACTGTTGGCCATGGCGGTACTGCCGCCGGTGGCCTGCTGCCCCATCAAAAGGTTGGCGTACTTCTCTGTATTGACGGGTGCATGCTCACACACTACCTGGTCCCACGCCGCATCCAGTTCTTCGGCCACGCAGGTGGCCAGACCGGTATAGACGCCCTGCCCCATTTCCAGGTGCTTGATCAGGATCCGTACCCGGTTGTCAGGGCTGATTGAGACGAAGGCATTGAAAGTCAGCAGATCCTCTGTGCCTTCCTCACCGGTACGTGCCTCCGAAGCAGAGACTCCCCCCAGCTGGATCCCTAGCACCAGACCGGCGGCCGTGCTCGCTGACAGCTTCAGAAACGATCGTCTTCCGGCATTGAGACTGTCACAGGCATTTTCGGTCACTCTCCGCATCATGCGTCCCCCTCTGACCGACGGATATCAGCGGCGGCCATCCTGATGCCTTCCCGGATCCGGCCATAAGTGCCACAGCGGCACAGATTGCCGGCCATGGCGTCGTCGATTGCCGCATCGTCCGGTGTCGGATTCTGCGCCAGTAACGCGGCCGCGGACATGACCTGTCCGGACTGACAGTAACCGCACTGGGCTACCTGCCCCTGTTCCCAGGCTTTCTGCACCGCCTGGCCCTCGCGGGACTGCAGTCCCTCTATCGTGATGATTTCCGAACCGGCGGCCGCATCCACCGTGAGCATGCAACTGCGCTGGGCCTGACCGTCCACCATTACGGTGCAGGCGCCACACTGGGCGATGCCACAACCGAATTTGGTGCCGATGAGTTCGAGATGATCACGAACCGCCCAGAGCAACGGCATGTCGCCGTCGACATCCAGCTCGCGAACCTGACCATTGATGGTAAGACTGTAGGACATGAGGACTCCTGGAGAACGACTGTTCGATGAATGGCTACAGGATATCACACGGATCACGCCATTCAGACGAAGTCCCGTTCGATCAGCTCCTCCCAGTTGCGGCAACATACACGCACATCACCTTCATAGGCGTCCAGACTGGCCACGATCCGGAAATGGGTGGCTGTTGCTGTCAGCACAGTCCGGGTGACGGTGCGGATCCGCCAGTCGCCTCGCGCGAGCTCTCGTTCCCACACCACCTCGCCGCGTGCCGTGGTTACATCCTCTGCCACCGAACTATACCACTCCAGGGCTTTCATGCGCACTTCCAGGTCGATATCCTCGATCACCACGGCGCCGGCATCATTGATCACTTCCAGCGTTGCCGCCGCGGTCCCCAGATCATGAATGACCCGCCAGTTGTGCTCCCCGCTGTCCAGCCTTGTTACCCGGGCCGGAGGCGCTCCTCGTGGAGGACCGAAGGGCCGCAGCCTGGCGTCTTCGGGCCTTGATCGTCGCACGGGTACAGTCAACGTGGAGGCCCCGGCCACCAGCGACATCGACACCTGTTCGGGCGAAGGCCACGCCAGTGGCCAGTACGATGTCGAGACAGACAGGCGCAGGCGATGGCCACGAGGAAACCGGTAGGCCACCCCGTTGAGCTGGATGCCGACCCGGGTGCGCTGCCCCGGCTGCATCGGCCGGGGATGCTCCGGGCCGTGCCTGTGCGTGAGATTGAGCAGCCCGTAAGTGACCCGGGTCACACGTCCATCCGGCAATACGTCGGACAGGCGCAATGCGACCAGTGCCACCGGCCGGTCCACACTGAGCACCAGATCACCCGTTACAGCTCCACATAGCTCGACATCCTCCTCCAGCGGCTGCGTCTCGAATACCAGGGCACCGCCATCTTCCTGTCTCTGATCGTGGGCCAGGTCCGGACCCGCCGCATAGGAACACCACTTGCCGGCAAACAACCCTACGGTAAGCGGAGAACTGAGAGAAATTCGGTACTCATCCACGTGCTCATCGAACGGTACAAGGTGGTGCCTGGACAGGCGGTAGCGCCGCTCTTGAATATTCGCCGAGGGCCAGCCGGGCTCGGCTACCCAGCGGCCGGGCCGCTCCGCATAAGTAGTGGAAGGAGGCACGCTGTCCTGCATCCACATCCGCAAGGCTGGCTCATCCATGATGCCGGTCTCCTGCCCTTTCAGCCAGTAATCCCACCAGCGCAGGGATTCGCCCAGAAAATCGATGGCCGGCCCAGGCACGCCGAGATGCGGATATTTATGACTCCACGGCCCGATCAGTCCCTTGCAGGGTGAGCGCAGGCCAGAGACAAGGCGGAATACGGCATTGGAATACCCGTCGGCCCAGCCACTGACGGCATACACCGGCACTCGCACAGCACTGAAATCCTCGCAAATCGAACCGTGTCTCCAATAGGCATCACGGCGCTGGTGACTGAGCCATTTTGCCAGCCACAGTCCGCTGTTTCGCAGCCGCTCGAGCCACATGTCCCGCCATCGCTCCCCGACCAGAGCCGGATCGGGGGGCAGGGAATTGTACGCGAACATGGTGGAAGCCCAGGACAGATTGTCCCCGAGCAGACAGCCACCCATATGATGCACATCGTCGGCATAGCGGTCGTCGGTCGAGGCCACACTGATCACCGCCTTGAGCGCCGGCGGCTGCATGGCGGCAATCTGCAGGCCATTGAAACCACCCCAGGAAATACCCACCATGCCGACATTCCCATCGCACCACGGCCGGGCCGCCAGCCAGGCGATGACCTCGCAGCCATCATCCAGCTCCTGCTGCAGATATTCGTCCCTGAGCACACCGTCGGATTCCCCGCTGCCCCTCAGGTCCACCCGCACGCAGGCATAGCCGTGCGCGGCGACCCATGGATGCGTCACCGCGTCCCGCTCGGCGGTGCCGAAACGCTTGCGATAGGGTATGTATTCCAGAATTGCCGGTACGGGCCGCGAATGGGCATCCCGTGGCCGCCAGATACGGGCCGCCAGGCAGGCACCATCCGACATGGGTATGAATACATT
>JAWLFN010000163.1:0-6460 GCA_041685555.1 Gammaproteobacteria bacterium | reverse complement strand
GCGGTTGCAGGTTGCCGGACTCCAGTCGCGTCATTTCCAGCAGCATGGTCAGCAGTTCCTCGGCATTCTGCAGGGACTGCTGGATCTGCAGGGCCAGACGGGCCTCGTCGTGCCCGAGCCGCTGCAGCAACATGCCACAGAACAGGCTGGCGGCATTGAACGGCTGCATCAGGTCATGGCTGGCGGCGGCAAAGAACCGGGACTTGCTGCGGTGGGCCTGCTCGGCCGCCTGCTTGGCTTCCGACAGGGCCTGGGTGCGCTCGTCGACCCGCGCTTCCAGCTCCACATTGATCCGGCGCAGCTCGTTCTGCGCGTGCACCAGCTCGGTGATGTCCGTATACGTGGTGACAAAACCCCCATCCGGCATCGGACTGCCGTGAAGCTCGATGATCTGTCCGGAGGGCTGTTCGCGCTGATAGCGGTAGCGGCTGCCGCGGCGCAGATAGTCCAGCCGCTTGCGTACCTCTGCGTCGATGTCCGAATGGGCCTGCCCGAACAATCCTCGACGCGCATTGAAACGCAGGATCTCCTCGATCGCCACACCGGCCCTGATCAGGCCTTCCGGATACTCGAAGATCTCCAGGTAGCGACGGTTCCAGGCCACCAGCCGCAGCTCCTTGTCAATCACGCTGATGCCTTGGGGAATGTTTTCCACGGAAGCCTGCAACAGCTCCCGATTGAAGCGATACAACTGGAACGCTTCCGAGGCCCAGTCCACCACGTCGTCCACATCCACCGGAGAGGGCCGCGCCAGGCTGCTGATCAGCAGCCGGCTGGCGGAGCTGCCGATGGCGCCGGCCAGTTCCCGCTCCAGCCTCGACAGCAGCGTGGGATGCACCAGGCTCTCGGCGGGCATGGCGGCGATGGACAGGCCCAGGCGCCGATCCAGCCCTTCCTCGTCCCCGGGGTCCATGAAGCGTGACAGGACCGAACGCAGACGGCCCCAGCTGACCTGTTGCCCATCGAACACCGGTTCCGCGCGGTTGCCGGGCCGGGTGAATCGCAGCCCCTGCTGGCGCTCGGTTGTTGATTGCCTGGTCAGCAGTGACACGGCCACATACACCAGAATATTGACCGAGAGACTGATCACGACCCCATCGCTGATCAGCCGGTCCGGCAACAGTTGATCGGGATTGAAGGAGGGCAGCAACAGCATCACGGTCCAGACGCCCGTGCCCGCCAGCAGACCGGCCATGGCGCCGTTGCGGTTGGCCCGCGACCAGAGCAGACCGCCGAACATCGCCGGTGCAAGTTGCGAGACCAGTGCCATGGCGATCAGGCCATTGCTGACCAGCGGCATGCCGCCCTGCGTCAGCCGGTGGTAGACGTAGGCCAGCAGCACGATGGTGACCATGGTCAGGCGCCGCGTCAGCAGAATGCCGCCGGGCGTCAGGTCCGATGCCGGATTGGCGGTACGCCGCGCCCGCATCCACAACGGCGTGATGACGTCGTTGGAGATCATGATGCTGAGCGCCAGCGTGGCCATGATGACCATGCTGGTGGCCGTCGACAGGCCACCGATGAAGGCAATCAGGCTGATGTCGGGCCGCTCTGCCAGTATGGGCAATGTCAGCAGGAAGGTGTCCTGGCCACGCGCCTCCGGGGCCAGCAGCATGCCGCCCAGGGCGATCGGCAGTATGAAGAAGTTGATGGCAAACAGGTACAACGGAAACGCCCACCGGGCCTTGCGGAGCTCTTCCGGGCTGTTGTTCTCCAGGAAGTTGACCTGGAACTGCCTGGGCAACACGAACATGGCCAGCGCGCCGAGCAACATGTGCGTGACGTAGATGTACACGCCGTTCTCGCGGGGCTGGAACAGCTCACTGGCCAGCGGGTCGGCGGCCGCCCGCAGGATCAGGTCATTGACACCATCGAACAGCTGGTACGTGACGAACAGCCCGACGATGGCAAACCCCGCCAGCTTGACCAGTGACTCGAAGGCCACCGCATCCATCAGACCGGGGTGCTGCTCGGACAGGCTCAGGCGCCGGGCCCCGAAGAGGATGGCGAAACCGATCATGGCGAGCGCGACCGCCGCCGCCAGATCCGCGAACCAGGGGGCCACCGCCGGGCCGACGCCGGTGACCGCCGAGAAACTGGCCGCCACCGCGCGCAGTTGCAGGGCGATGTAGGGGATCAGTGCGATCAGGCAGATGATCGCGACCGCGGCCGCCAGCGACGGTGACTTGCCGTAGCGCGACCCGACCAGATCGGCGATCGAGGTCAGGTTCTGCTGCTTGACCACGGTCAGCATCTTCATCTGGAACTGGTGCGCGAACAGGAATACACAGATGGCGCCGAGATAGGTGGGCGCAAACGACCAGCCGTACTGCGCGGCCTGGGTGACCGTGCCGTAGAACGCCCAGGTGGTGCAGTGCACCCCCAGCGCCAGCGTATAGCGCCACGGCCTGGGCCCCTGCCGGGCCCGGCGCTCACCGCGCGAGGCGATGGTGAACAGCAACACCAGGTAGGCAAAGGCGGCGAACAGTACTACGGAAATCGGTAACATGGGCCGGGTCGCTTCTGCATCAGACCACGAGTGTATCCGATGCGGGGGAAGACATCCTCTCCACCGCCTGGCCGTGCCGCATTTCCGCCGCATCGGAGACCTGAGCAAAGATCATCTGGCCCGCCGCAGGCTGATGCCCTGCCGCACCGATCAATCCACGTACGCTTCGCGCACCGCGACGGCAAACTCCGCGGGCCGGGTCTCGGTGATCGCGGCCATGGCCTCCTCGGCCCGCGCCCGATGATCCCTCAATGCCGATTCCGGGTCGGTGACACCCTCGAGCAGGACTGCTTTCGCGGGAACATCCAGGTGTGCGGCGAACACACGTGTCATGGCCTCGGCCCGGAGGAAATCGGCGATCACCCACTCCAGTCTGTTCACGCGGCCCAGTGTCTCCCGTGCGACTTTCTTCAGTGCCTCCCGCACCGATGCCTCCAACGCGGAGGGCGGGTGCTGCAATGCACGGGCATGCCGGATCATCTCGAGATGCTCATGTTGCAGAAAATCGAAGTGCGCCACGTCACCGTCATCGATGCGTCGCATTTCGGTCAGCAGCCTCTCCCCGGCCTCCTCCATCGATTCAATGGCCGACCGGTAGGCCTCCGCATGAGTCATACCGGACAGGTCCTGCGTGACCACCGCTTCAGCCCGCGAGCGGCCTTCGGTGACCGCGCCCCCGCTGTTGAAATGACCACCCAGAGAGCGCAGGAAGGCCTCGATGTCATCGATATCCTGCCGTGACAGTTCCCGGCCCAGCTGGAATTCGCCCATCCGATCAATCGCCTCCTCCAGCGTCGACACACTGCCGTCATGGAAGTACGGTGGCGTGGTGGCGACGCCATGCAGACCGGGCACCCGGAAGACATGGCGATCACGTTCCCGATCGGAGCGGTCCATGACGCCCATGTCATGGGGACCGGCCTTCCTGTTCTCTCCATAATACGCAGTGGCCGAGCCGAGCTTCTGGTAGGCATTACCGCCCAGATTGATGCCATTGTGACAGCTGGCACAACCGATCTCCCTGAACCGCTGCATCCCCCGGCGCTGCTGTTCATCCAGTGCGTCGCGCTCTCCGTTCAGGTAACGCTGGAATGGGGTATCCAGGCGCAGAAAATGGATGCGCTGGAAATGCGCCAGCGCGTCGCTCATGTTGTTGATGGTGACCCCGTCCGGATAGATGGACTCGAAGCGCTCGGCGTACTCGGGATCATCCCGCAGCGTTTCCCGCACCGCCTCCAGCGTATGCGCCATCTCCACCGGATTCTCGATGGGCTCCAGCGACTGGTCCTCCAGCGTCACGGCCCGACCGTCCCAGAACTGACGGAAATTGAACACGGCATTGAACACGGACAGCGCGTTCTTTGTGCCGCGCGCGCCGCCGACACCCACCGAAACCGGGCGACGGTCCGCGCCGCTGAGTGCCCCGGCATGACAGGTGACACAGGCCACCGAGTTGGCGGATGACAACCGACCCTCGTGAAACAGATCCGAACCGAGCCGGAACTTTTCTGTATCCCGTGCGCCGGAAGGCGGCGCCGGTATGGGACGCCAGAGCCCGTCCGCCCGCTCGTGGTCGCCACCCGCGCCGATCAGCGGGGGCTGGCCCAAGGCGTGCTGAAAGTCGCGCCAGGCCGGGTCCGGATCTTCCGAAGCGGCCATGGCAGTCACGGACAGCAATGCCATGGCCGCGAGACATCCTGCGATACCCGCGAAAAATACGGGCCATCTGCGACTGATGGCAGGCAGTGCGCTGTTCAGTACTCGTTGTTCAATCATGGCACTCCATTATGCGAACAGATTCTGACGGATCAATGATCTTCATCAATCCAAAAAAAAGGCGACATCAGGGATGCCGCCTTTCTGCGCTCCGACACCGGTCCACGGACCGGTGTCGGGAACGATGCACCGTCGCGATCACTTCAGATCGAAACGGTCCAGGGTCATCACCTTGGTCCAGGCCTCGACGAAGTCCTGCACGAACACCTCTTCCGCGGTGTCGGTGGCATAGTACTCGGTCACCGCCCGCAGCTCGGAGTTCGAGCCGAAGATCAGGTCGACCGGCGTGGCCGCCCACTTCATCTCGCCCGTGTCGCGATCGCGACCTTCGTAGATGCCTTCCATGCTGTCCGACTCTTCCCAGACCGTGGACATGTCCACCAGATTGACGAAGAAATCATTGGTCAGCGTACCCGGCTCTTCCGTGAAGACACCGTAGCCGGTGCCGCCGTGGTTGGCATCCAGCACCCGCATGCCGCCGATCAGCGCGGTCATTTCCGCGACGGTCAGGTCCAGCAGCGCGGAGCGCTCGATCAGGGACTCCACCGGCGGACGGTCGTGATCATCAGCCACGTAGTTGCGGAATCCGTCGGCGGTGCGCTCCAGGTGTGCGAAGGACTCGACGTCCGTCTGCTCCCGGGAGGCATCGGTACGACCCGGGGTAAACGGCACGCTTACGTCGTGACCGGCGTCCTCGGCGGCCTGCTCGATGGCGGCGGCGCCGGCCAGCACGATCACGTCGGCCAGTGATACCTGCTTGTCACCGGACTGCGCACTGTTGAACGAACTCTGCACACCTTCCAGCTCGGCCAGAACGCGATCCAGCTCTTCCGGATCGTTGACTTCCCAGCTGCGCTGCGGCTCCAGGCGCACCCGTGCGCCATTGGCGCCACCACGCATGTCGCTGGAGCGATAGGACGAGGCCGAGGCCCATGCCGCACGTACCAGCTCGCCGGTGGAAAGGCCAGTGGCCAGGATGTCGGATTTCAGTTGTTCGACATCGCGATCATTGACCAGCTCGTGATCCACTGCCGGAATCGGATCCTGCCACAGGAAATCCTGCTCCGGAGCCATGGTGCCCAGATACCGTGAGGACGGGCCCATGTCGCGATGGGTCAGCTTGAACCACGCACTGGCGAAGGCTTCCTCGAACTCTTCCGGATTTTCCAGCCAGCCCTGCGTGATTTCCCGGTACGCCGGATCCACTTTCAGCGCCACGTCCGTGGTGAACATCATGGGCGCATGGCGCTCCGAGGAATCGTGCGCGTCCGGGACCAGGTTGGAGGCCTGACCATCGGCGGGTTCCCACTGCACGGCGCCAGCCGGGCTTTCGGTCTGCACCCATTCGTATCCGTACAGGTTCTCCAGATAATTGTGTGTCCACTCGGCCGGGCTCACCGTCCACGCGCCTTCCAGGCCGCTGGTGATGGTGTCACCGGCATTGCCGCTGCCACATTCATTCTGCCAGCCCAGCCCCTGCTGCTCGATGGGAGCCGCCTCGGGGTCCGGCCCCACGCAATCCGCGGGGTTGGCGGCACCATGCGCCTTGCCGAAGGTATGACCACCCGCGATCAGGGCTGCGGTCTCTTCGTCATTCATGGCCATGCGGGCAAAGGTCGTGCGGATGGCGTCGGCCGCAAGCTGCGGATCGGGATTGCCACCCGGGCCTTCCGGGTTCACGTAGATGAGACCCATCTGCGTGGCGCCCAGCGGCGCTTCCAGATCGGCGGTCTCGGCGTCGTAACGCTCACCGCCCAGCCATTCACCCTCGGGGCCCCAGTACACGTCCTCGGGCTGCCAGGCATCGGTGCGGCCAAAGGCAAACCCCGAGATGTCAAAGCCCATGTCCTGCATGCCGGCGGTACCGGCCAGAGTGATCAGATCGGCCCAGGAGATGGCGTCGCCGTACTTCTCCTTGATCGGCCATAGCAGGCGTCGTGCCTTGTCCAGGCTGGCGTTGTCCGGCCAGCTGTTGAGCGGCGCAAAGCGCTGCAGGCCGCCGTCGGCGCCACCACGACCATCAGCGACGCGGTAGGTGCCCGCGGCGTGCCAGGACAGGCGGATGAAGAACGGGCCGTAGTGACCGAAATCCGCCGGCCACCAGTCCTGTGATGTGGTCATCAGTTCCGTAAGGTCCTCCATCAGGGCTTCCTGATCCAGGTCCTCGAAAGCTTC
>JAWLFN010000162.1:0-6500 GCA_041685555.1 Gammaproteobacteria bacterium | reverse complement strand
CGGATGTCATCGATGCGCCGGACAGCGTGGTCTGGGATGAGGCGGAGAACCGGCTTCATGCGCAGAAGGCGCTGCTCGAGTTCCTATGCGGGGAGTGACATTCGGTGAGGGGATAGCAGAGGAGGCTTTCGCCCGGCGCGTTACCGCTCCGGGCGAAACCTCCTCTGCTCTCTGACCGATTGCCTGCCGCACTGGACGTGGCTCATTCCGGGAAGCACTTCGATTATCGACCCTGCTTTCGAACAACTGCGCTCCAAACTTTCCGTCACATTTTACCCCCGGCCAACTCAGAACCACCGCCTTTTCCGCTGGCAGTTAAAGCTGAGAGCGGCGGAGGTTTCGAGCCGGCGCGGTAACGCGCCGGAGCGAAAGCCTCCGCCGCTGTGCACTGACCGGCTGCCCCGAAAAACACACTTCCTGAACGGTTGATTACCCGCGGGCCGCCTGCCATGCGGTTTTGCCGGCTACACCAGATGTTGTGGTCTGAACGGGCATTCATCCACAATTTTTTCCACAGGTTATACACAGAAAAAGCACTTGCAACCGGGAACAAACAACACTATCTTGTGTCCAATCCTTGGAAACAGCCCATATATTGTGCAATTCAGAACAACAGACCAACCGCCATCCGGCACCGATGCCGGACACACGGAAAACCGCACAGACAGAAGCACCACCATAACAATCACGGAGACCGCCATGCAGACTGATATACACCGAACCGCGGGCAATCCAGCCTCTTCCGCCCAGGCCGCCTGGGAAGACCCGAAGCCGGCCAGCGCACCCGGCCAGATCCGGGTGATCAAGCGCAATGGCGCCCTGGTCCCCTACGATGAATCGAAAATTGTCGTCGCCATCACCAAGGCCTACCTGGCGGTCGAGGGTGGCTCGGCCGCGGCTTCCTCGCGCATCCGCGAGACGGTGGCGAAGATGGGCCAGCAGATCACCACCATCTTCGAGCGTCGCATGCCCTCCGGTGGCACCATCCACATCGAGGAGATCCAGGATCAGGTCGAACTGGCCCTGATGCGCACCGGTGAACAGAAAGTGGCGCGCTCCTACGTGCTGTACCGCGAGGAACACGCGCGCCTGCGCGAGCAGCAGCGGGCCCGCGAGGAAGAGACCTCCGACATCGAGGTGACCTATCCCGATGGCACCCGGGGACCGTTGGACACCAGCCGTCTGCGTACCGTCATCGACGAGGCCTGCCAGGGGCTGGAAGCGGTCTCCGCCGATGCCATCTACGAGGAAACCCTGAAGAACCTGTACCCGGGCGTGACCCTGGAGGATGTCCGCACATCAGCGGTGATGACCGCCCGCACCCTGGTCGAGCAGGATCCGAACTATTCCTATGTCACCGCGCGTCTGCTGCTGGACACGCTGCGCAGCGAGGCGCTGGGTTTTCTGGGCATCGCCGATTCCGCCACGCAGAGCGAGATGAACTACCGCTATCCCGACGTGCTGCGAGCCTATATCGAGCAAGGCGTGGAACTCGAGCTGCTCTCCCCTCATCTGCTCGAGTACGACCTGGACGTGCTGGGCGAGGCTCTGAAAGCTGAACGTGACACCCAGTTCACCTATCTTGGTCTGCAGACTCTCTACGACCGCTACTTCATCCACAGCGATGGCGTGCGCTTCGAGCTGCCGCAGATCTTCTTCATGCGCGTGGCCATGGGGCTGGCCAGCAATGAGGAGAACCGCGAGGCGCGGGCCATCGAGTTCTATGACCTGATCTCGAGTTTCGATTACATGGTCTCCACGCCGCAGCTGTTCAATTCCGGTACCCTGCGCCCGCAACTGTCGTCGTGCTTCCTGACCACCGTGTCGGATGATCTGGAAGGCATCTATGGCGCCATCAAGGACAACGCCATGCTGTCCAAATGGGCCGGCGGCCTGGGCAATGACTGGACCCCGGTGCGCGCGCTGGGCGCCCACATCAAGGGCACCAACGGCAAGTCCCAGGGCATCGTGCCCTTCCTCAAGGTGGTCAACGACACCGCCGTGGCCGTCAACCAGGGCGGCAAGCGCAAGGGCGCCGTGTGTTCCTACCTGGAGACCTGGCACCTGGACATCGAGGAGTTTCTGGAGCTGCGCAAGAATACCGGCGACGACCGCCGCCGCACCCATGACATGAACACCGCCAACTGGATTCCGGACCTGTTCATGAAACGGGTGTTCGAGGATGGCGAGTGGACCCTGTTCTCGCCCAACAACGTGCCGGAACTGCATGATCTGCACGGCAAGGCCTTCGAGGACAGGTACCTCGAATACGAGCGCAGAGCGGCCGCCGGACAGATGGAGATCTACAAGACGGTGCGCGCCAAGGACCTGTGGCGCAAGATGCTGTCCATGCTGTTCGAGACCGGTCATCCCTGGATCACGTTCAAGGATGCCTGCAACGTGCGCTCGCCGCAGCAGCACGCCGGCACCATCCACTCTTCCAACCTGTGCACGGAGATCACGCTGAACACCAGCGCGGACGAGATCGCGGTCTGCAACCTGGGCTCGATCAACATGATCAACCATGTCACCGAGGACGGTCTGGACACGGTCAAGCTGGAGAAGACGGTGGACACAGCGGTGCGCATGCTCGACAACGTCATCGACATCAACTACTACTCGGTACCGCAGGCGAAGAACTCCAACCTCAAACACCGGCCGGTGGGCATGGGTATCATGGGGTTCCAGGACGCACTGTACGCGCAGCGGATTCCGTACGCCTCCGAAGGCGCGGTCCAGTTCGCCGACCGCTCCATGGAGGCGATCAGTTATTTTGCCATCCAGGCCTCTTCCCGACTGGCCGAGGAGCGTGGCACCTACGAGAGTTACAAAGGGTCGCTATGGGACCAGGGCATCCTGCCCATCGATTCACTGAAAATGTTGCAGGCAGCACGCGGCGACAGCTATCTGGACGTCGACATGACGCAGACCCTGGACTGGGACAGTCTGCGCCAACGCGTACAACAGGTCGGCATGCGCAATTCCAATGTGCTGGCCATCGCACCGACAGCGACCATTGCCAACATCACGGGCGTCTCACAGTCTATTGAACCGACATACCAGAACCTGTACGTGAAATCGAACCTGTCCGGTGAATTCACAGTGGTCAATCCCTATCTGGTCCGGGATCTGAAGGCCCTGAACCTGTGGGACAACGTCATGGTCAACGACCTGAAGTACTATGATGGCAGCGTGCAGCAGATCGACCGCATACCGCAGCACCTCAAGGACCTGTATGCCAATGCCTTCGAGGTGGAGCCGCGCTGGATCGTGGATGCGGCCAGCCGCCGGCAGAAGTGGATCGACCAGGCGCAGTCACTGAACCTGTACGTGGCCGGCGCCGACGGCAAGAAACTGGACATCATGTACCGCATGGCCTGGCTGCGCGGACTCAAGACCACGTACTACCTGCGTTCCCTGGCGGCCACGTCCACGGAGAAATCCACCATCTCCGACAGCAGCCTGAACAAGGTATCCAGCGGGCCGGCCCCGACACCGGCCGCCTGCTCCATTGATGACCCTGACTGTGAAGCCTGTCAGTAAACGATCATACAGATGAAAAGACGGAGGACAGACATGCTTTCCTGGGACGATTTCTACAAGTCGGAGGACACTCCGGAGCCGGCGCGCCGCAAGGAGGCCGAACCGGCCCCGCAACAGACACATGACGCCAGGCCGACGCCGCGGGCTGCTACGCAGCAGCCCGCCTCGCAGACTGCCGCCACCGCTGCTTCGCCAGACGCCGCGGCGACCGACGAGGCCGATCAGGCCGTGCAACGGGCCGCCGAGGAAATGGCCCGTCGGCAATACAGCAATGGCAATGGTCACGCGGCGGTTGCCGGGACCACTATGACGGATGCCGCGGACACCGATGGCGAAGCTCCGGCCGAAGTGGTCAATGACCGGGTACTGCAACAGGCCATCGAGGGCCTGCAGGACCTGGACGTGACCGCCGGCGAGGAGGAACTGGGTGAATGGACCGAGCGGGTCACCGTGGACGACAAGCGCATGATCAACTGCCGCGCGGATCTCAACCAGCTTGTGCCGTTCAAGTACGACTGGGCCTGGCAGAAATACCTGGATGGCTGCGCCAACCACTGGATGCCGCAGGAAATCAATATGAACGCGGATATCGCCCTGTGGAAGAGCCGCGAGGGCCTGACCGCCGATGAGCGCCTGATCGTCAAGCGCAACCTGGGCTTCTTCTCCACCGCCGATTCGCTGGTGGCCAACAACCTGGTGCTGGCCATCTACCGCCTGATCACCAACCCCGAGTGCCGCCAGTACATCCTGCGCCAGGCCTTCGAGGAAGCGATCCACACCCATGCCTACCAGTACTGCATCGAGTCACTGGGCATGGATGAGGGCGAGATCTTCAACATGTACCACGAGATCCCGTCGGTGGCCAAGAAAGCCTCCTGGGGCCTGAAGTACACGAAGGAGCTCAGCGACCCGAATTTCACCACCGGCACGGTGGAAACGGACAAGGCGCTGTTGAAGAACCTGATCGCGTTCTACTGCTGCCTGGAAGGCATCTTCTTCTATTGTGGCTTCTCGCAGATCCTGTCCATGGGCCGCCGCAACAAGATGACCGGCACCTCCGAGCAGTTCCAGTACATCCTGCGCGACGAGTCCATGCACCTGAACTTCGGCATCGACATGATCAACCAGATCAAGTTGGAGAACCCGCACCTGTGGGACGACGAGATGCGCCGGGACGCCACGCAGATGATCCTGGAAGCCACGCAGCTGGAGATCGAGTACGCCCGCGACACCATGCCGCGCGGCGTGCTGGGGATGAACGCGGTGATGATGGAGGAATACCTGCAGTTCATCGCCAACCGCCGCCTGGCCCAGGTCGGCCTGCCAGAGCAGTTCAGAGGCGTCAAGAACCCCTTCCCTTGGATGAGCGAGATCATGGACCTGCGCAAGGAGAAGAATTTCTTCGAGACGCGTGTGATCGAGTACCAGACCGGGGGCGCCCTGAGCTGGGACTGACGTCCTTTCCTTTCGGTTACTACTATCACCGGCTTTCGTAGGTCTCCGCGGAAGCCGGTTTTTTTATGTTCTCCCGTTGCTCGGGGCAGCCCTCTTTCAGTGCTTCGTAGCTCGGTCCGGCAATGAAACTGTTTGCCCGGACAGGTACGTTTGTTCTAGTATCGGAGGTACTCACCCTAACGGAGGGCGCCACCATGTTCTGGGAGAAGCACTTCGATTCATTTGTTGATGGCCTGCGCGAGCACCGGATTCCCCTGCAGATCCGGCTCTGGAACGGCCAATCCGTTGATCTCGCCGACAGTTCCCGGGTACGCATACAGGTTCCCGGCATGACGGCTCTGCGCTACCTCCTCAACCCCTCGCTGGACCGACTCGCGGAAGCCTACGTTGAAGGCCATATCCAGGTGGACGGAGAGCTGGAGGACATCATTGATGTCGCCACACGGCTTGCCACCCATGCCGACCATGACAAAAAACACCGCCGGCGGGTATCGATGACCAGTCGACATAACCGCCGCATCGATGCCGAGGCGATCCAGTACCACTATGACGTCTCCAATGAGTTCTACCGGCAATGGCTGGATGAGCAAATGGTCTATTCCTGCGGCTATTTCCGGGCCACCACCGATAGCCTGGAACAGGCGCAGACGCAGAAAATCGATCATATCCTGAACAAGCTGCGGATCCAGCCCGAACAGCGGCTGCTGGATATCGGTTGCGGCTGGGGTACACTGGCCATCCGGGCGGCGGAGAAGTACGGCGCCCGGGTGCTGGGCGTGACCCTTTCCCGCAACCAGTACGAGCTGGCGTGCGAGCGGGTGGCGGAGGCCGGGTTGCAGGACCGCGTGGAAATCGCCCTGGAGGACTACCGTGACGTCACCGGGCGTTTTGATCGCATCACCAGCGTGGGCATGTTCGAGCATGTGGGCCTGAACCACCTCGAAGACTATTTCCGCCGCGTGAATGATCTGCTGGAACCCGATGGGGCCGCCCTGAATCACGGCATCACTTCCGCCGACCCCGAGTCCCGCACCAACCGCGTCGGGGGTGGCGAGTTCATCAACCGTTATGTATTCCCGCACGGTGAGCTGCCACACATCAGCCTGGCGTTGAAAAGTCTTTCCGCCGCCGGCCTGGAAGCCCTGGACATCGAGAACCTGCGCCCCCACTACGCCCTGACCCTGAACCATTGGGCGGCCCGCTTCGAGAACGCCAGCGATCAACTCCGCAACATGGTCGATGACCAGACCTGGCGCATCTGGCGGATCTACCTGGCGGGATGTGAGCACGGGTTCCGACAGCACTGGGTGGCGGTGCACCAGATCCTGGCGGTCAAATCCGGCAGTGCGCACTGGCCACTGACACGAGACTACATGTACAGCTGATGTCGCTGGCACCCTGTAGCCCGAGAGCCGCGGGAGACCAGGTCGCTCAGGAGACGCCCGTGAACCCTTCCCTGGGGGGGCTCGGCGTGCGCCATCCCTGGCGCCCGACGCTCCTGA
>JAWLFN010000161.1:0-6565 GCA_041685555.1 Gammaproteobacteria bacterium | reverse complement strand
GATCTCCATCGGGTTGGCCAATACACGTCGGATGTCGCGACGATTGACGTGGGCCAGATCCGCCTCCCAGCCGGTGACAAATGGCTCCTCACAGGCCACCACGACTTCGTCGGGCGTGACCTCGACAGCCAGTATCCGGTGTCGCTGGGTGAAGGCATAGGACATGACGCGCGTGACGGCAGCCACGTCGATGCGCAGCGGATCGATGCGGTAATAGTCGTGTCCGGTCCGCGAGGCGATGATGCGCGTCAACTGCTCGATGTCCAGGGCGTGGCCGGGGGGCTGACGATCCTGCGGATTCTGGCTGGCCAGCCAGCCCAGCACCGGCTGACGCAGCTCCTCTGGCGTCCGGCGCCGCTGGCGCAGCAGCGCCGCATCCTCCGCCGCAAGATGACCGGACTGCTCCAGTAACTGCAGGGCGACGGACAGGTCGAGCGGCTGGCCTCCGGCCGTCGTCTGCGTCATGTTACCGCTGGTCGATGCCATGCCGGGCCCTTGCCACGAAGTGAGTGTCGGACGGCCTGCAGGCCGCGTACAGCGCTATGAACAGACCACTGACAAGTTTATACTGCGTGGCCTCAAATACAAGCGGATCACCATGCTCTTACTGCGACTGACCAACCTGTCCCTGGCCTTTGGCGACCAGCCGTTGCTGGATAATGCGTCACTGACCATTCACAAGGGCGAGCGCATCGGTGTGCTGGGCCCTAACGGGGCCGGCAAGTCCACTTTCATGTCTCTGCTCTACGGCCGGCAGCAGGCTGACAGCGGCGAGCTGTGGCGGGCGCAGAACCTGCGTGTGGCGTGGCTGGACCAGAGTCTGCCACCGCAGAGCGACGAATCCGTCTACGAATATGTCGCCAGTGGCCTGGAAGGGCTGGGCGACCTCCTGCGGCGTTTCCATGTCCTGGCCGGCAGCGAAGCGATCATGGAGGGCCGCGAGGCCGAGCTGGAGGAGATGAGCCGGCTGCAGCAGCAACTGGACCAGCGCGACGGCTGGTCACTGGGGCACCGCATCGACGCCACTATCGACCGCCTTGCCCTGCCACCCGACGCGCCGATGCGCAGCCTGTCCGGTGGTAACCGCCGGCGCGCGGCGCTGGGTCGGGCCCTGATCAGCGAACCGGATCTGCTGATGCTGGACGAACCCACCAACCACCTGGACATTCCCACCATCGAGTGGCTGGAAAAGACGCTGAACGAGTTCCCCGGCACCGTGATGCTGATCACCCACGACCGGCAGTTCCTGCAGAATACCACCAATCGCATTCTGGAGATCGATCGCGGCCGCCTGCGCTCCTGGGACTGTGATTACCGCCAGTATCTGGATCGTCGCGAGCAGTTGCTGGAAGCGGAAGACCGCGCCAACGCCGAGTTCGACAAGAAGCTGGCCGAGGAGGAAAGCTGGATCCGTCAGGGCATCAAGGCCCGGCGCACCCGCAACGAGGGCCGCGTGCGCGCCCTGCAGGAAATGCGCAAGGAACGCCAGCAACGCCGTGAAGGCCCCGGGCAGGCAAAGTTCGCGGTGGAGCAGGCCGGGCAGTCCGGCAAGATCGTGGTGGAGGCGGAACACATCCGCTACGCCTGGGACGACGGCACACCATTGATCCGCGATTTCTCCACGCGGATCCTGCGTGGCGATCGCATCGGATTCATCGGCGCCAATGGCAGTGGCAAGACCACGCTATTGAAACTGCTGCTCGGCGATCTGGAGCCACAGGCCGGCAAGATCAAGCGTGGCAGCAAGCTGGAAGTGCTGTACTTCGACCAACTGCGCGCCGGCCTGGATCCGAAGCAGTCGGTGATCGACTTCATCGCCGAGGGCCGTGAGTTCATCACCCTGAACGGCAAGCAGCGCCATGTGATCAGCTACCTGCAGGACTTCCTTTTTCCACCCCGGCGCAGCCGCCAGCCGGTGGAAGCACTGTCCGGCGGCGAGCAGAACCGCCTGATCCTGGCCAAGCTCTTCAGCAAGCCGGCCAATGTCATGGTACTGGACGAGCCGACCAACGACCTGGACATGGAAACCCTGGAGCTGCTGGAAGAGATTCTGCTGGACTTCGACGGCACCATCCTGCTGGTCAGCCACGATCGCGCCTTTCTGGACAATGTGGTGACCAGCAGCATCGTCTTCGAGGGCGACGGTCAGGTCCGGGAGTACATCGGCGGCTACGAGGACTGGCTGCGGCAGGGCGGAAAGATGTACGCGCTGGAAGGCCCCACCGGTCAGCGAGGCACATCAGCACGCCGGGAGGCGGCAAAAACGCCGGTGAAAAAGGCGCAAACACACCACAATACCAGCGGCAAAAAGCCGGTGTCAGGACGGGAGCAGAAAGCGCGGCAGAAGGCACTGGAACGCATCACCCGGGACATCGAGAAAACCGAGACCCGGATCGGCAAGCTCGAACAGGAGATGGCCGAGCCCGGATTCTACGACCGGGACCAGGCCCTCGTGCAGCAGACGCTGGAGCGGATGGAGAGTCTCCAGAACGAGCTGGACTCACTGTTCAGCGAGTGGGAGGAGCTCGAATCTACTCAAGAATCTTGATCCACTCACCCGGCTCGGGATTCCCGATCGGATAGTAGCCGTTGATCAGTCGCAGTGTCTCCTCGGCATACTGTGGCAGCGGACTCTGTTGTGCCAGCGCCTCCCAGGAGAACTGCGGCCCGACCCGGACAAACTCGATATTGAGCTCGCTCTGCTCCTCCTCATTGGCCTGGGCCACCCGGAAGCTGCGGATCGAAGCCATCAGCATCCGGTCCATTTCCTCGATCCGCGCCTCGTCCTGGACCGTGCCGGTGAAGATCATGGCGCGCAGCCCCATGTAGATCACCGCAACCCGTTGCAGGGCCCCGTCCTCCGGTTCACGCATCAGGCCGGTGAAGCCCTGCAGCCGGTACTGGCTCAGTGTCTCGGTTTCCGTCAGATCCAGGCCCAGCTCATCCCGCACGAACTGATGCGGCGGCATCCGCGACTGCAGTCGGCGGGTTTCCACCCGCAGGGTGGCGCTCTCCTCCGGAGCCGCCGCCGTCACTGTCGTGGGCGTCTCGCGGATGGACCATTCGGGAGGGAACACCATGGTGTACCCCAGCAGATCCTGGTAGTAACGCTGACCGCCAGAACGCGCGCCCTGCCGCTGTCCGAACACCAGACCGTCCATGACCCGCCGGAATTGCGCCGGATCGGGCTCGTACTCGGCCTCCGACTCACCTTCCGCGGAAACATCGCCGACCGCTCGCTGCAGCCGTTCATCGTTGCGTGGATGGGTGGCGAACAGGCCATGGTAGCCAGCGCGCTGCCCGGCCACCTGGACATTGAAGTCTTCCTGGTTCTTGAGGATCGACAACACCTCGATGACCGCCTGCGGGTCATAACCGGCGTTGCGCAGGTAGAGCGCGCTGAGACTGTCGGCCTCCAGCTCGTTCTCGCGACCGAACCCGCTGACGCCGGCCTGGGTCCAGAGCGAACCGAGCTGCGACAGCTCCGAGCCGACATAGGCGCTGCCCGTCGCCACGGCGGCGACGAAACCACCAATACCGGCCGCGGTGCGGCCCAGGTTGCCCCGGGCCTGCTGCTGCACGGCATGACGGGCCGTGACATGGCCGATTTCATGGGCCAGCACCGCGGCCAGCTGGTCTTCCGAGTTGAGGAAAGTGAGCAGGCCACGATTGATGTAGATATAACCGGCGGGGAGGGCAAACGCGTTGATCTCGGGACTGTCGATGACGGTGAACGTGAACTCCAGGTCATCGCGATGGCTGGCGGACGCCAGACGCTGGCCGACCTCGTTGACATACTCGGTGACCGGCCCCTCTTCCATTACACGCATCGACGACAGGACTTTCTCGTGTTCTTCGCGACCGATCTCCCGTTCGCGATTTTCGCTCATCAACACAAGATTGGGGCGCCCGGTCGCCGGGTTGGTGGCGCAGGACATCAGTACGGCACTGCAAAGGCCGACGCACAGAAACTGCCTGATCATGCGCATGGCGCTCTACTCAACCTCCCACCACAAACTGCTTCAGCTGACTGGCCAGCGAACTGCAGGCATTGGCCTCCACGCGCGCCAGCAACGGGATGGGGACCACCACGGCCGGCAGGTAGGACTGACCGTTGGCATCGGCACTGATGGTGCCCACCGACTCATAGGAAGACACGTCCCAGATCCGGGCCTCGAAGCTGGAATCGTCTTCCCATGAGCCGAAACCGAAACAGCCCCCGCCATAAGGACCCACGGTGCAGGATAATGACCCCATCTGACTGATGGTCTCGGTCTGCCCGTCCAGCCAGACAATGTAGCGGATGCCCCACTCGTTGATCTTCTCGGTCACCAGCGGCCTGGCCATCAATTGTTCCAGGTCGGCACTGCGCATGGGCGCTGTGCGCGGTTCGAACCAGGGAAACAGCGAATCGATGAATTCCTGCTCGGGCACAACCTGCAGGCCGTCCCGGCCATTGGACATCCGGTCACCGACGCATTCAACAAAATCGGCCGCGGTGTCATAACTGCCACCCTGGCGCCGGCCCAGTATCACGATCGACTCCGCCTCACCCAGGCCGGTCTCACCCTGGCGAAACTCATCGATGGTTGTGGTAGTGCAGGCCGCCAGCAGCATTACAACCCCGCTCATTACCAACGCCTTCAAACCCTGTCTGATATTCATGTTGTGGTACCTGTCAGCGCACTCGAGTTAGCCGCATTTTCCGCCTCTCCCTGATTAGACAGAAATTCCGCCTGTTTTACTTCACCCGCCAGGAAAAGTCATCACGTCATTGGGATTCCAGCCAGTCCCGGACACCGGGCACACTCGTGAACCCCAACGCGAAACTGCTGCCCAGGTCGCGCAGGGCGGCCACCGTGGCGGACCCGATGCTGGCATCCGCCGAACGCAGTGACTCCTGCTCCACCTTCCCATAGGCGGTCATCACCCAGTCAGCGATAGTATCGCCATCCGGCTCGGCCAGCCGCATGTTGTAGCGCACCCAGACTTCGTAGACATCAAGTCGCGTCTTCTGTGGCAACGCCAACTGAAACTCGTCGATGGCGGGGATGAATACAGCGTCGACTCCAGCGTCCGCGGTGGGACTGTCCAGTTCGACCACTTCGGAGAACATGGCAGGAAGAACCGTGTTGAACAGCTCCACATGCGAGACCCCACTCTCGACAATATACTCTTCATTACCCCGATCGGTGTACTCGATGTACTGGAAACCAGTCAGGTCCTCGTCATAGTAGACACCGAGCCGCAGCGGAATCTGCGGTATGTTCGGACTGGGGTAAGTGCCCTCGACCCGCACCGTGTTGGCACCGCAGCCGACCAGCCAGGTGCTCAACAGCAACCCACAGACAGCGCGCCATCCCGCGCTGGCCCAAGGAAAGGAACCACCATGAAACACTGCCTGCCCTGCCATCTGTCCACCTCTGCCTGTCACTGGTACGCATTCAGCCCGACGAAACTGCCACCATTGCGCTGGGTCAGCTCGCGCATCAACGTGGCGAAGTTATACAGACTCTGCTGGAACTGCGGGTCCACGTCAAACAATACCGGAAAGCCGACGCCGTGGATACGGACCAGGCGGTTGCCATCCTCATCGCGCAGGTTGAGCCGATCCACGGTCTGTACAACCTGCGTGATCGACCCACCCTGCAGGAAATCGTCACCGAACACATAGATGCTGATGCGGCGGTCTTCCTCGGCAAAGGAGCTGATCGCCCGGGTGATGCCTTCGGCCGGACTGCTGTTGCTGAACGGCGCCCAGTTGCGCAGCGTGTTCATGATGGCGTTGCGCCGCGCCGGTGTATCCGGTATCCACCGGTTACGGAAGGTCGGAAACATGTAACCGCCCATGTCGTTCATGATCTGGATGCCCTGCACCTCCGGGTAGACGTCGAGCACCTCCTCGATCATTTCCAGCACCCGCGGCCAGGCGTTGTAGAACATACTGCCCGACGTGTCGATGATGAAGATGATGTATTCGCTGTCCACCGGTATGCCACCGATCATGTTGTCATCGCTTTCGAAATCCTGCCCCAACAGGCGCTCCATCTCCTCGCTCAGGGACTGCCGGGCGATTGCCAGCTGTTCGCGTTCTTCCATCTGCTCGTCGGCCATTTCCACGGAGGCCTCATAGCGGCCCCGTACATCGGACAGTTCCCGGCTCAGGTTGGCAATGCGTTCCTGATAGAACGACAGTTGTTCGCGCCGTGCATTGAGATCCTCGTTGACGATCCGGGTCTCGCCCCGGATCTCGAACAGCTCTTCCTGCAGTTCCTCGACCGGGCGCTCGAGCTGGACCTCGCCCGGCTCGATGGTCACCGGCGCGGAGTTCTCCGCAATCATCAACAACAGGATGATGGCCCCGAAGCCACAGGAAATGACATCCAGAAAGGAAATGTTCGAATTTTCGGGCTCGCGTCGTCGTCGCATTATGGCCAGTCCCTTGATGGAGTGACAAAGGAACCCTGCGTCAGATACGCCAGTTGCCAGAACGCGGCCGCAGCGCCGGGATCACCTTCCATCGGCAACAGTATGGTGTTGATCGGAATATTGTCCGCCAGCCCAT
>JAWLFN010000160.1:0-6572 GCA_041685555.1 Gammaproteobacteria bacterium | reverse complement strand
GCTGTCAGCTCCGGGTTCCGAGGCTCAATGGCACTGGAGTAGACCACCACATCGGCAGCACGGATATTATCCGCCGTATGGCCAATGAAAACAGTCACCCCCAGGGATGCAAGGCGCTTGGTGACCAGCGACTCCCTGATATCGGAACCGGTGATTTGATACCCCTGATTCAACAATACCTCGGCGATGCCACACATACCGGCACCACCGATGCCGATGAAATGGATCGTGTGGATCCGCCGCATTTCCGGCACCGTATGAGCCATGTTGTTATCGTGCCTGTTCATAACGGCGGCCCGCCTCCATACAGATTGCAGCGACCCGTTCGGCTGCCCGCGGGCGTGACAGCGACCTGGCCGCATCGGCCATGCCCTGTAACAGTGCGGGGTGGGTCACATGATGTTCCAGTACGTCTGAGAGCCGTTCGGTAGTGCACTGCTCCTGCGGCAGCAAAATGGCCGCGCCCGCCTGGCTAAGCCAACGTCCATTGACTGTCTGGTGGTCATCGACCGCATGCGGGAACGGAATCAGCACCGCCGGCAGGCCGGCTGCCACCAGCTCCGCCACGGTGGTGGCCCCTGCCCGACAGATCACCAGGTCGGCCCACTTGTAGGCACTGGCCATGTCATCGATGAACGGGTCGACGCGACAGCCATCATTCAACGCCAGCCCGGCCCTGGTATAGGCGTCTCTGGCCATGGCGATCTTGTCCCGTCCCGCCTGGTGCCATACCGCGGGCCTGACACCTGGCTTCATGGCGCTGATGGCCAGAGGCACCTGTTCATTGATGGCACTGGCGCCGCGACTTCCACCCAGAACCAGCAACCGCAATGGCCCGCCGTGCGCCAGGGGACGGGCCGCAGGCAAGGCCTCGATGTCGGAGCGCACGGGATTGCCGGTACAGACAGCCGCGGTCCGCTCACGGAACGTACCCGGAAAACTCTCGGTCACCCGACTGGCCAATCGACTCAACAGCCGATTGCTGACGCCTGCGATGGCATTCTGCTCATGGATGATCAGTGGATATCGCCGCGACCATGCAGCGACTCCACCGGGACCGGTCACATAGCCACCCATGCCCAGCACGCAGACCGGACGCACGGTGCGCAGCACCCCCCAGACCTGAAACATTGCCCGCAGCACCATGAAGGGAGCCAGCAGCAATCCGGTCATCCCTTTTCCCCGCAGTCCGCGGACTGTGACGGTATGTAGCGGGATGCCCTGACGACGCACCACATCGACTTCCATTCCCGTCGGCGTACCCAACCAATGCACCGTACAACCCTTGCGCTGCAACTCACCGGCAATACTCAGCGCGGGAAAAATGTGTCCTCCGGTACCTGCCGCCATGATCAGAACCGTCCTGTCCGTCATGTTCTGCCCTCCTGCCCCGAGGCCAGAGCCGTCTCGTATTGGACACGCATCAACAGTGCAACCATGAAACAGCTCACCAACAGGCTGTTGCCTCCGTAACTGAAGAACGGCATGGTCAGCCCCTTGGTCGGCAGCAGCCCGGTGTTCACCCCCAGATTGATGAAGACCTGCGAGGAAAAGAGGATGGCAATCCCGTATGCGATGAATGCTCCGAATCGTTGCCCGGCACGCTCGGCGCGCCGGGCCGTCTGCATGGCCGTACCCACCAGTAGACAGAACAGCGTGATCACCAGCAGAATCCCCGGTATGCCCATCTCCTCCGCAATGATGGCGACCACGAAATCGGTGTGGGCCTCGGGCAGGAAATAGAGCTTCTGTAGACTGTCACCCAGACCGACTCCAAACCACTCCCCCCGACCGAAGGCAATCAGCGCCTGCGTCAGTTGATAGCCTTCACCATACACATACTCGGACGCCCATGGATTGAGAAACGAGGTCAATCGACCGATGACATAGGGCCGGGTTATCGCTAGCGCCACCAGAGCACCCGTCCCGATCAACAACACAAGCAGGAAACGGTGTATCCGGGCACCGCCGATAAACAACATGCCCAGCCCAGCCGCCACAACGATCACCAGAGCACCGTGATCGGGCTCCATCTGCAGTAGCAAGGCGATCACCCCGATGACCGCCACCGGCCACATGAAACCCGACCAGCGCTCCTGCACTTCGCCATGCTGGTGCTGAAGAAACGTGGCCATGTATAGCACCAGGAAAATTTTCACCAGTTCAGAGGGTTGCAGGCTATAGAAGCCCAGATTGATCCAACGGGCACTGCCGTTCACTACTGTGCCAACGCCTGGAACCAGGACCAGCACCAGCAGCGCCGTGGTCACCAGCAACATCAGCGCACTGTTCTGGTACCAGAAACGGAGCGGGATCTGCACCGTCACCGCCACCGCGAACAACCCCAGCAGCGCAAAGAACAGCTGCCTTCGGGTAAAATAGAAAGGGTCTCCGTAGCCACTGGCGGCCACTTCCACGGAGGCCGACGTCATCATCAGGATACCGAAGACCAACAGGGTGAACAGTAACACCAGCAGACGATTTGGTGCCGCACCAAACCAACGCGTCGTTCCCGTCGTTGCCGCGTGTGCCGTGCGCTGAGCCATACTCATTGCAACGCCTCCACTGCAGCGGTGAATACACGCCCGCGATGGGCGAAATCCTGAAACATGTCGAAACTGGCACACGCCGGCGACAACACCACCGCATCGCCGGGCATGGCAAAAGCGCGAGCCTGGTCAATAGCTTCTTCCAGGGTATCGGCCCGCACCGTTTCCACGGCTCCGCCGATCTGCCGGGCGATCCAGGTTGCGTCCTGTCCGATAAGCACCACCTTTCGAACGTGTTGCCGCAGCACAGGAACCAGCACTGAAAAATCCGCGCCCTTCGACACGCCGCCGGCTATCAGGACAACCTGTCCCGTAACGGAGGCGGCGATACTGCGTACTGCTCTCACCGTAGCCGCGACATTGGTCCCCTTGGAATCGTTGAACCAGGTAACTCCGGCAATCTCCGCCAACCACTGGCAACGATGCGGAAGACCACTGAAATGGCGCGCCGCTTCGATCATTGACTCCCCGGACAGTCCCACTGCGTGCCCCACGGCCAGGGCGGCCAGCACATTGGAGAGATTGTGGTCACCGACCAGTTTCAGCTCTCGCGTACTCATCAGCATGCGGGAGCCATGCACAATCCAGCGCCCGCCGCCCTGCTTGACCACTCCGAAGTCACTGTCCTGGTCCGGTGCGGACAGCCCGAAGCTCAACCGATCACCCTGAACACGTTCGTCAGGATGCGTGAACGGTTCGTCACGATTGATCACAGGCAACGCGCAACCAGTATATATGCGCATCTTGGCCGCACGGTATTCGGTCATGCTGTCATAGCGATCCAGATGATCTTCGGAGAGGTTGAGAATCACGGCCGCTGTCGCGCCCAGGTGTTGCGTGGTCTCCAGCTGAAAACTGGACAACTCCAGAACATAAAGGTCATGGTCCCCCGCCCGCAGCAGGTCAAGCGCCGGCATGCTGGCCCGGCCATCCAGGTTGCCACCGACGCCCACCCGCCGGCCGTCCTGCCGGGCCATTTCTCCCAACAGGGTCACAACGGTACTCTTGCCATTCGAACCGGTCACGGCTGCCACCGGTGCCTGTACAGCCCGACTGAAGATGTCAATATCACCGATCACAGGTATACCCTGCTCGACCGCCTCGGCCACCTCGGGGGTCGCCAGACTGATCCCCGGACTCAGCACGATCTGGCTGGCGGACAGGATTTCATCGCGAAGAAAGCCTCCCAGTATCGGCTCCACCTCGGGAAACGAACGACGGAACTCGGCCAGAGCGGGAGGACTGAAGCGACTGTCCATGATCCGGAACGGCTCGCCCCGGCTGCGCATATGCCACGCACAGGACAACCCGGTCCGTCCCAGACCGATGATCAGCGTACTACCCTTCTGTGTCGACATTTCCGTCATACCGACTCTTGTCTACCTCAATTTCAAAGTGGCCAGCCCGATCAGAACCAGCATCACGGTGACGATCCAGAATCGCACCACGACTCGTGGTTCCGGCCAGCCCTTCAGTTCATAATGGTGATGCAATGGCGCCATCCGGAAGATCCGGTTTCCGGTCAACTTGTAAGAAGCCACCTGGATGATCACCGATAACGTCTCCACCACGAACACGCCGCCCATGATGAACAGTACGATCTCGTGTCGGGCGACGACGGCCACCATGCCCAGTGCCGCTCCCAGAGCCAATGCCCCCACGTCTCCCATGAATACCTGTGCTGGATAGGTGTTAAACCAGAGAAACCCCAGTCCGGCGCCCAGCAATGCGCCGCAGAAGATCACCAGCTCACCGGCTCCGGCCACATAGGGAATCTGCAGGTACTGGGAAAATTCGACATGCCCGGACAGATACGCGATGACACCAAGAGCACTGCCGACCATGATCGTGGGCATGATGGCCAGGCCATCCAGTCCATCCGTCAGGTTGACGGCGTTGCTGCTGCCAACGATCACAAAATAGGTGATCACCACAAACAGAATGCCCACATCCAGCGAAACACCCTTGAAAAATGGCACAATATAAGCTGTCTGGGCCGGGTCCGTGGCCGACATATAGAGGAACGCAGCCGCACTGAGACCAATGGCGGACTGCCAGAAATACTTCCATCGTGCCGGCAGACCTCGGGGATCCTTTTTGACCACCTTGCGATGGTCATCCACCCAGCCGATGGCGCCGAATAACAGGGTGACCAGCAACACCACCCAGACGTAGTGACTGCTGAGATCAGCCCAGAGCAGTGTGCTGAACGCCACGCTGACAAGGATCAGGGCTCCGCCCATGGTGGGTGTTCCTGCCTTACTGAAGTGTGACTCCGGGCCATCGTCCCGCACCACCTGACCGATCTGATGTCGGTTAAGACGCCGGATCATGGCTGGCCCGATCAACAGCGCCGTCAACAGCGCCGTGAGTATGCCCAGAATTCCGCGCACGGTGATGTACTGTATGACCGTGAAGGCGCTGTTGTATTGGGCCAGATAATCAGACAGCCAGACCAGCATCAGTTCACCTCTCTACCGGACTGCAGTGCCTTGACCACCCGTTCCATACCGGCACTGCGAGACCCTTTGACCAATGCCACATGACGGTCGTCCAGATTCGCGCTGGCGTACTCGATCACCTGATCGACACTGGCGAACACCCGGGCCTGCATTCCATCGAAACCCGTGCACCAGCCATCAGCATGAGGGCCGATGGCCCACAGTTGGGATACGCCACGATCACGTGCATACGCTCCTGCTTCCCGGTGTCGGGCCGCGGCCTCGTCACCCAGTTCAGCCATCTCTCCCACAATCGCCACCGCATCCCTTCCAGACTCTGTTGCCATTGACATCAACACCTCAACGGCCTCACGGAAAGATGACGGGCTGGCATTGTAGCTGTCGTCGAGCAAGTGACAGCCAGACGGGGACTGCAGCGCGTTCAGCCGACCGCTTACCGGTCGCACCCGCTGCAGCCCCTCCACGATGCAGGCATCCCGAATGCCAGCCGAATGCGCCAGCGCCGCGGCGGCCAGGGCATTGGCGACATTGTGCCGGCCCGGAAGAGACAGGTGTACCGTCAGACCCGCGTCCGGCGTGATCAGCTCGAACCGGCTTCCACCTCCTTGCAGGACAATATTACCGGCCTTGAAATCGGCCGATGCATCATCCAAACCGAACGTGAGCACAGTCCGCGCGCCCGCGCGTTGACGCCAGGTCTCACAGGCCGGATCGTCTGCATTGAGCACCACGGTGCCACCCGGGACAGTACCATCGATGATCTCGCCCTTGCCCTGGATGACGCCTGCCAGTGAACCGAACCCTTCCACATGAGTAGCCGCGGCATTGGTGATCAGCGCCACATCCGGTTGCACCAGCGCCACGGTCCGGGCGATATCCCCCACCGCACTGGCACCCAGCTCAATGACGGCAAACCGATGTGACGGCAACAGATCCAGCAATGTCAGAGGTACGCCGACGTCATTATTGCGGTTGCCGCGCGTGACCATGGTCTGGTCTTGCGCCCCGCAGATGGCCCCGACCATCTCTTTCACCGTGGTCTTGCCCTGACTGCCGGTTATCGCCAGGAATCGGGCATCCGACCCCTCCCGACACATCCGGCCCAGACCGCGCAGCGCTTCCAGCCCGTCACCCACGACAAGCTGTCCCATACCACACTCAGGATCAAGGCGCTCGACAATGGCGCCCGCGGCGCCGCGACTTTCGGCATCCGCAATGAAGTCATTGCCGTCGAAATGCTCTCCGCGGAGTGCCAGATAAAGATCACCTGTTTGCAACGTCCGGGTGTCGAGACTGATTCGAGAGAACATGACTTCCGGCCCGGTCAGCTTTCCATCCAGGGGACGCTCCAGCGCTGCCAGTGACATCCTTGCAGGTATCATCGTTGCATCTCCTGCGCTGCGCCGCGCGCGTTCAGTGCCAGCCGCACCTGCGCCACATCACTGAAAGCCATGCGTTGACCAGCAACGTCCTGATAGTTTTCATGTCCCTTGCCGGCCACCAGCACGATGTCGCCTGGTCGGGCCTCGGCAATCGCGTGATGGATGGCGTGCGAGCGATC
>JAWLFN010000159.1:0-6632 GCA_041685555.1 Gammaproteobacteria bacterium | reverse complement strand
ATCAACAGGTTGGCTAGCACGCTGGACGAGATGGTGGTCTGCTGTTGTTCGCGGATACTGGCCTCGCGCAGGACCTGTTTGATCTGTGCTTCGATACGGTCGAACAGGCGGGTAATGCGCAGTCGCAGTCGCTCGGTCTCGCCGGTCAGTGCATCGCCGGTCAGCAGCCGGGTCATGCCCGGGTTTTTCTCGGCAAAGGCCAGCACCAGGGTGAGAATTTTTTCGCAGCGATCCTGTACCGTCGGCTCATCCTGGACGATCAGGTTGATGCGCACGAACAGCGTGTCCTCGATGAAGAGGATGAGGCCTTCGAACATTTTCGCCTTGCTTGGAAAATGGCGGTACAGCGCCGCCTCCGAGACACCGACTTCACGGGCCAGCGCCGCGGTGGTGATGCGTTCGCCGGGGCCCGATTCCAGCATACTGGCCAGTGCCTGCAGGATCTGCTCCTTGCGCGACGGTTTCGGTGTTGCCGTGGCCATCCGTGTCAGGCTCCGCCCGCTGCCCGCACGTCGCTGATCAGGGTGCCCACGCCGGTGTGCGTGAAGATTTCCAGCAGCACCGCGTGCTCGACCCGGCCGTCGATGATGTGGGCGCTGCGTACTCCATGCTGTACCGCATCCAGCGCACAGTCCACCTTGGGCAGCATGCCGCCATGGATGGTGCCGTCCGCGATCAGGCCCTCCACCTGCGTGGTATTCAGGCCCGTAAGCACCTTGTCCTCCCGGCTCATGACACCCGAGACGTTGGTCAACAGCATCAGTTTTTCCGCGCGCAGTACCTTGGCAATCTCGCCGGCCACGGTATCGGCATTGATGTTGTAGGTGGCGCCATTTTCGTCCACGCCGATCGGGGCAATGATGGGGATGAAGTCACTTTCACCGATCATCTCCAGCACCTGAGTATTGATATGGTCCACGCTGCCGACCTGGCCGATATCCAGCATCTGTTCGGCCTCTCCCGCTTTCTTTTTCATCAGCTTGCTAGCACGGATCAGGTTGCCGTCCTTGCCGGTGATACCGATGGCCTTGCCACCGTTCTTGTTCAGCAGCGCCACGATCTCCTGATTGACCAGACCGCCCAGGACCATTTCGACCACGTCCATGGTCTGACTGTCGGTGACCCGCATGCCGTCCACGAATTCCGATTCGATGTTGAGCCGCTCCAGCAGCGAGCCGATCTGCGGGCCGCCGCCGTGCACCACCACCGGGTTCATACCCACCAGCTTCATCAGCACGATGTCGCGGGCGAAACTGTTCTTCAGGGTCTCGTCGGTCATGGCGTTGCCGCCGTACTTGACCACAATGGTGCTGCCGGTGAACTGTTGGATGTAAGGCAGGGACTCGGTCAGTACATTGGCGATGTTCTTGGCGGCGGCCAGATCGAGAGGCATGTCGTCAGTCCGTAGGCAATGGAGGTGAATGATGCACCAGTATACACCTCGTGGGTAAGGACTGACCAACCGCTCAGAACGGGATCTGCAGTCTGTTATCGGCGTCTTGCAGCAGTTGCCGGAACTGGCGCTGGATGTCGCCCAGAGCCTCGACGCTGTCAGCTTCAAAGCGCAGCAGCAGCGCCGGTGTGGTGTTGGAGGCGCGCAGCAGGCCCCAGCCATGCGGAAACTCGGCGCGGATGCCATCAAGCCGGTTGATGGTCGCATCGGCAAAGCCCGCCTGGCAGGAAATCCGCTCCATCAGTTGGAACTTTGCGGCCTCATCCACTTCGACGCGCAATTCTTCCGTGCTGATGGCCGATGGTAGCGAATCCAGCAGGGCGTCCACGTCCCCGGGGCTGCGCGTGAGCATCTCGATGAAGCGCGCCGCCACATAGATCCCGTCATCGTGGCCGAACCACCTGTCACGGATGAACACATGCGCGGAAAACTCGGCACCGACCACGGCGTCGGTTTCCCGCATCCTGGATTTCATGAAGGAGTGACCACTGCGGCACAGCGCCGGGCGGCCACCGGCCTCTTCGATCACCTGTCGCAGCAGGCTGCTGCACTTGACGTCGAAAACCACGTTGGCACCGGGGTGGCGGGGCAGGATATCGCGTACCAGCAACATCAGCAGTCGGTCGGTATCGACGATACGACCGGAGTTGCTGACCATCACCACGCGGTCGCCGTCACCGTCCAGCGCCACGCCGAGATCGGCTTGCTCTCTCGCTACAGTGGCCTGCAGTGCCTCCAGATTGCCGCGGATGGTCGGGTCCGGATGATGGTTGGGGAAGTGGCCATCCACCTCGCAGAACAGTGGCGTGACGCGACAGCCGATGGCCTCCAGTGCGACCGGAGCCACCGTGCCCGGTATGGCGTTGCCACAGTCGACGACAACATGCAGAGGTCTTCGCAGTGTGATTGAACCCTGCAGATAATGCAGATAAGCGGGTACCACGTCGTGAGAGATGGCCCTGCCCCTGTGTCGGGGCCGCGGAGCGCCCACTTCGGCAAGAGCACAGCTGCGTTCGTATAACGACTGGATCTCTTCCGGCGTCAGATTTCTGCGCTTCAGTACTGTCTTGACGCCATTATAATCCGCCGGGTTGTGACTGGCGGTCAGCATCACTCCGGAATCGTGCATCGTGGTGTGGGCCGCGAAATACAACAGGGGTGTGGGAATGCGACCAAGGTCCATGACATCGCAGCCGGCATCCAACAGCCCTTCGCGCAATGCCGGGGCCAGTGTCGGGCTGGACAGCCGGGCGTCAGCCCCGAACAGCAGCGTCCGCCGGCCCTGCGCCAGCGCCGTTTCCCCGATGGCCTGACCGATCAGCCGGATGTTGTCCCGGGTCAGGTCGTGCCCGGCAATGCCACGGATATCGTAGGCCCGGAACATATCCTTCGCTGGTAGGGGGCATCCGGCCATGGCTGAATGATTCCTTTGCGATTTCTGATTCTTGACGGTAATTAGACCGCGTTGTACCCCGGTTTGTAAATCGCTCACTGCCCGGGAGGTGTCAGTGTGACATACTGCACTTCACGCGCATCGGAGGAGCATGACAGTCGATGAGTGAATCAGGACATGGCCACCAGCATCACAACCCGTCCAGGCGTATGGGCCTGGTGTTCTTCCTGAATGCGGGTTTCACGGTGATCGAGTTCATCGGCGGTTGGCTGACCAACAGCACCGCCATCATGGCCGATGCCGTGCATGATCTCGGTGATACGCTGTCGATCGGCAGTGCCTGGCTGCTGGCCCGCCTTGGTGAACGTTCACCGGACGAGAGCTTCACCTACGGGTATCGCCGGTTGTCGTTGTTCGGTGCGTTGCTCAACAGTCTGGTGCTGGTCGGCGCCTCAGTCTGGGTCCTGACCGAGGCGGTCCCGAGGCTGTTCGATCCGGTCATGCCGCACGCGCAGGGCATGCTGGGGCTGGCGGTGCTGGGTGTTATCGTCAACGGCGCGGCTGCCTGGCGGCTGAGCGAAGGGCGGACGCTGAACGAGCGTGTACTGAACTGGCATCTGCTGGAGGATGTGTTGGGCTGGGTGGCTGTGCTGGTCGTGGCCATCGTGCTGCAGTTTGCGGACTGGCCGATCCTGGATCCGCTGCTGTCGATCGGATTCACTCTGTTCATTCTGGCCAATGTGATCCGGATGCTCTGGTCCACAGGGCGTCTGTTTTTCCAGGCCGTACCGGACCCGACGATGCAGCGGGAGATCCGTCAGACCCTGCTGGCGCTGGACGACGTGGACGAGGTTCACCACCTGCACCTGTGGTCACTGGACGGTGAGCATCATGTGCTGACCGCTCATCTCGTGGTCCCGGGCGAGCTGCAGAGTGGGCGGTACACCGCCATCAAGCAGGCCGTGGCCGCGGCGCTCGAGCCCTACAGTCTCGCGCATACAACGATCGAGCTGGAGGTGGAGCAGGAATCCTGCCGCGATGATACAGTGGCTGGCGGGTTTCAGGCTTCGGTCTGACTGTCCAGCCGCTCACGGATCAGTGCCAGCATGTCACGCGCCACCGCCGTCTTGCTGGCCGGTCCCAGCGTCCGGCTGTTCTGTTGCCAGATGGCCGTGGCGCGGATGGTGTCGGCGTGGAAGGTCTCGGTGGCATGGTTGGCGAACAGCAGGTCCATGCCCTTGCGCTGCATTTTTTCGCGGCCGTATTCCTCCACGTTCCGTGTCTCGGCCGCGAAGCCGACTACAAAGGGGCGGTGTTCCAGTGCGGCCACCTGACTGATGATATCCGGATTACGAACCAGCTCCAGCGTCAGCCGTTCGGCCGATTTCTTGATCTTGTCGTGGGTCGCGTTGGTCGGCCGGTAATCGGCCACGGCGGCCACGCCGATGAAGACATGGCAGGGATCACAGTGCGCCAGGGTCGCATCGAGCATGTCCTGCGCACTGGACACATCAATGCGTTGCACGCGATCCGGAGTGGGAAGATGGACGGGGCCCGCGATCAGGCTGACTGTCGCGCCGGCTTCCGCGGCGGCTTCCGCGAGTGCGAAGCCCATCTTGCCCGAACTGTGATTGCTGATGTAGCGCACCGGGTCGATGGCTTCCCTGGTGGGGCCGGCCGTGATGGTGACATGCAGGCCGTCCAGCAGGCCGGTATCAAAAAGGCCTGCGGTATGCAGCACCAGGTCCTCCGGTTCCATCATGCGGCCGGGCCCCACCTCGCCGCAGGCTTGCTGCCCGGAGCCGGGGCCGAATATGCGGTAGCCACGCTCGCGCAGGGTGACCAGGTTCTGTTGTGTCGCAGTGTCGTCCCACATGCCCTGGTTCATGGCCGGTGCCACTGCCACCGGAGCGCGGGTGGCCAGCAACAGGGTGCTGAGCAGGTCCCCGGCATGGCCCTGAACGGTGCGGGCCAGGAAGTCGGCGCTGGCCGGGGCCACCAGGATGACATCCGCCCAGCGCGCCAGTTCGATATGACCCATGCCGGCCTCGGCGTCGGCGTCCAGCAGGTCGAGGTGAACGCGGTGGCCGGACAGGGCCTGCAGCGTCAGCGGCGTGACGAACTCGGTGGCGGCTCGCGTCATGACCACGCGCACCTCGGCCCCGGCCTTCTGGAGCATCCGGGCCAGCTCGGCGGCCTTGTAGGCGGCGATGCCGCCAGTGATACCGAGCAGGATCCGCTTGTTGTTCAGCCGGACCGGCTTCGGTGTCTCTGTTGTGGGTAGGGGCATGCAGTGTTCCGTGTTGTCGCGGACGCGGGACGCGCCTGGTGGACCATGCCGCGCATTGTAACCCAATCGGCAGCAGCGGGCGCGATCCGGCAGGCTCTGCTATCATCACTACAGGGTGTCTCAGGGAGGAAGCACCATGTCCATCAAGAACTGGCCGGCGGCGGAGCGGCCACGCGAGAAGCTGCTGGCGAACGGCGCTTCCGCGCTGTCCGACGCCGAGCTGCTGGCCGTCTTTCTGCGCCATGGCACACGGGGCCGGACCGCGGTCGATGTGGCGCGGGAGCTGCTCACCGCGTTCGGCAGCCTGGGCGGTATCCTGTCCGCCGGTCCAGATCGCTTCTGTGCTCACCCGGGCATGGGTCCGGGTCGTTATGTGCAGATCAAGGCCGTGCTGGAGCTGGCTCAGCGGCAGATGCGGGAGAAACTGGAGACGACCGATGCGCTGACGAGTTCCGAATTGACCCGGGAATACCTGCGTGCCCGCATGCGCGACTACCAGCGTGAGGTCTTCACCTGTCTGTATCTGGACAATCAGCACCGGGTTGTTGCGCTGGAGGAGCTGTTTCATGGCACCATCGACGGCGCAGCGGTCTATCCGCGTGAAGTGGTCAAGCGCTGCCTGCACAACAACGCGGCCGCGGTGATCTTTGCCCACAACCACCCTTCCGGTATCGCCGAGCCCAGTCAGGCCGACATTGCCATCACCCGGCGGCTGGCGCAGGCCCTCAATACCATTGACGTGCGGGTGCTGGACCATATGGTGGTGGGCAACAGCGAGGTGGTTTCCTTTGCCGAGAGGGGGCTGCTGCCGGCCTGAAAAATATGCTTTCAGTTGCTATCCGCCGGCCATTCTGGTATAAAACGCAGCCTTATTTCCGGAACAACTGCCGGAATGACCGGTTTCAGGCTAGAATCAGCGAGGCAGTACAATGGCTAACGTATGTATGGTAACGGGCAAGAAGCCGGTTACAGGCAACAATGTGTCCCATGCGAACAACCGCACGCGACGCCGTTTCTCTCCCAACATCCAGTCGCACCGCTTCTGGGTGGAGTCCGAGAAGCGTTTTGTGAAACTCAAGCTCTCGACCCGTGGCATGCGCACGATCGACAAGCGGGGTATTGATGCAGTGCTGGCGGACATCCGCAAGCGCGGCATCAGGGTATAATCGACAGGATCACAGCGGAGCAGAGCAATGAGAGACAAGATCAGACTGGTATCGTCAGCAGGCACGGGCCACTTCTACACGACGGACAAGAACAAGCGCAACATGCCGGACAAGATGGAGATCAAGAAGTTTGATCCCGTGGTCCGCAAGCACGTCATCTACAAGGAAGCCAAGATCAAGTAGGGATCTCACTGACGACAGCGGATGGCCTCTACTACTGCCTCAGACGACTATCCGCTGTGTTGCTCTACGGCCATTGGCGGCGCAAGCGCCTTGCGGACTGAACGCCTGAGGCAGTGTAGAGGCCATCCGCTATCATCAGTAAGACCC
>JAWLFN010000008.1:10780-26826 GCA_041685555.1 Gammaproteobacteria bacterium | reverse complement strand
CTTGCCCAGCAGTCGGGCCTGCAGCATGCCACCGTTGCCTTCGTAATCCAGCTGGCTCATGCTGCTGCCGGCGTACACACTGACCTGATCAGGTGCCACGTGCTCCAGAATCCGCTCCCAGGGCAGGCCGATGGACTGGATGGCATCACTGGCCCCCACCACACTCATCTGCAGGCCACGCGGATGATTGCGGGACTGGTACAGTGCCCTGGGGTCGAAGCCGCTGGGTAGCTGCCCGGCGCTGTTGACCGCGCTTTTGCGTACCGTCTCCAGCAGGACCGGCAGACCATCCGGAATGTCCACGCGCAGCAGACCATCGTGAGCCTCGGCGATCTGCCAGCCCAGCGGAATCTCGTGGGGCAGATCGCGGCGGCGTACCAGAAAACTGAGCGGCTGCTCCTGTCCGGGACGCAGCGTGGCGCGCTGGTGCACCGGGATACGGGCGGGATCGAACAGGTTGTCTTCCAGCTGCCGGATCAGTGTGCCGTTCTTCAGGATCGGGTCCAGCGCCTTCAGGTGGGCATCCCTGTCCACAGCTTGGCCGGCGGCATCTTTCCATTGTCCGTTGTCATGGCGGATCAGGCCCATCAGGGCGGCGAGGCTGCAGCGGGTGTCCATGGCCTCGTCGGCGGGCAGGCTGTCCATGACCAGCCGACGGTAGGCATGGTGCGAGGAACTGCGTCCTGCCGCGTTGATGCCGCCAAAGCCGATGATCAGGGGTAGTCGCGCCATGTTGCCTCCATCTGGTAGAACGGTCCGCCTAGTGGCTACTGTAGAAAAGAGCTTTCGTGACATGATAAGCCATTATGGTCAATTAGTATGGTGTAATGGACTGCCGATCGCCGTGATCTGTCATCTGGTCCGTCGCCGTGGGTTCTGGCATCATGGACGGCAGTGTTTCCATTCAAAAACAGGAGCAATCGGCATGACAGGGTTTTCAGAGACAATGACCAACATCCCCGGACGCAGGACCATGATGGGGCTGCTGGGGGGGCTCGCGCTGGGATTGGGCACCGTTGCCGGAGCCCAGGATATGGAAGACGTGGAGATCGAAGTCATCGACCTGAACGGGCCGCTGGCGATGCTGACCGGGCAGGGTGGCAACATCGGGGTATCAGCCGGCGATGATGGTGTGTTGATGATCGACGCCCAGTACGAGGCGTTGGCCGATCGCATTCGCGATGCCCTGGATGGAGAGAATCCGCGCCTGCTGGTGAACACCCACCTGCATGATGACCACACCAACGGCAATCCCGCATTCGGCGCTGATAGCGTGATCGTGGCCCATGAGAACGTCCGCAATAGCCTCGCGGAGGCAGGCATGCCGTCTGTAGGCCTCCCGGTCATGACGTTCAGCGACCGTATGACCCTGCACTTCAATGGCGAGCGGGTCGACATGATCCATTATCCACGCGGCCACACCGACGGTGATGTGGTCCTGTACTTCTCCGATTCCAACGTCGTGCACGCCGGCGATCTGTTCTTTCAGGGCCGCTTCCCGTTTGTCGATCTGGATAATGGCGGCACCGTGCAGGGTTATATCACCAACGTGGATCGGATTCTGAGGCAGGTCGATGACGACACGCAGATTATCCCCGGGCATGGCAGGCTGGCCGACAAGGCGGAACTGACCCGGTTGCGCGACATGATGACCGCTACCGTGGCCGAAGTGCGGACCATGATGGCGGATGATATGGCGCTGGAGGCGATGGTTGAGCAAGGGCTCAGTGAACAATGGGAGGATTGGGCCTGGAACTTTATCACGGAAGAGCGCTGGATCGAGACCATCTACAATAGCTACTCTGAATCTGACTGATCGCATGGCATGACCGTGGAAACGTTGGCGCAATACCGGGTTCGCATCGAACGGTTGCATGACGAGCTCGGAATTCCGTCCGGGTTCACAGGGCAACGTGACTGGCCTCTGCAGCTGGAGGCCGGGGAGCTCGTCGATGCCGGCCCGGACTGGTACGGCCGACCGCAGCGTCTGCAGCCGGCTGCCCAGGCTGCCTGGCAGCGTATGCGGCACAGCGCGGCCGGGGACGGTGTCCCGCTACACCTGATTTCGGCTTTTCGTAGTGTCGACTACCAGTGCCAGGTGATCCGGCGCAAACGGGAAGCCGGCCGGAGCATGGATGACATCTTGCGCGTCAATGCGTTGCCCGGCTACAGTGAACATCACACCGGTCGCGCGATCGATCTTGGCACTCCGGATTGTCCGGTACTGGAGGAGGTGTTCGAGCAGACGGCGGCGTTCGACTGGCTGCGCCGACACGCCGGCGCCTTTGGCTTCATCCTCTCCTATCCGCGTGACAACTCCATGGGAATGGCCTATGAGCCCTGGCATTGGTGCCATCATTCGGATTTGGACAAATTCCGGACAAGGGAGTAGTCTTTGAAGACAGAGAGAAGGCTCCGGAGATCATCAATATGATGCAACAGGCTGTTCCGGGTAGTCAGCCGGTCAGGGAACGTCAGGGACGGAGGCAGTGCGAATGCAGACCAGCGGCGTCATGGCGTGGTGTCCTGTTGACCGCAGTACTGTTTTTCTGGACCAGTCTGGTGGCATCTCAGGAAAGCAATGAGCCTCGGGTGGAAGCCATTGACGAGGATCGCTATGCACAGTGGCTGGCCGACCTGATCGAGGAAGCCCGCGAGCGCGGCATCAGTGAACCCCTGATCCGGGACGTGCTGGAGACGGTCCGCCCCATCCCCAGTGTCATTTCCAACGACCGCAGTCAGGCGGAATTCGTCGAGACCCTGGAGGAATACCTGGAGCGGCGGGTCAGCGACTGGCGCATCCGGAATGGTCGCGAGCGGCTTTCGCGACACGCGGGTGTGCTCGAGCAGATCACTCGCGAGTACGGTGTTCCGGGTCGCTACATCGTGGCCATCTGGGGCATCGAAACCAATTATGGCAACTTCACGGGCGGCACTGATGTGATCCGGGCGCTGGTGACGCTGGCCTTTGATCCCCGTCGTTCGGAGTTCTTCCGACGTGAACTGTTCGCCGCTTTGCGGATTCTGGAGGAAGGGCATATCGAACCGGGTCAGATGGTGGGCTCCTGGGCTGGCGCCATGGGGCAGAGCCAGTTCATGCCGGGCAGTTTCCTGGAGTACGCCGTGGATCATGATGGCGATGGGCGGAGGGACATCTGGCAGAGTGATGCCGACGTACTGGCATCCATTGCCAATTACCTCAGCCAGCGCGGCTGGCGGCCCGGCCAGACCTGGGGTCGGCCCGTGCGCTTGCCGGCCGGGTTTGATCCGAGCGACGAGCGCTGGCAACAATCCGACTATGACGGATCCTGCAGCGTGCTACGTCGTCACTCTGTGCGCTTACCGCTATCCGAATGGCAGCAGGCGGGTATCCGCCGCGCCGATGGTACTGATCTGCCCGAGGCCGATTACCGGGCCTCGGTGATACAGCCCGATGGGCCGGAGGGCCGGGCATTCCTGGTCTATGACAATTTCCGGACCCTGCTGGGCTACAATTGTGCCAACAGCTATGCTTTGGCCGTTTCAATGCTGGCCGATCGACTGGTCGGCCGCTGACAGCAAAGGGAGACAGCTTATGTCCAATGATTTCCAGATTGTCTATCATAATATCGATCAGTCCGATGCCATCACCGACAATGTGAACAAGCGCATCGAGAAGCTCAAGCGCTTCAGCAACGATATTATGGGGGGGCGCGTTGTGCTGGATTCTCCTCACAACCACCGGCACAAGGGCAAAGTGTATTCAGTGGTGCTGGAGATCCATACGCCCAACAAGGAAATCGTGGTCAATCAGGATCAGCATGACAATCATGCGCACGAGGACATGTACGTCGCGATCCGGGATGCCTTCAACGCCGCCGAGCGTCAGTTGAAATCGGTCGACAAGAAGCACCGCAAGGCGCCGCCCGAGTTCATCGATCCGATCCCTGAAGTGGATGAGGCCGAGCTGGATGCTTTCGAGGATGATGACGAGGACCTGCAGAAGGCTTCCGGCTGATTCCGGGCGATGCCCGCAAAGGGGCTGCGCTCTCCGGGCGCAGCCTTTTTTGATGGATTTTTCGAAGGGAACAGAATCGAGAGTGGAGTGATACAACGTGACAACAGCGAACGATGACAGGCAACGGGAAGCGATCGAGGCGGCTACATTCCGCCGCTTGCTGGCGCATCTGGACGAAAACCGCGATGTGCAGAATATCGATCTGATGAATCTGGCCGGTTTCTGCCGGAATTGTCTCGCCAAATGGTATGCGGCCGAGGCGCGGGAAAGGGGAGAGGCCATCGATTATGAGCAGGCCCGCGAGCGGGTCTATGGTATGCCCTACGCGGAATGGAAGGAGAAATTCCAGCAACCCGCCACGGAGCAGCAGCTGGCTGCCATGAATGCCAGGCAGGGCGGTCAGTAAAGCGGCCCGGCTTCAGTCGGTAGTCTGGCGGGCCGCCTGGGCATTGAACAGGCGGGTGCGGACCAGTCGACGGTATTCGCCGGGCGTGACCGTGTGTTGACGGCGGAACAGGCTGGTGAAATGGCTAACATCCTGGTAGCCCACCGCCCAGGCAATCTCGGCAATACCGAGATTGCTGTGCTTAAGCAGTTCCCTGGCGCGTGAAAGGCGTATCTCTCGCAGGTAAGCAGTCGGCGTCTGCCCGGCTGCCTGGCGGAACCGCCGGTTCAATGCCCGCTGATGCAGATTGAAGCGGGCCGCCACTTCCGCCACCCGGATGTCGCTGGCGTAATGTTGCTGCAACCACTCCTGGATCTTGATGATGTCTTCATCGTGATGGATGTTGGGTGGCTCGGCGTCCAGCAGTCGTGATTCGTAAGAGCGTTGCAGCTCGTGCGTGAAGTGACGTGCGACCTCATTGGCAATGTCAGCATCGAACAGGCGTTCCACGAAATGCAGGCTGACATCGCGAACCGCGTTGATGCTGCCGGTGCAATACAACCGATCGTCTCGCGTGATGAAGCGTTTGCGCTGAAGGCGGACTTTCGGGTAACGACGCTCGAAATCGTCGAAATAACGCCAGTGGGTGGTGGCCGTGCGATGGTCCAGCAGGCCAGCGCTGGCCAGGAAAAAACTCCCGGTCCCGACGGCGCATAGCGTGGCGCCAGCCTCGTGACAGCCTCGCAGCCATGCGATGATATCTGGATGGGCGCGCAGGGCACCCGCCGGGTTACCCCAGAGTGCGGGTACGAAGATCAGTTCGCTGAAAGAAACGCTGTCCAGTCTCCGGGTGGGAGTGAGCTGCACGCCACCGATCAGGCGCGGCTGGTCGGTGGTTTCGGCCACGATGTCCACGGCCACGGAAGGTCTGCGTATACCGGTGTGGGCGCGGCGGATCTGGGCGGCAGCGCTGATCATTTCCAGCGGGATCATCATACTGGAAACCAGTGCCTGCCGCGGAGCCAGTATGCTGACGAACCTGTCCGGTACTGAGTTGCGAGTCATCGGGGCGTCACTCGGTGTAACGGATACCAGTGACTGTATAGCAACGGGTTCCTTCCGGGGTATGAATTTCCACGTCGACATTCAGACGCTTTCCCAGCAGTGCCCGACCCAGAGGTGCATCCATGCTGATATAACCTTCGCGGAAGCCGATTTCGTCAGGTCCCACGATCCGGTATTCGCTCTCGTGGCCGTCCTCGTCCTCAAGCGCCACCCAGGCACCGAAGAAAATGCGTTCCGGGTCGTCCGGAACGTGATTGACCACGGTAGCATTTTCCAGACGGCGACTCAGGTAGCGTACCCGCCTGTCTATCTCGCGAAGGCGTTTCTTGCCGTAGATATACTCGGCATTCTCCGAGCGGTCGCCCTGGGCCGCGGCCTCGGTCACCGATTGTGTGACACGTGGTCGCTCCTCTCGCCATAGATGATCCAGTTCACGTTTCAGGCGTGCGTCGCCCTCGGCTGTGAGGTAATTGGATTTCGGCGGCGACGGGGGGCGATAGCGACTCATGATCAACCGTTGCGACGTTCGAAGTCCTGCATGAAATCGGCCAGGGCCCGGCAACCTTCCATTGGCATGGCGTTGTAGATGGAAGCGCGGATACCGCCCACCAGGCGGTGACCTTTCAATGCATACAGCCCCTTCTGCAGTGCCTCTTCGAGGAATGCCTTCTCGAGTTCCGGGTGGCTCAGGTTGAAGGTCACGTTCATGTGCGAGCGGCTTTCCGTCCGCGCCGTGCCCAGGTACAGGTCCGAGTTGTCGATCACGTCATACAGCAGTTGTGCTTTGTCGGCGTTGATCTTCTCGATGGCGCCGACGCCGCCCTGTGCCTTCAGCCATTCCAGCACCAGGCCCATCATGTAAATGGCAAAGGTGTTGGCGGTGTTGCTCATCGAATGGTTCTTGGCGTACACGGAATAGTCAAGCAGTCCGGGAGTATGCGGCAGGGCCTTGCCCAACAGGTCCTTGCGGATGATGACCGTGGCCAGGCCGCTGGGCCCCAGATTCTTCTGCAATCCCGCAAAAATGACGCCGAAGCGGCGTACGTCCAGTTCGCGTGACAACAGTTCAGAGGTCATGTCGGCCACCAGCGGGATGTCACCGGTGTCGGGGAACTGCTGCCAGCGAGTGCCGAAGATGGTGTTGTTGCTGGTGATGTGCAGATAGGACGTGTCCGGATCCAGTGTGGTGGGGTCGAACGCTGGAATCCGGTCGAAGTGGGTATCCTCGCTGCTGGCGACGACCCTGATGTCACCGAAACGCTCGGCTTCCTTGCGGGCCAGTCGGGCAAAGTTGCCGGTTTCCACGTACGCGGCCTTGTGTGCCGGATTGCGGTCCAGCAGGTTCAGTGGAATGGCGGAGAATTGCATCTGTGCGCCGCCATGCACGTAGAGGATCTCGTAGTCATCCGGAATGCCGGCCAGTTCGCGCAGCAATTCATCGGTCCGGTCCAGGACTGTCCCGAACTCCTTCGAACGGTGGCTGATTTCGATGACCGAGGCGCCCATGCCCTGGAAATCCAGGAATTCGTCGCGGGCCTTTTCCATGACTTCCGTGGGCAGCATCGCCGGTCCGGCGCCGAAGTTGTAGACTCGATTGCTCATGTTCTGTTCCTGAGTGGTGTAGTGGGTATCCGTGGTGTTCCGTGTCGTCATTCGTCTGATACGTCAGTGGGGCCGGATCAGAGCTGTCGGGCGCTGATCACGTCCTCGATGCGCCGGATGGCATCCATTGTGTCTGCGTCGGGCGCCGCGTCAAGATCGATCAGATTGTAGGCCAGCTGATCGCGACTCTTGTTGATCATGTCGATGACGTTGATATTACGTTCCGCCAGTGTCGAAAGGATCTGTCCGAGCATGCCGGGTACATTGCGATTGGTCACCGCCAGGCGGGTGCCCGGCGCCGCGTCGGCAATCCGGTCCAGATGGGTGGCCGGAAAATTGACCGAGTTGCGGATATTACCATTTTCCAGGAAATCCTTCAGTTGCCGTGCAGCCATGACGGCACAGTTTTCCTCTGCTTCCTCGGTGCTGGCGCCGATGTGCGGCATCAACACCACATCGTCGCGTCCGATCAGTTCGTGGCGCGGAAAGTCGCTGATATACAGTCGCAGGACGTCGGCATTGAGTGCCGCCAGCAGAGCATCGGCATCGACGATCTCATCGCGGGCGAAGTTCAACAGGCAGGCGCCCGGCTTCATGGCAGCCAGAGCCTGGTCATTCATTAGCCCGATGGTTGCCTCCACCGCGGGAAGGTGCAGTGTGACGAAATCCGCGTTGGCCAGCAGGGCGCTGAGGTTCTCGACCTTTCTCACCTGGTTGGGCAGTCGCCACGCGGCATCCACTGACAGTTTCGGGTCGTGACCCAACACTTCCATGCCCAGAGCGATGGCCGCCTCGGCCACCAGGGAGCCGATGGCACCGAGACCGACGATGCCGATGGTCCTGCCGGCCAGCTCGTTGCCCTTGAATCGCTTCTTTTCCTTCTCCAGCAGAGCGGACAGGGCGGCGTTGTCGCTGCCTTCCTGCAACGATGCCACATATCGGAGGCCGGAGAGGATTCCGCGTGAACCGAGCAGCATGCCGGTCAGCACCAGTTCCTTGACCGCATTGGCATTCGCACCCGGCGTGTTGAACACGGCGATGCCGCGCTCGCTGCACAGCTGTACGGGGATGTTGTTGGTGCCGGCACCGGCCCGGCCGATGGCCACGACACTGTCCTCGACCTCGTTCATGGAAAGGCTGTGGCTGCGCAGTAGCAGCGCATCGGCACGGGTAACCTCTCCGTCGGTCTGATAATGGTCTCCTTCGATCAGGGCCAGTCCCTTGCGGGCTATGTTGTTGTAGGTGCGTATCCGGTACATGTCCAGTGGTCCCTCATGACGTGCCTGACGGCTTTGAAGCCGCCTTTTATAACGTGAATCAACCATCGGCGCCACCCCCTTGCCGGTTTGCGGCGGTGGCTTTGCCCGTCAGGACAAACCCGCTATCATGCGGCACACGAAGTCCACGTGCTGTGCGGTGTGGCAAGGGGGAGCATTGAGCCAGACAGCGGAGCGACAAGAAATGCAGCCAGGCGTGCCGGTGCGGGTGGATGCGGGCAATGTGCCGGTGCATCGCCTGTTATGCCCGAATCCAGGCATGATGACCGGACCGGGCACCAACAGCTACCTGATCGGAGAGCACCGGCTGGCCCTGGTCGATCCGGGGCCAGTATCGGAGGCGCACGGGGAGGCGATCCTGGACGCGTTGCGTGGGCGTGCGCTGGACTGGATCCTGGTCACTCATACCCACGGCGATCATTCCCCGGGCACGGCCGCTCTGCGGCTGGCCACTGACGCGACCGTTGTCGGGCTGGCCGCGCCGGAAGGGAGTCACCAGGATGAGACGTTTTGCCCCGATCGGTTGTTTCACGACGGGGAGCGGCTCGATTGTGGCGAATTCACGGTGACACTGCTGCATACCCCCGGTCATGTCTCCAACCACCTGTGCTTTCTGCTGGAAGAGGAAGCAATGCTGTTCACGGGTGATCATGTGTTGCAGGGCACCACCCCGGTGATCCTGCCCCCCGATGGCAGCATGGCGGATTACCTGCAGTCTCTGCAACGATTGCAGGGACAGTCGCTGCGATCGCTGGCGCCCGGTCACGGCACGTTGATCGAGAATCCGGGGGAGGCGCTCTCGGCATTGATCCGGCATCGCCTGCAGCGCGAACAGAAGGTGGTGCGAATGTTGCGACAGCAGCGCATGGCCATCACACTGGAAGATCTGGCGCTTGCGGTGTACGACGATGTGCCGGCCCACCTGCTGGCCCTGGCACAGAAGACGCTGCTGGCGCACCTGTACAAACTGGAAGCCGAGGGTCGGGCCACGCGCGCGGATGACCGCTGGCTGCCGGCGAATGAATGATCAGACAGGAGCGGAACGTGACGACAGAGCCAAATGACAGTCGTGATCAGGATGTGGATCCCATTGTGGTGGGCATCAGCAGTTGCCTGCTGGGTGACGAGGTACGCTACAACGGCGGCCACAAGCGGGATAACTACATTGATGGCACTCTGGGACGATATTTCAAATTCAGACCATACTGTCCCGAGGTCGAAATCGGTCTGGGCATACCACGCAAGCCGATCAGGTTGATACGTCGCGGCGGCGATATTGCCTGTGTTGATATCGATGACCCGACCATCGATCATACCGACGCCCTGAGGGACTGCGCTGATGCGCAGCAAGACTGGCACGCTGAACTGTGTGGTTACATCCTGAAGCGCGCCTCTCCCAGTTGTGGCATGGAACGGGTCAAGGTCTATGACAAGGGACAGCCGAAGCCGGACGGCGCGGGGATTTACGCGGCGCGGATGATGGCGAACTTTCCGGAAATCCCGGTGGAGGAGGAAGGGCGACTCGGTGACCCGGTGTTGCGGGAGAATTTCATCCAGCGGGTCTATGTCATGCACCGATGGAAGCGTCTGCTGGCTGACGGCCTGACCGTGGGGGGCTTGGTCGATTTCCATGCCCGGCACAAACTGATACTGATGAGTCATTGTCAGAAGACCTACCGTGAGCTGGGGCCACTGGTGGCCGGTGCCCGCAAGGACAATATTGATGAGGTGGCCCGAGACTATATCGCGGCCTTGATGCCGGCCCTGAAAGTACGGGCCACGAGGGGCAATCATGTCAACGTCATGCAGCACATCCAGGGGTATCTCAAGGAACAGCTGGACAGCGAGGACAAGGCCGAGCTCACCGAATCGATCGAACGGTATCACCGCGGAGAGTTGCCTCTGATCGTGCCGATCACGTTGCTCAACCATCATTTCCGGCGTCACCCGGATCCATATATCCAGCGTTCCTGGTATATGCAGCCTTACCCGGCCGAGATGAGCCTGCAGAACCGGATCTGAGTTCGTGGCCCCGGTTACGGGTGCCGGCTTTGTCTCTGTCCGCCGGGCAGCGCTATAATGGCCCGTTGAGAATCATTTCGTGATTATGGATGAAGTAATGGACGATACCCGGGAGTACATGATAACGCTGGGTGAAAAAGCCCGCGCCGCGTCACGCATCGCCGCCGCGGCGACCACGGAGCAGAAAAATACCGCACTGCAGGCCATGGCCGCCGCCATAGAGGCGGGGCGCGATGGATTGATGGCCGCGAATGCCCGTGATATGCAGGCCGGCCGGGAGAAGGGGCTGAATGCGGCGCTGCTGGATCGCCTGGAACTGACTGCGTCCCGCATCGCCGGCATGATCGAGGGGTTGCGGCAGGTCGCCGCGCTGCGGGATCCGGTCGGTGAGATCAGCGACATGAATTACCGCCCCAGTGGCATCCAGGTGGGGCAGATGCGGGTGCCACTGGGGGTGATTGGCATCATCTACGAATCCCGCCCCAATGTCACCTGCGAAGCGGCTGCGTTGTGCCTGAAGTCGGGAAACGCCGTCATTCTGCGGGGCGGGTCGGAAGCGCAGCATTCCAATCAGGCCATTGCCGCCTGCATCGCGGCAGGGCTTGAGAAAACCGGGTTGCCAGCCGGCCTTGTGCAGGTGGTGGAAACCACGGACCGGGCCGCCGTGGGCGAACTGATCACCATGCCGGAGTTCGTGGATGTCATTGTGCCGCGGGGCGGTAAGGGGCTGATCGAGCGTATCAGTCGCGAAGCCCGGGTGCCGGTCATCAAACACCTGGATGGCAACTGCCACGTCTATGTGGATGACCGCGCCGACCTGGTCAAGGCGGTGTCGATCGCGCTCAATGCCAAGACCCACCGATACGGAACCTGCAACACCATGGAGACATTGCTGGTGGCCGAGCCGGTGGCGTCGTCCTTGTTGCCGGAGCTGGAGCGCCTGTATCAAGAAAAGGGCGTCGAGCTGCGAGCCTGTGAGCACAGTATGGCTTTGTTGGAGAACGCCGTCGCCGCCAGCGAGCAGGACTGGTACGAGGAATACCTGGCGCCAGTTTTGGCAGTGAAGGTGGTGGCGGGACTGGATGAGGCGATCGGACACATCAACCACTACGGTTCGGCGCACACCGATGCCATCGTAACCGATGATTACAGTCGGGCCCGTCGCTTCCTGGCTGAAGTCGATTCCAGTTCGGTGATGGTCAATGCCTCCACCCGCTTTGCCGATGGCTTCGAGTATGGTCTGGGTGCCGAGATCGGTATCTCTACGGACAAGCTGCATGCCCGCGGGCCGGTGGGACTGGAGGGCCTGACCACGCGTAAGTATGTGGTACTGGGTGACGGTCATATCCGCCAATGACGGGTCGTATCGGCATCATGGGGGGTATGTTCGACCCGGTACACCTGGGGCATGTCCGCGCTGCGATCGCGGTGACGGATACGCTGGCCCTGGACCGTGTACTGATGGTGCCATGTTCCCGTCCGAACCACCGGGAAGGTGCCTCCGCCTCCGCGCGGGACCGGCAGACCATGCTGGAACTGGCCTGCGCGGGAACCCCGTTGCAGGTCGATGATCGGGAGCTGCGCAGACCTGGCGTGTCCTACATGGCCGATACCCTGAGGGACATCGCCGGCCAGTTCCCTGAAGCGTTGCGCGTGTTCATCCAGGGCTGGGACAGTTTTCTGACATTGCCGGAGTGGGAGCGCTGGGAGGAGCTGTTCCGTTTCAGCCACCTCTGTGCGGTCAGTCGGCCTGGCAGTCACCTGCCGACCGCTGACAGCGAGGACCGGTCCGAGCGCATCATGGCGGGCGTGTTGTCGGAGCGGCAGGTGTCGTCCCCCGGCGCGCTGGCCGCGCGCCAGGCCGGCCGTATCCTGGTCCTGGATGGTGTGAACTTCGATGTATCCTCGACCCGCCTGCGCAGTCTGCTATACCGGGCCCGGCAGGGTGACTCGGACGCGGAGCAGGCGGCCGCGGCGTATTTGCCCGCGCCGGTGGCTGCCTACATCAACGCGCATCAGTTATACTGAGTGACCAACAAGACGGGAGTACACAACATTTTGGACAGCAAGGCACTGGCAGACCTGGTTACCGACGCGCTGGAAGATCGCAAGGGCCAGCACATCGTCTGCCTGGACGTAGCGGAACTGACCCCGGTGGCCGACTACATGATCATCGTCACTGGCACTTCCACCACCCATATCAAGTCCATGGCGGATGAGGTTGGCATTCAGGTCAAGGCGGCCGGAGCACCGATTGTGGGCACCGAAGGCCGGTCACAGTCGGAATGGGTGTTGGTTGACCTGGGAGCGGTGGTGGTTCATATCATGCAGGCTTCCACGCGTTCGCACTACAGTCTGGAGGATCTCTGGAACTTCAGCGCGACGGCGGGCGACGCGGACGGATCGTGAAGATCAGTCTGATTGCTGTCGGCACCCGCATGCCCGCCTGGGTCAATGACGCGGTGGAGGAGTATCGTCGCCGTCTTCCCGGCGATTTCAGTCTGATGCTGAAGGAAGTGCCCATGGCGCCGCGGGGCCGCAACGCCGATCTGCGTCGCGCCCTGCAGCAGGAGTCCCGTGGATTGCTGGCGCGGGTGGACGCCCGTGATACCGTGGTGGCGCTGGATGTTGGCGGGCAACGACATTCGACCGAGTCGCTGGCGCGTCGCATGGAATCACTGCGACACGAGGGCACCGATCTGGCGCTGTTGATCGGCGGACCGGATGGCCTTGACGAGCGCTGTCTGCAGCGTGCCACAGAGCGCTGGTCGCTGTCGGATCTTACCCTGCCTCATCCGCTCGTCCGGGTGGTGTTGGCCGAGCAGTTATACCGTGTCTGGACCGTGTTGCAGGGGCACCCTTACCACCGCCAGTGAACAGCGTTACACTATACGCGAAGGTGCCGTCGTTGGTGCCGTTCATCATGAGCAGCAGGGCAGACCATGCCACAACCGTTCAGTCTCGATACACACAAGCAGGAAGTCGCGGTATTCCGACGGCGGCTGGTGGTTGCCGCACTGCTCATGTTGCTTATGTTACTCGGACTTCTGGTCTGGATGATCAATATCCAGCTGTTCAATCACGACTACTACTCCTCCCGTTCAGATGGTAATCGATTACATTCGCAGTATGTGGCGCCCACTCGTGGTCTGATCTATGACCGGCAGGGTCGACTGCTGGCCGACAACCGGCCCAACTTCAATCTGACCGTGATTCCCGAGCAGGCCGGTGCGAATCTGGAGCCCTCGCTGGAGCGCCTGCGGGAGATCATCACGCTGTCCGACGAGGATATCGAACAGTTCCAGCAGCGTCGCGGCAGGCGCGCGGTTCCGTTCTCTTCGGTGCCGGTGCGTTTCCGGCTCAGCGAGGAAGAGATCGCGCGGGTGGCCATCAATCAGCATCGATTGCCCGGCTTTGCCGTGGAAGCGCAGTTGCTGCGTCACTACCCCTTTGGTAATACGATCGCTCATGCACTGGGATATGTGGCGGAAATCAGTCGCGAAGAACTGCAGGGCATGAATGAGGCGCAGGTCCGCGACTATCGGGGTAGCAACCAGATCGGCAAGACCGGCATCGAGAAAACCTACGAGGAGCGTTTGCATGGCGATGTCGGCTTCGAGACGGTCGAGAAGAACAACCGCGGACAGGTGATGCGTGTGCTGGACCGCACCGATCCGGTTCCGGGGCAGGACCTGCAACTGCATCTGGATGCCGAGTTGCAGATGGCCGCGGAACGCGCGCTCGGGGATTTCCGTGGTGCGATTGTGGCCATCGATCCGCGGACTGGTGGCATATTGTCCATGTTGAGCAAGCCGGACTATGATCCGAACCTTTTCGTAACCGGGATCAGTCGGGAGCAGCTCGATCGCATCAACCGCTCTGTCTACTCGCCCATGTACAATCGGGCGCTGAGTTCACGGGTACCCGGGTCCACGATCAAGCCCATCATCGGTCTGGCGGGTCTGTATCATGACATCGTGACACCGGAGACCGAGATCACTGATCCGGGATATTATCGGCTGCCGGGTCGATCGCGACCCTACTATGACTGGACCTGGTGGGTGGATCGCACCGGCCACGGGACAGTGGATCTCGAGCGTGCCATCTACCAATCCTGCAACACCTATTTCAGTCATGTCGCCGTGGAGTTGGGTATCGATCGGATTCATGACTACCTGCGCTCCTGGGGCTTCGGCACCAATCTGGCCATTGACGTGCCCGAAGCGCGGCCGGGCCTGGTACCTTCACCGGAATGGAAACGGGCGGCACGCGGTCAACCCTGGTATCCAGGGGAAACACCTCCCGAGGGTTTCGGGAACGGTATGTTTCAGGCCACCACCCTGCAGATGGCCAGCGCGGCTGCCACACTGGCCAACCATGGCAGGAAAGTGCGGCCGCGGATGTTGAAATCGGTGCGCTCAGACGATGGCGAATTCTCTGATGTGGTCTTTGACCGGGCGCCGGCGCCGCAGCCGCTGTTACCCGAGGACGAGCTGGTGGCCCATGTGCGACAGGCCATGGAACACACTGTCAGCAAGCCGTATGACCGCGAGCACCGTCGCCATGAAGGTACAGCCTATCCCTATATAGAGGCAGTCGAACCGTTGGCGTATCCGATGGCGGGCAAGTCCGGTACGGCCCAGGTGGTGGGGGTACAGCTTGATGTGGCGGGCAATCGCATGGAGCCCGAGGAAGTAGTCGAGGCACATCTCAATCATGCCATGTTCATTGCGTTTGACGCCTCGCCAGAGTCGCGGATTGCGGTGGCGGTTTTCGTCGAAAATGGTGAGGGGGGCAGTTCCGTTGCCGGACCGATTGCCCGTGAGGTGCTCGATGCCTACATGCTGCCCCGGATGAAATCCGACGATGAGGACAACATGATGCGGCTGACCACCTCGCTGGAAAGGGATTGAACGCGCCGGCTGACAGTGCTGCACTCACTGCGTTATCATGGGGTACTTTCCCTGTCCGGAATCCGGGTATTCGCCATGTATCGTCGATCGACCTTGATCCAGCGTTGTCTTGTGGGTTCAATGTTGGCGGCCCTGCTGGCTGCCTGTACATCGCCGACGCCACCGACCCGGGGTGAAAGCGTTGCGGTGGCGAATTCCGGGCGTTATGCCATCGACCAGGACCGGGCGCCGAGCAGGCCACTGGATCCGGATGCGATCCGGGAGGTGGTGCCGGTGCCTGAAAACCGCACTTTGGCGGGCAATTACAGTCCCTATACCGTGAACGGCCGCACGTACACGGTGATGGACAGTGAAGAAGGATACGATGCAACCGGTCTTGCATCCTGGTACGGCGAGAAATTCCATGGTCACCGGACCTCCAATGGTGAAGTGTTCGATATGTACCAGGTATCGGCAGCGCATCGTTCCCTTCCCATTCCCGGGTATGCCCGAGTGACCAATCTGGAGAACAATCGCAGTCTGGTGGTCCGGGTCAATGATCGTGGTCCCTTCCACAGCGACCGGATCATTGACCTGTCCTACGCGGCGGCCTGGCAGCTCGGTTTCGCTGATCAGGGCACGGCGCGTGTCCGTGTACAGGCGATCAGGCCCGGTTCCGGATCGCCGGCACCCGAACGGAGTGGGCCGACGCTTGCGGATGCGGGAGGCCGTTTTCTGCAGGTGGGGGCTTTCTCGGATCGTGCATCCGCCGAGAGAGTGCGACGGCGTGTGGAGGATATGACTGA
>JAWLFN010000008.1:0-10680 GCA_041685555.1 Gammaproteobacteria bacterium | reverse complement strand
AAACGTACGATTGTCGCGGGTCGATGGCTGGCTCTTGTCCTGGGATTATGGTTGCCGGCCATGGGGGCAGTGGCACAGTCCATCACGCCCCGAGCGCCCGACATTGCCGGTAGCAGTTATATCCTGATGGATGCCCGGACCGGCCATGTGATCATGGAACAGAACGCCGATGAGCCCCTGCCACCCGCCAGCCTGACCAAAATGATGACGGCCTACGTGGCGGAGGTGGAGATCGACAATGGCAACCTGTCGCTGGATGACGAGGTCTATATCAGCGAGAAGGCCTGGCGGACCCAGGGTTCCAAGATGTTCGTTGATGTCGACAGCTACGTATCCGTCGCGGACCTGATGCGGGGCATCATCATCCAGTCCGGGAATGATGCCAGCGTCGCCATGGCGGAGCATATCGCGGGCAGCGAGGAGGCCTTCGCCGACCTGATGAACCAGCATGCGGAAATGCTGGGCATGGATGATTCCGTGTTCATGAATTCCAGCGGTCTGGACGACGGTGGCACGGAGAACCAGATGTCGGCGCGTGACCTGGCCATTCTGTCCAGGGCCAAGATCCTGGACCACCCGGAGCGCTACGAGGTGTATGCGGAGCGGGAGTTCACCTACAACGGGATCACTCAGCCGAATCGTAATACGCTGTTGTTCCGTGATGACAGCGTGGATGGCATCAAGACGGGCTGGACGTCCCAGGCGGGTTATTGTCTGGTCGCTTCCGCGGAGCGCGATGGCATGCGACTGATTTCGGTGGTAATGGGGACGGCCAGCGAAAATGCCCGCGCCATAGAGACCCAGAAGATGCTCAATTACGGCTTCCGCTTTTTTGAAAGCCGCCAGTTCTACGATGCCGGCGACGTGCTGCAGACCGAGCGTGTCTGGTCCGGAGAAAACAATGAACTGGATCTGGCCATAGGCGAGGACGTCTATCTGACGGTGCCACGTGGTGCTTCCGACAGCATGACGGCGGGTGTGGACATACCGGAAACGATCCGTGCGCCGATCGAGGCAGGTCAGGTCATGGGCACGGTTGCGCTGACCTTCAATGACGAGGAGATTTACAGTGGCAACGTGGTTGCGGCCCATGCAGTGGAGCGCGGGGGGCTGTTCAAGCGGCTTATCGATGCCCTGACCCTGTTCTTCATGAGCCTGTTCAGAGGCTGACCCGGTGAGCGAGACGATGTCAACACAAGCACCGACCATTGAGTTCCCCTGCGACTACCCGGTCAAGGTGATGGGGCATGCCACAGGGACATTCGCGGATGCCGTGCTCCATGTCTGTCAGCAACATGCTCCCGAGGTGGATGGTGACTGCGTCAGCGTCCGTGAGAGTCGCGCCGGTAATTATCTGTCGGTGACCGTCACCATCCGGGCCACCGGGGAGCAGCAGCTCCAGGAATTGTTTGCCGATCTCAAGACGGTGGACGGCATCAAGCTGGTGTTATGAGCGGGCTTGTTGTCCGGTGCCTGGGCGAGCAGGCCTACGAGCCGATCTGGCATCGGATGCGGGAGTTCACGGAGTCGCGTGGGCCGGGAACGCCAGATGAGCTGTGGGTGCTGTCACATCCGCCGGTCTACACCCAGGGGCAGGCCGGGCGCCCCGAGCATATTCTTAATCCGCGTGATATTCCGATCGTGCAGATCGATCGCGGCGGCCAGGTCACCTACCACGGGCCCGGCCAGTGCGTGATCTATCTGCTGATCGATGTGCGCCGCGCCGGGCTGGGCGTGAGGCAACTGGTGTCCATCATGGAGGACAGTATCATCGAGGTGCTGGCCGGTTACGATGTCACGGCGGTCACCAGGGAGCGGGCGCCCGGTGTGTATGTGGGGGCGGCCAAGATTGCGGCACTGGGGCTGCGGATACGACGGGGCTGTTCCTATCACGGCCTCGCCTTCAATCTGGACATGGATCTGGCGCCATTTTCGGGCATCAACCCGTGCGGTTACCAGGGCATGGCCGTCACCCGGCTTCGGGACCTGCTGCCTGATGATCGACCTCCTCCGGAGGATCTGTACACACAAGCATCCGCACGTCTTGTCGACGTGCTGGTTGCGAAGCTGGCGTGTTATCATCGATCGAATGCACAGCAAGTCACTATCCGGCACGAACAGGAGTCGCCATGAAGTCCAGTCGCATCTTTCCAGCAGGTAAGTCCGGGTTGCGGTCCATCGCCGTGACCATGGCGTTGATGCTGCTGCCCGCCATGGCGCAGGCACAGGACAATCCAGTGGTGCGTGTCAGCACCACGTATGGTGATTTTTCCATTGAGTTGTTCGACGAACAGACCCCGCGGACCGTGGCCAACTTTCTGGGGTATGTGAACCGCGGCGACTACCGACGCACGTTCATCCACCGTGTCCAGCCAGAATTCGTGGTCCAGGGTGGGGGATTCCGGTTCATTCCCGGCTGCTCGGAGGGAGTTCGTCCCTGTGGGCCGGTTGAGATTCCGACCCGGGATCCGGTGGTCAACGAGCCAGGCATTTCCAATACGCGCGGGACGGTGGCCATGGCCAAACTGGGGGATGATCCCGACAGTGCCACATCGCAGTGGTTCGTCAACCTGGAGGACAACAGCGAAAACCTCGACGAACAGAATGGAGGCTTCACCGTATTCGGGCAAGTACTGGGAGACGGCATGGAGGTGGTGGACCGTATCGGGGAGCAGCCCGATTACAATCTATGCGACACGCAGAATTCTTGCTATGCCACGGATATTCCGCTGCGCAATTTCGAGAATGCCGGTCGTTTCCCGGTCGATGAGCACTTCATACACATCAATCCGACCCCGGTCAGTCGTTTCAGCAGTGGTCTGCATGTTTTCGAGCGTGACAGTGGCCTGTTGATCACCACGGTTGATGGTGGCGAGGCGCTGGGTGTGTTCAGTCTGCGCCTGCAACTGGTGGCGGACGGGCAGGATATCGTTTTCGAATTGCTGCCGGACACCATGATTCCGTTGGGCATCCAGCCGGAGAGCAGTGCGGTCTGGAATCCGGAAACGGGCCGACTCGAGATTCCCCGGGTCGAGCTGAACAGTCCGGATGGCAGCGTTGAGGTGATCACGGATCTGGTATTTTCCTTGCTGTCGGAAGAACCGATGCGGCTCGTGCTGGAGTCCTGGCAGCAACCCTGAAGTCCATGATCGTGGCGTGACATTCCACCAACAAGGCACAGGACAGACCAGCCCATGCAGACAGCCCGCGGAGAGTTCAGTTCACGTTTCGGTTTTCTGATGGCCGCATCCGGGTCAGCCGTCGGACTTGGCAATATCTGGGGGTTTCCGACCAACGCCGCCAGTAATGGCGGCGCCGCCTTTCTGTTTGTCTATCTGGTCCTGGCTTTTGCATTGGCCTATCCGGCTTTGATGGCGGAGCTGATCATCGGGAGGCACGGAAAATCCAATGCGGTTGCCGCCCTCCAGGGCATTGCCCGAGGGCCGCGCACCCGGTTGTTGGGCACCCTGGTCGGTTTCGCCGGCATCATCACCGTCACGTTGATCCTTTGTTTCTACTCCATTGTCAGCGGCTGGATGCTGGCCTGGCTGCTGGCTTCTCTTGCGTCCCTGTTCGGCCTTGATGCCATGGCTGACTGGCTGTCCGCTGATGCGGTGCTCCGCAACAGTCTGTTCACCCTGGGTTTCGTCGCGCTGACAGTCTATGTGGTCAGTGCCGGAGTCCGTCAGGGTATCGAGCGCTGGGCGACCCGTTTGATGCCGTCGCTGATTGTACTGTTGCTCCTGCTGATCGGTTATGTGCTGACCCTGGATGGGGCGATGGACGGGCTGCGGGCCTATCTGGTGCCGGATGTCACGCAGATTGCCGATCCCGGATTGTTATTGAGCGCGATGGGGCAGGCGTTCTTCTCGTTGTCACTCGGCGTGGGTACGATGTTGATCTATGGATCCTATGTCAGCAAGCGCGAGAACCTGCCCGCGCTGGGTGGCATGGTGGCCTTGCTGGATATCGGTATCGCCGTGACGGCCGGCCTGCTGATCCTGCCGGCCATGTATGTGGCCCTGGCCGGCGGAGTGGAGATCTATGATGCCAATGGTGGGCTGATAGCCGGGCCGGGTCTGATAGTGGCAGTGCTGCCCGCCCTGTTCGACAACATGGGAGCCGCCGGTATGCTGGTGTCCCTGGCTTTCTTTGCCCTGATGAGTATCGCATCACTGACTTCGTCCATTTCGATGCTTGAAGTACCGGTGTCCTATGCCGCCGAGTCTCGCGATATGGCGCGTCGCAAGGCCGCCTGGATAATCGGTATGGTGGTAGCGGGCCTCTCGCTGGTGATCGTGTTCAATTTCGATGTGCTGTTCGATCGCGTGGTGAGTCTGACCACGGAATTCAGTCAGCCCCTGCTGGGCTTTTTCTTTGCCGTTTTTGTCGCCTGGATATGGCATCGTGATGCCGTGCTGGCAGAGATACGGGAAGGATTCCCCGAAGCGGCCTCTTCCTGGTTCTGGCGAATCTGGCCTTTCTACATCCGCTTCATCTGTCCGGCGGCAATCCTGCTGGTGTATGGGCAGACGCTGTTTGGATGATGGCCTCGACGGCCTGCCCGAATCGTTCCACTTCGTCCCGGGTGTTGTAGTAATGCACTGATGCCCGATTCAGATCCGGCAGATTCCTGTCTTCAAAATCCAGCCGAGTGTTGCCCGTGCGCACCACCGAGGTATTGATATTGTCGGCCAGCAGTTTCTGATGCAGTATATCCGCCGGAACGGTGTCGTGGTGGAAGGTCACAATACCACTCGCCGAGTCCATGGCCTCATGGACCGTGACGCCAGCAATGGATGACAGCGCTTCACGCAGTTGGGTGGCCAGGCGGGTGACACGCTTGTGGATGGCCGGCAGGCCCAACGCATTGGCATACGCGGCGGCTGCCCCCAATGCGATGAGTCCGGCAACGGGGCATTCAAAGCTCTCGAAACGACGCGCATCCGGATGTAACCGGTATTCGTCGGCCTTCAGCCATCGGGCCGAGCGCAGGTCCACGTGTGCCGGATGCAGAGAGGCGGTGATGCTGTTGCGGACGTACAGAAATCCGGACCCTCTGGGTCCCCGGAGGAACTTGCGCCCGGTACCGATCAGCATGTCACAGTGCAATACCTCCACGTCCAGTGGCATCTGCCCGACGCTCTGTGCCGCGTCCAGCAGATACAAAATGCCTCGCTCCCTGGCCATTCCTCCGATCGCGGCCGCTGGTTGCACGGTCCCGTTCTGGCTGGCGACATGCGTCAACGCCATCAGGCGTGCGCCGCGGTCCATGGCCACTGCCAGTCGGTCGATATCGATCCGGCCATCCGGGCCGTTCGGTACCACTTCAAGAGCGAGATGTTTCTGCCTGCACAGATGCAGCAGGGACAGGTAGTTTCCTGCATATTCGGACTGGCCTGTGATAATGCGGTCGCCCCGCTGGAATGGAATGGCCTGCAACATGGTGTTCCAGGCGCCTGAAGCGCTTCCGGCCCAGCCGATTTCGTGGTCCGCACAGTTCAGCAGGCGGGCCAGGTGTCGGTAGAAATCCTGCACGGCCTTGCTGGCGTGTGCCGCGGCTTCATAGCCACCGATGCGCCGTTCAAGGGCCAGGTGTTCCAGTTGTGTATTGTAGACCGGATCGGGAAGCAGGGCGGCACCGGCATTATTGAAATGCAGACACCGCAGGCAACCCGGTGTTTCCTCGCGGAGCCGGGCAACGGTCTGGTCCGTCAAGGTCATGGTGTTATTATCGCTCCAGGGACCGGAAGTGGGGCTGTGTGCGTCAGTCGGTCTGCAGGTTCTGCTCCGGGGCGGCCAGTTTGATCGCGCGACCGTGATTGTGAGCCTCGACCAGGGACGAGTGAAGCGCCTTGACGGCGGGTTCATAATCCTCTTCGTCGAGGACGAACTGCATGTCCACCTGTCGCATGGACTGATGCACCGCCTGGATCACCACCTTGGCGTCGGCCAGCGCGGCGGCAGTCTTGGCCAGCATCCCTGAAATCTTGATATCACTGCCGATGGCCGAGACGATGCTGACCTTGCGTACACTGATCTCGGCTTCCTCGAACAGTTCCTGCAGACGTGACTGAATGCGTTTGATGGTCTTCAGGTTGGCGGCCAGGTAATGCGTGATCGTGTTGGCGTTGAGATCCTTGTTGATGATCTGCGCCTTGAACCGGGTAATTTCTTCCAGGAAGGTGCGCTCGTACCGGGACAGGTCACCGACCATTTCCTGGTCAAAGAGTTCGACCGCGTAGACACCCGAGCGACCGGCGATAATCTCGACGCAGGGTGACTCACTGACGTAGTCGCGGGTGATCAATGTGCCGGTGTGTTCGGGTTCGAACGTGTTCTTCACACGCAGATGGATGTTGTTCTTGCGCAATCCCTTGGCGGCGCGGGGATGGATGGCCTCCATGCCCAGGTTGGCGAGCTGGTCGGCCACGTCGTAGTTGGTACGCCCGATCGGCACGGCATTGTCCACGCCGACGATGCGCGGGTCAGCGCTGCTGAGGTGGAATTCCTTGTGGATGATCGCTTCGGAGGCACCGGTGATCACGGCGATGCGACTGAAAGTCATTTCGCTGTAGCCGCGATCAAAGATCTTCATGAGGCCGCCCTGACAATGACAGTAGCCGGTGGCGATGGGCAGTTCCTTATCGAGATCGACGTCGCTGAAGGCTCCCTCCAGTTGCTGATCCAGGGGCAGTGCGTCCTGGCTTCCCCATCCGGACAGGTCGATCAGGCGGGCATTGACGCCGTGCAGCTGCAGTAGCTGTACCGTATTGTAGGCGCTGTGGATCTCGCCCAGGCTGGCGAGCATCTCGCGGACTGTCAGCAGGTAATCGCCGAGCGCGAAATGCCCGTGACGACACAGGTTTCTGACATCCTGTAACACATTCTCCGCGTCATGCAGGCGCTGCAGGATGAAGGCGTTGGCGCGATCCAGGTCCTTGGTCTTCTGAAACAGCTCCTCATTGATCTCCATGATCCGGGCCCGGAGGCGGGCGAAGGCATCAAGCCAGCTGTTTTCCTCTTCCGCATCCGAGAACAGTGAATAGATGCCGGGCTGACCGGTCTTTTTGTGCTCCAGCAGCATGTCAGTGATGCCGGAGTAGGCTGATACGACAAAGATACGTCGGTAGTATTGGCCGTCCAGCGCTGGATTCATGAAAATGTTCTGGCGAACCGCTTCAAACTGGCTCATGGAGGTGCCGCCGATCTTCTCGACGGTATGAGCAGGACTTGAGTGGTCATCTGCGCTCATGTAGCTGTCCTTGTATTGCCATTTCAGCAGACATTATAACGGATCGCAGGTTTGGTTTCATGTCACCCGCCATGGCCAGTCACTCCATGACATGGAAGTAGACAAAGCGAGCGTCTGCGTCCTGCCGGATCCGGAAGCCGATCGCGCGCAGATCGATCTCACTGAACAGTGTCTGGTAGCGTTCATCCAGTGAATTGTAGATGACCTCCTGGACAATCAGGATATTGTAGTGTTCCAGACCCTGTTGCAAGGCGGTTTCCCTGATGATGCGCTCGATACCGGGGTGCTTGCGGATCTCTTCGTATCGGTAGGCCTGTACCAGTGCGTCACCGAAAAGATCGTAGGACTTGATGCCGCTACTCTGGAAGGTGCCCTGGACGGTATTGAAGGCCAACCCCATGGCGCCCTTGATCGGATGTCCGTACTGGAACCGTTTCACTTCCGTATTGAAAGCGCGGAACATCATCAGTGCCGTGGCGACCGAGTGATTGGCCAGCGACTCGTTGCCTGGCGTCATGAAGGGATAGCCGATGGCGCTGATAAAGCCGTCACCGGTTTCCTTCAGTCGGAATGCCCGTGACTGCAGGGGGTTATGTCGGTATCCCATCATGCAGATCTGTGAAAACGCGCGAAAGACATCGAGCAGGAAGGACTTGGTCTGCTCGTGCTTGATGCTGCTGCTGTTCTGGATATCGAACACATTGATGATGGCGCGCTCCTTGTCCACCGGCATCGTGTCCTCCAGTTCGTCTCCCGCCTTGATCATGGACAACTGGTGAGGGTAGACCAGTTTGGACAGCTGATTATAGAGATGCTGCCGGGTGTCGGCGTCGGTCGATTTGTAGTAGAACCGGGTCAGAATACGCTGGAAAAAGATCCAGGAAAAAATGATGCCCGCGGCCAGGCCCTGCAACACCTGGATCTGGTTGTCGAGCAGGTAGCCTGGATTGATCACATACAACAACGTGACGCCGGCCAGGGTAAAGAGGATATTACGGATCACCGTGGTGCGAAAGCGGGCGTGGAAGGAGAACGCGGTGGACATCAGTAGCACGAAATTCAGCTGTCCCGACAGATCCAGTTCCATGGCTGCCCGGGAGGTGATGTCGGCCGGGAAGGTGAAATACAGCGTCATGCAGAAGCCCAGCAACACCGCGAGCGAAGCCAGGTCAACGATCTGTGGCGCGTATTTCTCCAGCGTGGAAACGAGCAGGGAGGCGGACGGGTAGAGCAGCACCAGGACAATGGCCGGCGCATACGTGTACAGCGTGTACGTTGCATCCGGGTTGCCGGCCGAGGACAGCGTTGTATAGGTGATGATCGAGGACAATACCAGTAGCAGTCCGGAGGCCTTGCCTGCCCATCCCGTCAGCGCGCGTGAAGCTTCATCGCGAAGCTCGTCCCTGAATTCCTGCAGATGTTCGACGGCGTACTCGGCGTATTTGCCCGGATGCATCATTGTTATTGTTCTGCCTTCTTTGTTCTGGTCGGTCGGAGCCCGTGCAGCATGGATTTTACCAGTACATTACTCTACTGTTGTCCCTCCGACAGGCTTTATATCATATAGAGGGAACCTATGAGCGTATTGATCGTGCTTTTCCTGTCCATCGTCGCCAGTCTGGTCTGGGCGCGGTTCCGATTCTTCCGTGTTGATGAGAGCACACTTCGGCTGACAGCGGTCGGCTATGATCTGGCCGTGGCAGCGCAGATCATCACTACGCTGTATTATATGGTAACTGTGACCGAGTTCACAAAAATGCATGTCATTTTCGGCGCCCTGGCTTATGGTCTGGCACTGATGCTGTTCTGGTGGGCGATTCGCACCGCCCGCGGACTGGACTTCGCGTTCAGTAGCAAAGTGGGAGAAATTGTGACCAGCGGGCCGTTCGGGCTCGTTCGTCATCCATTCTATTCCTCGTACATTCTGGTCTGGTTGACCAACAGTGTGATGTTCCGATCCCCGATATTGTGGATTACACTGGGTTACCTGATCGCTTTCTATTACCTCTCGGCACGCCGTGAGGAACGCATCATTCTGGAAAGTGATCAGGCAATACACTACAGACCATACCAGAACAAGGTGGGCATGTTCCTGCCGAGGATATTCAAATGGAAGCGATCACATTCAGAAACCTGACAGACGAGAAAGACATCAACGAGTACCTGAAGCGCTTTGAAGGCTATGTGCAGGTGCGACTTCCCTACGACTACACACAGCGCAGCCGCATTGTGGCCGCTTACAAGGGCGACCGCATGGTGGCCGGTTACATGCTGGTCACCCGGCCGGAGTTCCGCAGTCTGATGTTTGTTCCGGATGAAACCCGTGAACAGCATCGGTTTTTTCGTAATGACCAGTATGAAATGATGGAGGTGAACGGGTTGTGGATCGGTGCGGGAGTCAAGAAGGCATCAGAGCAGTTCCGCATCTGGTTGCACATGCTGCGTGATGTGTTTGCCTGCCGGAAGAAGTATGTCCTGCTGATGGCGGACGTGCGGAACACCAACATTCGCAAAATCCATGACATGATGGGCTCTCGCGAAATCTACCAGGGGCCACCGATGTTGATGGCCGGCAATAAGACCCACTCCAGTATCCGGGTCGGATACACCACACGCTGGGCGTTGGTCCGCCACCTGCCCAGGTACCTGAGTGAATATCGTCACCGTGCCGGGAAGGCAGGGCGCAGCCGTTCCGGTGGAAAGCCCTTCACAGGTGGTGTCATGAAAGCCGGTTGAGTCATGCCGCACGCCCTGGCCACGGCAAGGCGCCGTGGCCGGGCCTGCAGTGCGCGGCTTGGCACGGCCGGGCCGGCGGGATACACTGTCCCCGGTATTCGTGGCAAAATCATGGTTGAAAGAAAGGAGTAGATGGCATTGAGCGAGAAGAAAATCCGTGAGCTGTTGGATGAACTGGACCGGGAACTGTCACAAAATGAGGAACTGGACGAGGAAACGCTCGAGGCCGTCCGTCGCCTGGATGAGGATATTGATGAGGTGATCCGTTCCAGCGAACAGAAGAACAGCCCAGTGATGGATGATGCCATTGCGCTGGAAGCGCGCTTTGCGGCCACTCATCCGGTGGCGGAGCGGCTTGTGAGAGAGCTCATCAATGCATTGGGCCGGATGGGCATCTGACCGGACAACGCAAGAACCAGCCGGTCGAGCAGCAGGTTCCCGGGCTCGAGGGCCATTCCCTTGACAGCCAGGTCGACTTCTCGAGCCAACAACAGTAATTCTTCAATCCGACCGCTGTCGAGATGCGACAGAGCCTGTCTGACCGCCCGTTGCCTTGACTTCCAGACACGCTCTTTTTGCACGGCCTGTTCCTCTGTCAGGCCCGATTCGACATGCCGGCGAAGTTGTAACAGGGAGCGCAGTTCCCGAGTGATAAGGCCCAGTAGCATCAGTGGCTCGCTACCTTCCCC
>JAWLFN010000158.1:0-6677 GCA_041685555.1 Gammaproteobacteria bacterium | reverse complement strand
GCATTCGGCCTTGCGCTTTTTCTTCTCTTCCTTCTTCAATTGCCTGAAGGCAAAGCGATCGTATACCTGCTGCCGCAGGGTATCACGCATGCGGTCGTATTCTTTGTTAAGGTGGGTGACCACAATATTGCCCCGGCTGGCCTCGCGACGGGCACGCATTCCGGCCGCCATGATCGCGGTGACCACTGCCACAAAAGCTACCGCCAGAATGCTCACCTCAAGCAGAAACACCAGCAGGTCGATTAACGTGTCCAAGACAGCGACTCCTTTTTCCCCGGCATGTTTTCCATGCCTGCGTTATTGAACGGACTGTTCACGATGACCGCACAGCCTCACGATAGTAATGTATCAATCGCCCGGCTACGCTGATGTGGGGTGATGGTACCGGTGGCAGATCGTCGATGTCGAACCACTGCGCACTTTCCAGCTCCCGGTCCACCAGACGGATGGCACCATTATCGTGATCAGCAAAATAACCCAGCATCAACTGGGACGGAAACGGCCAGGGCTGGCTGGCCACGTAGCGCACATTCCGCAGGGCGACGCCCACCTCTTCCGCCACTTCACGATGGACGGCCTGCTCAGGGGTCTCCCCCGGCTCGATGAACCCGGCCAGACAGCTGAACATCCCCGCCGGATGACGGGCATGACGGCCCAGCAGCACCTCGCGCCCCCGGGTCACCAGCACGATGATGCAAGGATTGATGCGCGGATAGAAATCGATATCACAATGATCGCAACCCAGCACGCGCCGGGGTCCACGCAGCACCGTGGGCGCCCCGCACTGGCCACAGAAACGGTGTGAGCGGAACCAGTGCACCAGCTGGCTGCCCTGTCCCACCAGACTGAACTGCTCGAACCCCTCCCGCAGCAGCAATTCCCGGGTACCGACCTCCTTTGCGTCCAGCTCGTGGCGCCAATCTTCGGTCAAAGGTACCGCGGCGAAGCGTGAAGCACTACCGGTCGACGGCAAGGACAGTAGCGGCACGCCATTGTCCAGTCGGGGCAATTGGGCGGGCTGCCACAGGTAGCCTCCCTTGCCCTGCAGCAGGTGTCTGCCCTGGAACAGCAACAGCCGCAGGGACGGCGGCCGGTTCTCCGGGGTCAGCACGTAGTGCATCAGGATTCTCCCGACTGCCGCAGCCAGACACAGTTCCCCCCTGTGTCCTTGTGGACGCGTTGTACCCAGGCGTCGTGTGCCGCCAGCTCATCGGCATCGGGATGAATCACGGGAATGACCAATCCTTCACGATCAATCCGGCGCGGACCGGCCTCCTCACCCGAGCCATGAGCGTCATCGTCGTCCACTCCCAGTGACAGATCGGTCTGACCACCGGTCAAGCGCAGATAGACATCCGCCAGGATTTCCGCATCAAGCAGGGCCCCGTGCAGTTCACGCTGCGAATTATCGACGTCATAGCGTTTGCACAGGGCGTCCAGTGTATTACGTTGACCCGGGTGACGGCGCCGCGCCATGGCCAGCGTATCGACCACACTGCAGTAATCCGTGGTCCGGCCCCGACCATCCAGACGCGCCAGCTCACTGTCGATGAAACCAACATCGAACGGTGCGTTATGGATCAACAATTCCGCGCCACGGATGAAGTCCAGGAACTCACTCGCAATCTGGGCGAACACGGGTTTATCGGCCAGAAACTCATCGGTGATCCCATGCACCTCCCGGGCGCCCTCGTCCACCTCGCGTTCCGGATTGATATAGACGTGATAATGCTGCCCGGTCAGACGCCGGTTCTCCACCTCCACGCAACCGATTTCAATGATCCGGTGTCCCTGTTCATGTTCCAGACCCGTGGTTTCCGTATCCAGTACAATCTGTCTCATCGACCGGACTCCACCGTCAATTCATCCAGTTCATCAATACCGAGGTTGGCCAGTGCATCCGCCTGTTCGTTACCGGGATCACCACTGTGGCCCTTGACCCAGTGCCATTCGATGTCATGACGGGCCACCAGTTCATCCAGGCGTTGCCACAGCTCGCGGTTCGATACCGGCTTCTTGCCGGCCGTCTTCCAGCCCCGCGCCTTCCACCGGGGCATCCATTCATTGATACCCTGCAATACGTAGCGTGAGTCACTGTATAGCGACACCGCACAATTATCACGCTTCAGGGCCTCCAGGGCGCGGATTACCGCAGTGAGTTCCATGCGGTTGTTGGTTGTGTGCGCTTCACCACCATGCAGGGTCTTCTCCCGCTCGCGATATCGCAGCACCGCGCCCCAGCCGCCCTTGCCCGGATTACCCCGACAGGCACCATCCGTGTAAATCTCAATCCTGTCCGTCATGATGACGTCCCACCCTCGTCTTCCCGGCCTGTCCAGTGCAGTCGCACCACGTTGTCCATGCGCCCCAGCTGGTTCCCGGTATTATCCGAGGCCATCCGACCGGTATCCACCGCCGGTGCACCGAGCACGGGACTGCGCAGCCGCGGCCAACGCCGGGCCACCGGAGTCAGTGGTGTCACCTGTTTACGCGCGATGATCAGATAATATCCTCCCAGGGGTCGCAGGTACCGGTGGCCAAACCGTTCATACCCGGCAGCACGGCGCAGTACGCGCCGACCTTCAATCGGGGGCATGAAGCCTCCGCGGCAGACCTTCTCGGTCTGGAAACCCAGCAGACGCAACCAGTCCTGCACCCTGTGCAAGGGGATGAAACGCCCGCTCCACGGAGGCCGACGTCGGCGCAGCAGCCGCCCCACGCCCCAAAGGCTGAGCGGATTGAAGCCGATGAGCATCAGGCGCCCGCCGGGGGCCGTGACCCGCGCGGCTTCACGCAGCAGTCGATGCCCGTCGGGCGCAAAGTCCACGGCATGGTGAATCAACACGGCATCCATGCTTTCCGATTCCAGGGGCAACGCAGCGTTGTCCGCCACCGGCGCCGGTTGCTCGCTGTCCCACGAGGGCGCGAACCGGATCTTCAGGGACGCCGGCGTGTTGTCCAGTAACGAGACCCGATTGGCACAGCCCAGTTGCAGCACCTGTTGGCCGAACAGGCGCCCGTGCCACGGCAACAATGTGGCCCGCTCAGCGTCCAATAATGCCGCGCCCAGCCCCGTATCGAACCATTCGCACATGGCCTGATGGGACACGGCTGCCGGTGGAAGCCGCCGACGCTGGGCACTGTGTACTCTGTATCGGGACAGTAGTTTCATGAGACCAAGGATAACACGCCCTGCGCGGCAACGGGTGCTGTGGTTGTTTTCCCGACGGGGTCCGTTATCATTGTCTTCCGTTTCAACGGCAGGACAGAGCGAAATGCAACCTGAAGTCACCCCCATACAGGCTTTCACGGACAACTACATCTGGCTGATCCGGATTACGGACAGCCCGCGGGCGTGGATCGTGGACCCCGGCGATGCAGAGCCGGTGCTGCAATACCTGGAACAGCAGGGGCTGCAACTGGCCGGGATCCTGTTGACGCACCACCACCCCGACCATACCGGCGGCGTGGACCGCCTGCTGGCCCACAGCCCGGTGCCGGTCCATGGCCCACGATCCGATCGGATCCCCCAGGTCACTGATGCGCTGTCACATGACGATACCCTGTCCATTGACGGCCTCGAGGGCATGGTCATGGAAGTTCCGGGCCACACGCTGGATCATATCGCCTTCCATTTTCCATTACGCAACGTGGCTGACGCGTCACCGCTGCTCTTCTGTGGCGATACGCTGTTCGCCGGCGGCTGTGGTCGTCTGTTCGAGGGCACGCCGGCAATGATGCGGGAGTCACTCACGCGTCTGTGCGCGTTGTCGGATACCACCCGGGTCTACTGTGCGCATGAATACACGCAAGCCAATCTGACGTTCGCCATGGCAGCAGAGCCTGACAACACTGATCTGAAACAACGCCTGGAGGAAGTCCAGCAATTGCGGCAACAAGACCGTATCACGCTGCCCTCTACCCTGGCGCTGGAAAAGCGAACCAATCCGTTTCTGCGTTGTCATAATCCAGGCATCGTCAAACAGATCACCGCTCGACTCGGCCATGTCCCGGCCGATGAGACAGAAACCTTTGCAGCACTACGCCAGTGGAAAGATGTTTTCTGAAGACCGACACACGACACTCATTGTCAACGACCACTGGCCGGCCATCGTCAGCACCAACCCCGGACACTATCCACGGACCACGGAATGCGATCTCAATACAGACTTTCTACCCTGATAGCTTCAGCCATGTTCCTGCAGGCCTGCGGTAGCACCCTGTTCGAGCAATCCGATCCACAGGATGAACCACCGGATCGAGCCGATCAAAGTGCCGTCAACACCACGGTCAACCGAGGTAGCAGAATCCGGGTCCGCCAGTCGGAAACGGATTCCCTCCGCACCGAACAGCTTCCGGCACCCGTGGCACATGTGTGGGAGCACCTTGCCGGACAGTTCAGTTTCTCACTGCAACACTACAACCAGGCAGTGGAGCGGGAAATTGGACGTTATACGGAGCACCCCGATTTTCTGCAAGAGGTCAGCGAGCGGGCGGCGCCTTTCATCTATGAAATCAGCCAACGCATCACCGAGCGCGGCATGCCGGCAGAGCTGGCGCTGCTGCCGATCGTGGAGAGCGCCTACAATACCCGCGCACGTTCCGGTGCAGATGCAGCCGGACTGTGGCAGTTCATGGCTCCCACGGCCGACGGCCTGGGCCTGAAACGGGACTGGTGGTACGACGGGCGAATGGATCCGATAGCCTCCACGGATGCGGCGCTGGATTACCTGCAGGGATTGCACGACGAATTTGAAGGAGACTGGTTGCTGGCATTGGCGGCCTACAATGCCGGACGCGGCACCGTAGGGCAGGCCGTGCGCCGCAACCAGCGAGACGGGCAGCCCACGGATTTCTGGTCCCTGCCACTGCCGCGAGAGACCCGCCAGCATGTGCCCCGGCTACTGGCATTGACACGGATCTTCCTGTCTCCCGCGCACTACGGAATAGAACTGGCGCCGGTCCCTCTGCAACGGGCATTGACCAACGTGGAAGTGGGCAGCCAGATCGACCTGCGACTGGCCGCCGACCTGGCCGGGATGGACCCCGACCACCTCCACCGCCTGAACCCGGCCTACAGCCAGTGGACGACACACCCCGACGGTCCCCACACATTACTGTTGCCACCGGAACCGGCACAACAACTGATCGCCCGGCTTGATAATCTGGACTTGTCAGAGCGGATCAGTCACGAGCGCTACCAGATTCGGCCGGGAGACAGCCTCGGTGCAATCGCCAGCCGGTTCAATACCAGCGTGGATGCGCTTCGCGAGCTCAACCAACTTAGCGGTAGCATGATCATAGCCGGTGAAGAACTGCTGGTCCCGCGAGCCCACCAGGCCTACGGTCCCGGCAATATGGATCGGATGGAAATCAGTTACACCGTCCGGCCCGGAGACAGTCTCTGGGAGATTGCGACCGAACACCAGCTCAGCGTGGACGCACTGCGCCAGTGGAACCAGCTGTCGGAAGGTACACTGATCCACCCGGGACAGGAACTCATCATACGCCCGAACACAATGTGACCAACAACCACCCTACCGGGGCAGGCCGTCACATCGCCAGTGGGCCATGCGGCTGAATGTTACCGCATTATCCGCATGACCCACTGGCAGCTGTCCGCGTCAGAGCAGGCGCGCGCCGATCAGCATCACCACCAGGATCAACGTCACCCACAACAACATGCTCCCGGTGGGCCAGCTTCGCGCCAGCGGCCCTTCCGGCCCGTGATAATGCATCCAGGTATCGACGATGCGACCGCCCTTGCGATTCAGGATCGGACCCAGGTGAGTGCGCAACACCGACAATACCTCAATGAACCATCTCCACATCGCCGGACCGACCCGACGCCAGAAAAAATCGAAGTCCAGACTGATGGTCCGAGTGCGCTTCATCAGCGGCAGCGTCACGAAGAAGGCCAGGCCGGCGAACAACAGCAGCTGCAGCTGCGTGACCAGGTGATCCGCCGTATAAGGCACATAATCGACTTCGTACGGCAGGAACGGATACAGCGTGCCGGGAAATACGCCGATGACAACGCACATGGCCGCAAAGATGATCATGGCCGCCTGCATGTTCCAGGAAGGATCCTTTGGTCGCATGCCGGAATCCTTCTGGAAGAAGACGAACCACGGGAACTTGATACCAGCGTGCAGGAACACACCGGCGGACGCGGCAATCAGACTGAACCAGACAAAGCCGAGTTCACCATAGGCCGCACTCTGACTGATCATCGACTTGGAGATGAAGCCCGAAGTATACGGGAACGAGGAGATGGCCAGCGCACCGATGATGCCGCATACAGCGGTCACCGGCATGGTGCGGTACAGTCCCCCCAGATCGGTACACTTACGCTTGCCGGTCTGATGCAACACGGCACCCGCACTCATCAGCAACAGCGCCTTGTAGATGATGTGAGCGAAGGCATGCGCCGCCACGCCATTCAGAGCCAGCTCCGTGCCGATACCGATACCACAGACCATGAAACCGACCTGATTGACGATGGAGTACGCCAGGATGCGGCGCATGTCATTCTCCATCAGGGCGTAGATGATACCGTAGAAGATCATGTACAGACCGATCCAGACCAGCACCGTCTGCCCGGGAAAAGCAGCAACAAGGCCAGTACGGCGGTCTTGGTGGTATACGCGGACAGGAACACGGCACCTGTGGAGCTG
>JAWLFN010000157.1:0-6683 GCA_041685555.1 Gammaproteobacteria bacterium | reverse complement strand
GGATCGCGTTCAAAACGCTCTCCGGAGATCACGAAATTGGTGCGGCCGTCGGCACTTTCCCAGCCGTAGATTCCGCTGAGCGTGGTGTCGTATTTGCCGTCGGATGCCTCCATGGTCTGGACGTCGCCGTAGATTTCGGCGCCGACGAAGTCGTTCCGCATGATCACGTTGACCACTCCGGCCACCGCGTCGGCGCCGTACAGGGCTGAACCGCCGTCGGTGAGAATTTCTACCCGGCTGGTCATTACCAGCGGGATGGTGTTGATATCAACGAATTCACCACCGCTTCTGGTGGTGGCGGCGGCGGGTGCGACGCGTTTACCGTTGATCAGTGTCAGGGTTGAGTTCTCGCCCAGGTTACGCAGATTGATCTGTGCCGTACCCTCGGTCTGCGAGGACTCTCCAGCCCCCGGATTGGTGAAGGAGCCGGAGTTTACTTCCAGGTTCTGCACCACATCCCACACGACAGAGGCTCCTTGCGCCTCTATACTGTCGCGGTCGATGACCTGGACAGGGGACGGGGCATCCAGAGGAGACCCGCTGATGAAGGAGCCGGTGACCACCACCTCTTCAATGGTTTCATTGTCCTGCGCCGCGGCGGTATGGGACACTCCGGCCAGGATAATGCCGGCGACAAGCGCCTTGTGCTGGCAGGGAAAGGGTGTATTCATTGTTATTGCTCCCCGTAAATACTGTAAAGCGTTTATTAGTAGAATTGATCGTATTTATACTGGCTGTGACAGGTTATACATAATCATTATAGTACTGCTTTTGTCAATCGGAATTCCGTGAAAATGAATGCATTCACGATGGAAAGTGAGCGTGATCTATGACCTGGGAGCAGGGACTGGTGGCCGTCATTGTCACGGCATTGATGGTGGTGTTGTTACAGGGCCGCCAATCCGTGGCGGTGTGTTTTTCCACGGCGGCTTTTCTGTTCTACGCGGCCGGTCTGGTCAGCACCGATGTGCTGCGCCAGCAACTGGTCAATCCGGGCGTGCTGACATTGGGGCTGCTGATGCTGGTGGCGGTGGTGCTGAACAAGTCCCGGGCGCTGGAGTACTGGACGCGCCGCATGCTGAGTGGTGGCTACCGCACGGCCATGGCCAAGTTGATGCTGGCGGTCAGTGTGCATTCAGCGCTGCTGAACAACACGGCCGTGGTGGCGTCACTGGTCAGCCCGGTCAAGGGCGCGGGGGCGGATGCTTCACGGCTGTTGATGCCGCTGGCCTATGCGGCGACGCTGGGCGGCGCAATGACCCTGGTCGGCACCTCCACCAACCTGCTTATCGACGGCTTCGTGCAGAGTGAGGGCATGGCGGGGCTGCACCTGCTCGCGCCACTGCCACTCGGTCTGGTGCTGCTGGTATTGTGTTCGCTGACGATGTGGCTGACCCTGCCGTATCTGCTGCAGCGTCGTGACATCAGTGAGCCGCCGGCCGCCGACTATTTCATCGAGGCGCAGGTCCAGGACACGTCTTCGCTGGTGGGCCGTAGCGTGGCCGAAGCGGGTCTGCGGGAGCTGGGCAGTCTGTACCTGGTGGAGATCATCCGGGGCGAGCAGCTGCTGGCGCCGGTCAGGCCGGGCACCGCGATCCGGGCCGGCGACAAACTGGTGTTCGCCGGCGATGTGCAGCGGCTGGACCTGTTGGCCGGATTCGATGGCCTGGCCGTGATGGAGGACTCGACGGAGATTCCGACCGACAACCTGCTGGAGGTGATGGTCAGCGGCGAGTCGGTATTGTGCAACCGCAGCATCAAGAGCGTCGATTTCCGGTCCCGGTTCGATGCCGCGGTGCTGGCCGTGCGCCGCTCGTCCCGCTACCTGCGCGCCAATCTGGCGTCATTGCCATTGCGGCCGGGCGATGTCCTGGTGCTGGCCACCGGGCCGGATTTCGACAACCGCAACAACCTGCAGCGCAATTTCATTCCGGTGTCGCGGCCCATCGTCGAGCGTTTCGTGTCCCCGTGGAAGTCGGCGCTGGCCCTGGGCGGGTTCGCCCTGGTCATCCTGTTGGCGGCCACCGGAGTGGTGCCATTGCTGCGAGGGCTGGCGGTGCTGCTGGCGATCTATCTGGCGGCCGGGCTGGTGCGGGTGCATGAGCTGCGGCGCAACATTCCCTGGTACCTGCTGATCACCATTGTCTCCGCCCTGGTGGTGAGTCAGGTGCTGGCCAGTACCGGGCTGGCCGGCCTGATCGTCAATGGTGTCATGAATGCCTTTTCAACGGGGCCGCACGCGGCCGTGGTGCTGATCCTGCTGCTGACGGCGCTGTTGACCGCGTTGATGACCAACAATGCCGCCGCGGCGTTGATGTTCCCGATGGCCCTGGGAGCGGCCGGCAATCTGGACGTGGAGCCAATGCCGTTCATCATGGCCGTGCTGTTCGGCGCCAGCGCTTCATTCATGACGCCGCACGGCTACCAGACCAATCTGATGGTGATGGCACCGGGTGGCTACACCTTCCGGGACTACCTGCGCGCTGGCGCGCCGGTGACCGTGGTCTACCTGCTGACGGCCGGCTGGCTGCTGCCGGTGTTCTTCCCGTTCCGCTGATCACTGCTCGATGTCGGTTCCCGAGCCCGGCCCGTCATTGCGGCTGTTGTCCGTGATGGCATCGTCGGTCTTCTTTTTATGGTTGTTGTCAGCCTCGTCGCGCCGTGTCGCGGCGGCCATTTCGCTGAGCTGGACATGCGCCGCCGGTGCCTGACCGTTCTTGTCCTCGCCGAAGTAGATGGTCTGGTGCGGGAACGGAATCTCGATGCCTTTCTCGTCGAACAGCTTCTTGGTGCGGCGCAGGAACTCCCGGCGCAGTCCCCATTGCTCCAGTGGCTGGCACTTGATGCGCAGGCGGATGTCGATGGAAGAGGCCGCCATGTCATTGACGCCATCGACCAGCAGGGGTTCGCGGATGATGTATTTCCAGTCCGGATCCTGCTGCATTTCCTCACCGATCTCCCGGAGCAGGGTGATGACTTCCTCCACATCCTCCCGGTAGGCCACGCCGATGATGATCATGGCATAGCTGTAGTCGTTGGCCACCTTGTGGACACTGGTCACCTCCCCAAAGGGGATGACGCGGATGTTGCCCGACAGGTCACGCAGCTCCATGGTGCGGATGTGCATGGACTCGACAATGCCGGTGTGTGTGCCGATCTCGACCCAGTCGCCGACGGCGATGATGTCCTCGAAGATCACGAACATGCCCGAAATCAGGTCACGTACCAGAGTCTGTGCGCCGAAACCGATGGCCAGGCCGATGACGCCGGCGCTGGCGATCAGCGGACCGATGTTCATGCCCAGTTCGGACAGCACGATCATGATGCCGACGGCAGCGATGGTCAGGCGCACGATATTGCGTATCAGGGGCAGTACCGTGGCCATCCGTCGCGTGTTGCCATCCACGGCGCGCAACTTGTGTTCGATCAGTGCGGCGCAGATCTCCCAGATGATCAGGCCGGCGGCGATGATCAGTGCGATGCGCAGAATCCTTGCCAGTAGCGCGCGTCCGGCTTCGCTGGCGAACAGACCGGCGGCATCCATGCCCCAGGTCTGGGCGATGGCCAGTACCGCGATGACCATCAGCAGGAAACGCAGGATGCGGGTCACCAGCGGGCGGTAACGATCGGCGCGTCGCTCCAGATCGGGATACTGCTTGCGCAGCCTGGGGGGTAGATGGAAAAGCTTCTGCAGGCCGCGCTCGGCGCCGATCATGGCCACCCGTGCGCCCAGGATGACGGCCAGTGTGATCACGGTGCGCCAGACCAGGAAGGTGAACCCGCCCTCCAGCTCGGTGGCCCAGACCATGTAGACACCGATGATGTAGACCACGGCCAGCAGGTGCCAGAACAGCGCCAGCGTGCCGCGCAGCTGCGCCGCCATGCCGGTGACCGTATCTCCGCCCCGGATGGCCCGGGCGATGGCATGGCGGTTTTGCAGAATGAGGGTGATGAACAGCAGCGCCACCAGCAGACCGGTGGTGTCGACCAGTATGCTGTGTGCGTCCGCGTTCATACCCAGTATCAGCAGCGCCTGATTGATGAAATAGCCGTATACCGACACGATGGTGATGCGGCGGATCCATACGTAGACGTAGGCGGCGGTCTCGTCGGCCAGACGGTAGGGGCGGTGGGACGGGCTGTCCACGGCCAGCAGGGTGGCGCCCAGCACCATGATCGATTGCGCAATGAGATGGGCATAGACCAGTGACAGCAATACCGTGCGGGTGGCGGGTCGGGGGTCGAGCACCGGCAGCGCCAGGTACGCCACGGCGAGGAATACGGCCAGGGGGATCAGGCGCAGCACCAACGTGACCACCATCAGCAATATCCGGTTCAGCATGCTGTCCGCCGAGCGTTGCTGAATGTGGCGCCAGGGCCGGGCCAGCAACCGGGCCATGATCCAGGCGGCCATCAGGGCCGCGATCAGTGTGCCGATCACCTTGCCCACGATTTCCAGGATCACGCGGCGGTCGTCGGGATCCAGGATGGCGGCGTAGGCCGCATTGAGCGCGGCGGGGGTTTCGCTGATGTAGGCGGTGGCACCCTCGAGTCGGGCCGTCAGTGAGTCAATGGCGCGGGTGGCGACGCCCATCAGAGTGGCGGTGAGGCCATTGGCGATGACCTGGATCTCATCGACTGGCGCCTCGTCCTCTTCGGGGTTCTGTTGCAACGCCCGCAGGGTATTGAGCCGCTCCAGGAATATGGCGCGGCGTTCGGGATCCTCCAGCGTGTCAATCAGCCCCTGCAGCTGGCCGGCATCAACATCGCTGGCCAACTGTTCGGGGTCTTGATCGGTGTCGGGAATGGTGGCGGGTTGCGCCTGGGAGAGGACAGGCTGCAGTCCGACCAGGCACAGCAGCAGGATGGCGATCAGTCGTTGTATGTTCATGCGGCACAGTATACGCGCAGTCCATACCACCGAACAGATCCAGCCGTGTGACTGGTCCCGCACCGGCGTGCCGGGTCAGACGAAGAACGGTCCCCGCATTTCATAGATCCGGCCGTCCAATGCGTTGCCTTCGGCACCGTTCTGGGAACTGAAGTACAGACGACTGCCATCCGGGCTGAAAGCAGGCCCGCAGATCTCCGAGCCGCGATGGCCCTGCACGTTGACCAGTTCGAACGGGGTCAGGTCGGCGCCGACCACCACTATGCGCATCTCGGCACCATCCTCGGCCACCAACACATCACCACCGGCCGATACGGTGAGGTTGTCGACGTCGTCGATGCCCGGGTTGAAGGCCTGCTGACTCTGTTTGTCGTAGATCAGGTCAATGGTCTGTGCCGCGCAATCCACCGCCCATACGCGGTTGTCGCCCTTGGTGGTGAAGTACACGATACCCTCGTGATACCAGCAGCCCTCGCCGCCATCGAAGGTCGCCGCGCCGGGTACCTGGTATCGGGTAGCGGTGGCGCCGGGCCGCAGGCGCACGCCGTCATTGTCGGGTTGGGCATTGCTCACGGCGGCCCAGCGGACCGGGCGGGTGGCGTGGGGATCATCACCGTCCACGATCGCCACTTCCAGGGTGCCGGAGGACAGGTCCGGGCGTCCTCCGGCGGGATAATGATCGGGAGTGAAGCGATAGAAGTTGCCGTCCGGTGTGTCTTCGGTCAGATAGATGTGTCGGCGCACCGGATCCACCGCCGTCGCCTCATGCTTGAACACGCCCAGGGCCGGGCAGGGCACGGCGGGTCGGCGTCCCATCGGATCGCACTCATAGGTGATGCCGCCGTCGATTTCCTCGCAGGTCAGCCATGTGCCCCACGGGGTGGGGCCACCGGCGCAGTTGTTGGTGGTGCCACTGCAGATCGGATAGGCGTCGACCAGCTCGCCGGCGGCATCGAAACGCAACGCGCCAACCCCGCCATGACCGCGTTCACCGACCTCGGCGTTGGAGACATAGACCCAGCCGCCCTCATCGGTGGCGAAGGTGGCGCCCCCGTCGGGGTCCTGGTGCCAGAGGTAGTCTGAAGAGGCCACCGGTCGTTGTCCGGTGCGGGCCACCTCGCGGATGGCGAAGCCTCGGGGCAGCCGCACGCGGGTGTGCAGGTCGTTTTCCACAGTCACTTCGTGCAGCGTGCCAGCGAGGTTGGGAATGTTGCTGGTGCGGGGGCTGGAGCCGACCGGCAGCGCGGAGCGCGGCGAGGCCGCATGGCTGCCCGAACCCCACAGGGCCGGGCCCGCGGCGATCACGCCAGTGGCCACCAGGCCCTGCCGCAGCAGGCTCCGACGTGATGGAGAAACGGGACGGGAATGTGTCGACCGGGTCATGGCAAACTCCTGCGCAGTCATGGAATGATTGGCGGCCATTGTGAAGCGGCATCGTTACACTGTCATGACAATCGGAGTATGGGGCGATCAGAGCTGCAGGGGAGGCCTGCCACGCCGCCGGCGCAGCCAGTTGATGCTGTCCAGAATCGCCGGTTGCCGGATCAGCCTTCGCTCGAATCGGTACTTTCCCGGAAAGTCCAGCAGGAGGATGCCGGCCAGCATGGTCAACAGTCCCTGACCGGGCAACACCAGCATGGCGATACCGGCGGCCAGAAACACGATCCCCACTACATTCTTCAGTACCAGCAGAGGCCAGCGCAGCGCCGGGTGATGCCGGGCCCAGGGTAGAACGGAGCGCCGACCGCTGTAAAAATAGTCGGTGGGAATGCGCGCCACGAACCAGGGCACG